>DATMWK010000035.1:0-17353 GCA_035562555.1 Nitrososphaera sp. | reverse complement strand
CTCAATGGAAATGGTAGATCTTTATGAATTAGTTGAGAGTGTAGTACACGACTTTGAGAGGTTCCTACCATCAGATGGCAAAGTCACAATGAATTATCAAAAATTGAGTGATGGTCGTAATGATGAAGACGATCACGGAATATCACACTTTGCAATCATGGGAGATCCTGAAAGAATAGCACAAGTATTATCAAACTTGCTTGGAAATGCATTAAAATTCACCAAAGAGGGGACAATCAATGTGAGAGTTGGAACAAATAAGAGTCCTAGCTCTTCTCAAGCTGTAGTCTATGTATCAGATTCGGGACAGGGTATAGATCCTGAAGTTATGTCTAAGTTATTTGAAAAGTTTGTATCAAAATCTGAGAAGGGAACAGGATTAGGACTTTTTATTTCAAAGAGTATTGTAGAGGCTCATGGGGGCAAGATATGGGGAGAAAACAATAAGGATAGAAAGGGAACTACGTTTACCTTCACACTGCCTTTAACAACCTGACTTTGAGAACACTTGTAGTATATAGCTAAAATCTATTCGCCGTCGTCAGTATGGTTCCCATCCCAGTACCACAAAGTTGACTTATCAATACCAAACCTTTTCTTTTCAGCTGCTGGCAACATTGCCAAAATTTGTATTTCAGCAATAATTTCCAATAGATTTTAAGATGTAAGGGTGTTCGCTTAAATTGAAGAAGAATAGCTCCTTTCTACCTGCTTTGCCATGGTCCCGAGATGCGTAAAACTTTGATGTTATTTCTAATAAGAAGACATCATCTCTATTTGTGATGCCACCTATAATGGTCTGTGACATAGGATGTTCTCTAACAGCAATCTGTAACAATGCGGATAGATACAAAATAAGTGAACAAGTTTTCATTCTGTTCTGTTGATTCATCGAGTCTCAATTTTGAAGTTTTTTTCTACCGAGTCCCTCTGCGCCCGCCTAAAAATAAAAAATCGTTCAAAAAATGAACTTTTTAGCACATTTGCAGACAAAGCTATAAAAACACTCTTGATATTTACAGTCAAAAAAAAAGAATATGATGATGATGACGACAACAAAATCTTGTTGCCAGTCAATAGTGCTACTACTCTTTAATAGATTCAACTCTTCTTAGCATAGTCCTTTAAGCCTGTAAAGTCAACTGAAACTACAGGTTCATTTCCAACTACCCAGGCATTATGACCAGGTGGAATTACTGCAGCGTCTCCAGGACCAAATTCTTCTTCTGTTCCATCATCCATTACCACTTTCATTCTTCCTGACACAACGTATTGAGTATGTGGAGCTTGACAGCTATTTGTTTTAGCTATTGGCTTAACACATTTCTCCCAGCTCCAGCCTGGTTCTAAAATGCCTCGTCCTATGGTAACATCACCAAGGTTCGCAAGCTCGATTTTTCCTTTTTCAAACGTTCGTGTTTCATCAGGTGAAGAATCCAGACTTTTTTTCTGAATTTTTGTCGCCATTTTGTTGAATTAGACAGATAAAGTCTAATTATAAATATTGCTAGCAACCGTCAATTTGCCATATTTCGGATATTATTTTGTAAACTTCCTCTCTGTTCTCAATCTGGAAAAATGCTTTAATGTATATGTCTCTATCAAGATCTATATGGTATCCTCGTCCCACCTAGAAGTTATTGATCCTGACTGCGGATCTACTATGGAACAGAAAGAATCAAGTAACGCTAAAGTATCCTTCAGACAAGGGTGACTTAGAAACTAGATGAAGAACAAAAATACACGAAACTTTGTTCTTGGCCTCATCGCTGGAAGTGTTGCTCTGCTAGTAGCTGCAGCTTTTAGAATATTTGCAGGAGGGTTATTCATCCCCGAACTTGCCTCTCAAACACTATTCTCACTTACCCCGGGACAGGTAGAGTCTTTTTCTGTTGAGACATTTGGTTCCCTGGCGAAATATACTGCATTTACAACAGCAATTATTGTCAACTTGGTCATTTATGGAGGACTTGCAATATTACTTTATAAGATATACATCAAACTTTCTAACAAGAGTGTAATTGTAAATCTAATACAGCTTTCGTTTGTTCCCTATCTTGTGATGGTTGCAATAAGCGCCTTTCTTTTACAACTAAATGAATTGCTCACAAGATCGTCAGAGATCCAATATGTGTTACTTTTTCTTCTTCTGCCAAGTGTGGCCTATGGGGTTACACTTTCCTATTTATTTCAAAGGGGTACTATTGCCGAAAGAGTCAAACCTCGAAAAGCTTCCAGTCCAGATATAGAAGAAGGAGGCGGGAGAAAAAACCCTGAACTAGCTACTGACTCCCGCCTTCCGAGAATAAGTAGAAGAGAATTCATTACAATGGCGGCCGCTTCTGTTGGAGTTGCCATTTTTATTTTCTGGGCCAGAAGCTTTCCATTCCACAGCAAGTCGTCAATGCCAACATCTAGTCCTAAAACACCCTTACCTCCTACTTCAGCTAATATTCCTGCAGGCAGCATATTTGCTGAGGAGACGCTTGCTCCGTTTGTAGCCTCTGAACTAACTCCTAATGATAAATTTTACAGAATAGATACAAACTTAATTGTGCCCTCTGTTGATGCAAACACTTGGAGGCTCAATGTTAGAGGTTTAGTAAGGAATGGTCCTCTGCAGTTTACTTATGATGAACTAAAGGCTATGCCTTCTACTAGCGAGTATGCTACACTAGAATGCATCAGCAACAAGATTGATGGTGATCTTATTAGCACTGCATATTGGAAGGGAATTCCACTGAAAACACTACTAGAAAAGGCGCAAGTCTTACCTGCGGCGATTTACATTGTCTTTAGATGCTCTGACGGTTATGATGTTGGAATACCCCTTGACAGGGGCCTGATGGATGGAACCATACTGGCATATGAGATGAATGGCGTCCCATTGCCTGCAGAGCACGGCTTTCCTGTAAGGGCAATTGTTCCGGGATTGTATGGAATGATGAACGCAAAATGGATAACAGACATTGAACTCGTCGATACAATCTATGAGGGATTTTGGCAGAGAAGAGGTTGGGCAAATAATGCTAAATATCAAACTCATTCAAAGATTGTTTTCCCCGGAGATGCACTGCGGAACAGATTTGAAGAGTTATCTACAAATGCTGCGTCTATAGGAAGCAAAAGCCCAATAGCAGGCGTAGCATTTGCTGGCGACAGGGGAATATCAAAGGTTGAAGTCAGCACAGACGGCGGAAACACTTGGCAAAGTGCAAGCATTAAAGATCCACTTTCAAGTAACTCTTGGGTTCTTTGGGCTCTAGATTGGATTCCACAAAATAGAGGAAAATACAATATAGTTGTAAGAGCAACAGACAAAGCTGGAAATATACAAACTGCCGAAATTAGAGATACCTATCCTAATGGGGCGACAGGCTATCATTCAGTAGAGGAAACGGTAGCATGATCAACTAATTTTCGTCATGATATACTATTAGCACTATGCTATATCTCAAGAGAACAAAAATTTGATCATAAGGTTAAGTCCTGCTATGGCCACTATTGCACCAACTATTATCCGGATTTTATCATGGTCAAGCCTTAATGCACCTAACCTAGATCCGAGCAATCCGCCTGCTAGCACCACCAAGGCCAGAGGCAATAAAATTGCAAAATCAATAGGTTTATTCACTGATTGTCCAAGAAAGCCGCTAATAGAGTTTGCCACTATGAAAATGCTGGAAGTTGCGGCTGCACCTTTTGGATCAGCCATCCCAGCAAGTACAAGCAGTGGGGAGAGCCATATCCCGCCTCCTATCCCTACAAGTCCAGCGACAACGCCTAGGATAATTCCTGTGGGGATTCCAATTAATATAATCTTCCTGATATCCAATATCCTCAATCCCTCGGCCTTTTTCTCTTTCAATTTTTCAAACCTGCCCCTTATTCCTGAGAGAAGCAGAGCAGCTGACGCCGCAAACAATGCCAGGATAAAGATCAGGGTAAGGTCCTGCTCTGGAAGAGCAATTGTTCCTGCAAAAAAGGCAAAAGGGACAGACGACAAAAAGGGCAGGGAGAATTTCAGTGAAAGGTGTTTAGCTCTTGCAAAAGTGATCATTGCGATCCCGGCTACAATTATGTTAAGTATCTGCGCTATAGGAGGAACGGCAAATAGGCTAATTCCAAAAAGTACAAGAATCGCGATATAGCTGCTGCCACCCCCAAACCCAACACTTGAATAAATAAAACTTATCCCAAAGAACAGGGGTGCGACAAAAATAAGAAGGTCAATTTCATTGCTGATGTCCGTGACCTCCCAGCATCTTAGATGCATGTAGTATACCCGGGATTAGCGCGTCTAGCGACTCTGACACTGCCTTGACACTGCCTGGTAGGTTCACGACGATTGTCTTGCCTCTGACTCCAGCCACTCCCCTAGATAGCATTGACAAAGGTGTTCTTTTTTGTCCGTGCATACGCAGCGCTTCAGAGATTCCTATAACCTCCTTTTCCAAGATCTTCTTGGTTGATTCAGGAGTAGTATCACGAGGCCCAAGACCAGTACCCCCACATGTTAATACTAGATCTACTTTCATTTCGTCACATGCAGTTTTCAATGACGATTCTATTTTGCTTGGGTCATCAGATATAGCTTGGTAGTCTACGACTTCAAATCCAGCACTCTCAAGCCTTTGAGCAGCGAGCTTGCCGGACTTGTCTGCTCGGTCTCCTTTTGACACTGAATCGCTGACAACTATTACAACTGCCTTCAGTGGCTTGTCATACCTTTCGTAAAAATCCTTTATGCCTCCGCTTTTTGCCAAGAGCTTGACAGACTCTATCGCCAAGCATTCATCTACTGGCTTTAGCATGTCATAGATTGTAAGTGCTGCTATGGAAGCGCCTGTCAGCGATTCCATCTCTACGCCAGTCTTCCAAGTAGTTTTTAATTGTACGTCTACCTCTATCGATTCTGTCTTGATAGAAACATCAACTTTGATGTGATCTATTGGTATAGGATGGCAGTATGGGAGTAAATCCCAAGTTCGCTTGGCTCCTATTGTTGCAGATATCCTGGCGGCATCTACTATGTCACCCTTTGGAGATTTTCCTTCTTTGACCAAGTAGATAGTTTCAGGACTTACTTTTATGACTGCCCGCGCGGTTGCAATTCTGAGAGTTTCTGGCTTATCCCCAACATCGAACATCCCCATATATTGTCAACTCTCATCCATTGGTGTGCCTTGTGCCCATATTCCGCCTTCATCGCTCATCATCTCCTTCTTCCATATGGGAACTTCTGTCTTAATTCTGTCTATAGCATATCGTCCTGCTTCAAAGGCTTCAGCTCTATGCTCAGACGATACTGCAATAGCAACACTAACTTCTCCTATCTTTAAGTTGCCAACTCTATGCACGGCAGCAAATTTCTTCAAATTCCACTTCTTGACAGTTTCTTCTTCAATTTTGGCCACGGCTTCTTCTGCCATCCTGATATATGCTTCATAATAAATTCCAGATACAGCGTAATCATCATTGTGGTTTCTGACTGTTCCCAAAAAGAGAACAGTTGCACCGGCAGAGTCTTCCCTCACATTGGCTAGCAACTTTTCAACATCGATCGGATGCTCTGATATAGAAATCATAAAACCCGCTAACCACCACTGATAGGCGGCAAGAGAGCTATTTCGTCAAAATCCTTTATGATTGATTTGTCACTTGCAATCTTGGTGTTAACAGCAATAGCCATTACGATCCTTTGTGCTGAAATAGCAGGATAAAGTTCGAGGATCCTTACCCTCAAATCAGCAACAGTTGTTCCCTCATCTTTCCTGGGCAATTGTAATGTTATCTGCTCCTTGCCCATTATTTCTCTGAGAATTGCAAATGATTTGACCTTCAGGGTAATAAATTGCGGCGGATGAAGATGTTTCATTTCCTCTATGTCACTCAATTATAATCATCCTCCTATGGTATGCATCAAATTCAGGGTTGGTTTTAACGCTTTAGATCTTATGATACTTACTACTCCTTCTGGCTTCCTGCGGGTAGATTCCAAAATGTAATTAGCAATCTCTTGATCAGTCTTTCCGTTGCGCAGCAGATTCTTAATGTCATAACCTGGATTCTCAAAAAGGCAAGTAAGAAGCCTTCCATTTGAAGTTATTCTCATTCTATCACATTGTGCACAAAATGGCTCTGTCATTGAAGGAATGAATCCCACGATTCCCTTTCCATCAGTAAACGAGTAGAGCTTTGCCGGTGCGGATCCATCGTCGTCATCATTTACTTTAACATCTTCATTCTCAAAGATTCCAGATACTTCAATATCGCCAATTTCATTTCTTATTCGGGAAATAATCTCGCTCTTACTAACAACAAGATCCGGTGACCAAATTCCAGACCCATCTAGCGGCATGAATTCAATAAAGCGTACAACATGGCCTGTTTCACGAGCAAACCTTGCAAAATCTATGATCTCTTGATCATTCCATCCTCTCACAACCACTGTGTTTATCTTCACCTTCAGTCCTGCATTTTCTGATGCGTAAATTGAATTTAGGACTTTATGCAGACCGTCTATCCCGCACATGGCCTTAAAGCGTGCAGCCTTAAATGTGTCGAGGCTAATGTTTACACTTTGAAGTCCGCACCTTTTTAGCTGATCCGCCTTTTCGCCAAGGAAAAGACCATTAGTTGTCATGCTGATTGATCTAATTCCTTTTATTTCTGACAACCCTGCAACCAACTCTTCCACTCCTGGCCTGAGCAGTGGCTCGCCGCCTGTGATCCTTATTTTCTCAATGCCCAACTGCGCCATAATCCGAGATATTCTTAAGAATTCTTGATAGCTTAAGACCTCATCTTTGGCAAGCCACCGTCTTTTTTTTGCAATTGCTTCATCGCTGCTTCCAGTTTTGTCGTTCTTAACCATATTTCTTGGCATGCAATAAATGCATTGCATATTACATCTGTCAGTCACGGAGAGCCTTAACTTATGTGCAACCCTTCCAAATCCGTCAATAAGAGCTTTATTTGGATTATTTCCACCATCATCTTCTTTTACTTTTAACAATTATTGAACCTCCTGGTACATACATCTCTTAGTAAAATAACTTCTACATTTTGTCCTTTGTGCAACATATCATCTCTTTGGCTCCCCTTGTTGTTATACTTCGCTACTACTATCCCATCAGAATAAGCCAATGTAGAAAGGAGGCTTGCACCAGTAGTCGATACTGGCTCAGCAAGAAAGCATCCATGATTACGCTTTGAGATTCTAACTCTAATAAATGTGGTCATTCCTTTATGTAACTTGACATCAGACGCAAGTTTGGCGACCTGCTTTGCAACAGGAGGACCGTTAGTGTTTAGGATCTTGTAAAACAATGGTAATCCGAAGGTGTACAGAGCAAGAAATGCAGAAACAGGATAGCCAGGAAGCACGATTACAGGTTTTCCATTAACTATCCCCATGGACGTTGGGGAACCCGGTTTCATTGCTACGCCACTTACAATAATCCCGGGCTTTCCAATCTCATTTATTAAGCTAGGAACATAGTCCTTTTCGCCTACGGAAGAGCCGCCAGATATTAGAACTACGTCAAAATTTAGTGCTTGCATTATCCTCGCATGTATGAGGGATCTTTGATCTCTACATATCCCCAGATCTATTGGCTCCCCGCCGTGCTTTCTTACCATACTAGAGAGCATGAATCTATTGCTATCAAAAATTGAAGCATTACCAAGGTTTGACCCTGGTTCAGCAAGTTCGCTGCCAGTTGAGAGCACCGCAACTTTGATTTTCTTATACACCTTTATCTTTGATATCCCTACAGATGCAATTAGCCCGATATCCGCAGCAGTGAGCCATGTTCCTTCCTTTAGAAGAATTTGTCCCTTCCTTAGGTCATTGCCTCTTGGAGATATGTTGCTTCCTTTGTTTGTCTTATATGGGATGAAAATTTTCTTTCCTTTATCCTCAATTATGACATCTTCAATCATTATCACCGAGTCTGCGCCCTTTGGAATCTTTGCTCCGGTTGCAATTGCAACAGCTTCACTGGAACCAATTCTTATCCTGGAGATTTTGCCAGCACTAATTTTGCCAACAACATTGAGCATAGCATGATGGCCTCTTGTTGCTTTCTTTGTATCGCTTGAGAGAATGGCAAAACCATCAACCGTAGATGCCTGAAATGGTGGGATATCTATGGGACAAGAAATACGATTTGCCAAGATCCTATCAGTCGCTTCAACCAATCTTACATACTCAGTCCCAACGGAAATGCGAGCGAGCTTGCTTTTGAAAAGAAATTTTTTAAGAGCCAAGGAAATTGAATTGTATTTTCTGTGGCTGCTTAATTTCTTGTGTGCAGCATGCTGTGTCAGGGAAGATGGTATTTTGATTTTCAATAAGTACTTCTATATCAATCCCTTGACTATCCTTAAAATACATTTTTCCAAATTACTTCCAATATTGTGAGTATGCTTGACTTTCCTTATCCCATATGCGGGAACACAACATAACTTTGACCTGTTTCTTTGGTATTCTTAAGATTCAGGGTTCATATCATCACTCTTCCTTTAGAATCTGATTGAATTATTGTAGTCTGGAGTGGCAGGATATAACACTCATCCACTACGATTCACCTTGTTTGCCGTAAACTTCTTAGGCAAATTTGACATTTACAACTCGAGGTCTAAATGAACATCGTTATGCCTATTGCAATAGGTTATAGATCCTTCACTCAACATAAGTGTATGGTTGTTGTCTTGTCCTTTCAATCTTATATATTGTAGTTCTGCATATGCTTACATCCTATATGGCCAAGGTTATTTCGCTCAACGTGGGACTTCCACGGACTGTGAACTTTCGAGGCCAAGCAGTGACTACAGGAATCTTTAAAGAACCTGTAATGGGGCGGATAAAGCTAAGAAGACTCAATCTCGACGGGGACAAGCAGGCAGACCTAACTGTTCATGGTGGACCTGACAAGGCTCTGTATGCCTATCCCGCGGAGCATTTTGATTACTGGAAAAAGCGATTACCAAATATGAAACTACCATGGGGCATGTTCGGAGAGAACCTTACGACGGAAGGATTATTCGAGGACCAAGTTAATATCGGCGATATATTTCGAATTGGTTCTAGTGAGGTGGTGGCCACACAGCCAAGGATGCCTTGCTATAAACTTGGAGTAAAATTTGGGCGTATGGACATCGTCAGGCAATTTATGGAAAGCAAACTTACTGGGATCTATTTTAGGGTTCTAAAGGAAGGAGACGTAGGAGCTGGTGATGAGATCGAGCTTATTAGCAGAGATGAGAATAATGTCACAGTTAAAGATATTGTCCAACTAGTATCTAGCGAAGGTGACATGGCAACAATTCGGCGTGCAGTTCATATCAAAGCACTTCCCGAAGCCTGGCGGCAAGAATTTCTAGATCATTTAGGCAGGCAGGATGGCATCGACTAAAGAGATATTTCTTCTATGCAAATGAATTGAACTCTAACAATAAGATTTGATTTAGCCTTAGAAGGCTCCATTACAAACCAGTTATTATTCCAATGCAGCAAAAAAATGCGATTGAGCGACTGGGGTAAAAATTCACTCTACCAGTTGCACAATTCTGTTCAATATCTCTTTTTCAACATGTCGCGTCCAGAGCATCTCGGGGACATCGACAGCAAGGAATAGACCGGACAATAGGATTGTTTCTGCGGCAGTAACTGCAAGGTTCTGAATCAATTTGCCGATGCCTATATGGACCACAAAGTTGTTTGGGTCTCCAGTTATCAGTATTGTAAAAGCCCTATTCGCAGTGATAATGTCACGCAGAATGCCAGCTTTTGTCGCCTGAATTACTATCCCTTGTGGGGCGCTTGTATTAATCTGGGTTTTGTATCCATCGTCCTGAAGCATCTCAACAATTTGCTGACCAAACGCACTGAGGTCTTTATTTTTGTCATGGAAGTGAACGACTTTTTCAGCTACAACCATTGTACTGCAAATTGCCCGTGTGGGATTTTTATACATTTTGAGAGTTACGTCTCCAACTTAAATCTTAGTCTTCTTACTGGAGCTCGCTTGCTTGCTTGTGATTATTGCATTTGATGTAGAAATGACAACAATACACAGAGGAGCAGATTGCAGTCTATAACTAATATGTACATGTACAAAATAACCTGAACACAATTTTTATTTCGTGCCACTGTGAGTCATTGAGTCTATTTTCTGAAGGTTTTTCTCTTCCGGAACCCTCTGGGCCCTTGTTCTCTAACATAACAGTCTATGATTTCCGTTCCTTTATGAGAATGCGGATTTTTCAGTGGATACAATAAGAACTTCAGTCAAGTATGGAGAATTAAAGACGATCGAACCAAAGATATCAAATGAGTTAGCCCACCTGCCATCTAAGGCTATAGTAGAAATTAATTAATTAATTTCTCAAAAAGCGTACAATCATAATATCTCTGGAAATTCAATTAAATAGAAAACCATATACACCTCAGACTGTATAATTAAAATGATCTTTGCATTGAGTGAGGATTTTGTTAAGGTAGCTGATACAAAGGATATCCAACCTTCACGAATGAAAGAAGTCGAAGTTAATGGTGAAAAGGTATGTCTTGCCAATGTCGAAGGAAAATATTATGCGATCGGCAATGTGTGTACCCATCTTGGTGGGCCTCTAGCTCAGGGTAAACTTGAAGGTTATGAGGTTCAATGTCCATGGCATGGATCTAGATTTGACATTAGAACTGGCAAAGTAGGCAGGCCACCAGCAATGAGATCGGAACCGACGTATGAAATTAAAACAGAAAACGATAACATATTACTCAAAAAGAGGGCAAATCAGGATCAAAGTTGATGAAGGACAGAGAAGAGTCTTTAACAGGCGGGTGTTATTAGTACAGTGGTAATGAACTATCAAAAACTATACCAAGACATCATGGGCTTGGACAGAAATATCCGCATGGTCACCATATGTAACACCGATGGCAAGATAATGTACTCCGATCATCGACCTGGCGTCAGCAATCTGCTTACGCCAGACGAGAGCAGAAAGTCACTTGAGATGGCAGTGAATGCTTGGAAGTCAAGAAGTCAGCTTGCTCCGAAGATAGGAAAGGGAAAGTATGTGCTTGCAGAGTACGAAAAGATTAAACGCATTACGATGCCCTTTGGGGACAGTCATCTTGTATACGTGACCACAGAACCACCGGCAAACCATGTGAATGTTATTTCCGGGATTACTAGCCTAGCTTCTAGCCTCGATAATGCCTTGTAAGTTAGTTAACTGTTACTTTTGTGTTGTTAAAATATAGCTGACTGAGTCTCAATTTTGAAGTTTTTATGCCGGAACCCTTTGGGCCCGCTCCTTCTAAAGAAATGGCAATGTGTATAGGATATGATGCTCAGGAGAATTTCGTTGAGCTCAAAGAATGCGAAAATGGTTGTAAATGTGTACACACTTTGGTTGGTAGTAGAGATACTTGTGTATCTGGCAGCAGTATAACCTGTATTACTAATTCAAGCCAGCCCATATGCTGGAATTGCTGCTCCGTTTATGAGCTTGGCTTCATCTGAGCAAAGAAACAATACCAGATTTGCCAAATCTCCAGCCTTTACCCATTTACTGAAATCTGAATTTGGCATTGCATTCCTGTTAGCTTCAGTATCTATCGTACTAGGTAATATGCAGTTTGCGTTAATCCCGTCCTCCTTTACTTCTTCTGAAATCGATTCTACAAGCCTTATCAGACCGGATTTTGAAGCTGAGTATGCAGAATCATAACCATCAGATTTCAATCCCGTTCTAGATGATATATGGACTATTTTCCCATGTTTTGCAGCTACCATTAATGGTATCACATGCTTGCTTATTAGAAAGGCAGATTTCAAATTCATGTTCATCATCTTATCCCATTCGGTTTCATCTACTTCGGCGACACTCTTGCCACCCAAATAGCCACCCACGACATTGACTAGAACATCTATCCTGTTGTATGCTTCGATGACATGCGATATCAATTTCTTAGCTTGATCTTCTTTTGTTATATCCGCTTTGACTAGTTCTGTTATAGTTTTGATTTTTGTTTTTACGTCTTCCATCTCCTCATCAATGATGTAACTTACAACAACTGTTGTGGCATTTGATGTACCGAAGGCTTGAGCAACAGCTCTTCCCAAAGCTCCTGTTCCTCCAGTTATCACAACTACTTTTCCTGAAAAATCATATGTCATTTAGACACCTGAGCTCCATCTGAAGTAAAAAATGAATTCATTTTTTAATTGCTCACTTGTAAGACTACTTTGCCTCTTGGGTGTACATCTCTCTGGTAATCGAGAGCCTTAGCAGTCTCATCCAGCGGAAACATCTTGTCAACATTTACACGTATGTTGTTTTGATCGACCCACTGAGCCAATTTCGCTAATCGTTCCCGGCTTATCTGTGTGAATTCGAATATGGCTTTTACACCAAAGCGATCCATAAGCTCTTGGTTTGGCTGCTCTAGCATGGATACAATAATGCCACCCCCTTTTAGCACTTTGAAAGACCTTGTGTATGTCTCACCGCCTACAGTGTCAAATACTGCATCATAATCATGCGAAAGGATGTCCTCAAAATTCTGAGTCTTGTAGTCTATTACTTCGTCTGCTCCTAGCTCTTCTTTTACAAACTGTATATCGTTTGTTCTCACCGTAGTTGCTACATAAGCTCCAAGGTGCTTAGCTAACGGGATAGCGATTGATCCTATGCCTCCTGCTCCGCCATGAATCAGAATCTTTTGATCCTTACTTAACCCAATAATTTCTACAAGTGCCTGCCAAGCGCTAACGCCCACAAGCGGTAAACCTGCAGCTTGCTCATGAGTTAGAGTTTTTGGTTTATGTGCTATCTTGTCTGCATTTGCCAAAGCCATTTCTGCAAATGCGCCTGAACCTCCTGCAAATGCTCCAGCCTGTCCATATACTTCATCGCCTTGTTTAAGATCAGAAGCGACGCCCACTCCCACTTTTTCTATGACACCTGAAAAATCCATTCCCAAAGTCGCAGGGAATTGCAGAGGCACCATTTGCTTAAAGAATCCTTCTCGAAGTTTCCAATCTGAGGGGTTTACACCAGCCGCTTTTACACTGACCAGAACCTTACCTTCAGAGGGATCATTCGGTGAAGAAGCACTTTGGTTGATTTCAACTACTTCGCTATCACCATAGCTCTTTATCTGAGCCGATTTCATTGATTATACCAGGCAGCATGAGATATTTAAGAACGGCAGTAAGATATCACTAAGTCGGTAATAACAACCATACCTGATTGCTTTTCCTAAACCTTCAGCGTATAATGAAAATTCCAAATGCTAGTTAGAGTTCTCATCTGAAAAGCTGGTGACAACAATTAGAGAATTGATAAATAAGAAAGTATTGCATGAATGTCCTTATCTTTACTCAGTTGATTAGCAAAATCATGGAGGAGAGCGGTTCTCTTGCATCTATTATTTAATTACACTAGTGGTTCTTAACTCAGTCGGTATGAACGACCATATTATAAAAGTCCCTTACAGACGACTCAGCTAACTCATAGAGCAAGCTAGAGGCAAATGCTCTGTCAAAAGCAATCTATCTAATATTTGTCAAAATAAAGATCCACCTATTTCTGGTGCAGTTTGTTTCTGCATATGTTGCAGAAATCCTTTGATTTTCTATCAGTATCAGCAAGCGAGTTGCTAAAGTGCATAACACAGAACTGCTTTGGACAGTGTTCTAGTCCAATTGCATGGCCAACCTCATGCGTGGCTTCCTTGAGCACGCGTTCAATAAAGATAGCTGTGTCGGCACGTAGACCATAGAACTCTTGTTTTAGCCTTGGAACATATATTACTGCCACACCTCCAGTCAGCGAAGCCTGACCAAACACAAAATTCAAGCCCAATGAATAAGCATCGAAATTACATATACCAAGAATTATTGTCTTTCTTGGATCATATGATTTTGTATTATTAACTATCGACGTTACAAGCCAGCGCAGTAGTCTATCCGAATTCAACTGATTTCTTTGCTCATTGAATGACGCCTCAGAAGAACTATCTAATTGTGGCAGGTCAGTAAGAATAGAAATTGAAGCATCAAAAATTGAAGCAAGATGGTCAATCAACGGATTAAAGATGCTTCTCTTGTCTTCCTCGTCCAATGACAAAGGGACAAGGATTATTGTTGTCGTTTCCTAACCTCCTCGTACCTAAATCATTAGCATTCATTAACTAATAGAGATATATCCTAGAAAACCAGAACGCAATTTTCATTTCATGCCACTAACTCATATCGGTCTAAATTCTCAACATTTTTCTCTCGGAACCCTCTGGGCCCACGTTTTTGTAACAATAAAAGTGTATAGGGGACTCAACTGTTTACCAATTCGGTAGAATAAGATAGTATAATCATGCATTATTCAGGATCATGCTGTAGATCAACACAACCTCTTTTTTTGCTTCTTTAATGGCGTTAACGTTATGGTGGCTTTCCTTAAAGCCTTGAGAATACAGCAGAGACTATTCAATGGTCACTTAAAGAGATTTGCAGAAAGCAAGTGACAAAGATTGTGGTGATAGCGTCAAATAAAATAATGCATGGGAATGCGAAAAGTCTTGAGAACAACAATAATTTCTATCCATCAAATCCTGTCAGTCTTACAGCTAATGATCTACTTTCTTTTTAATATCTTTCTTATTTTTAGAACCTCTTTTATATCAATAAATTGATGATCATACATGGCAACAACTGTTCTCAAAGTTTCAGATTTAATATCTACATCAGACAAGAGTTGGCAAGATGCTGTTGAGAAGGGACTAGAACGTGCAAGTAAGACTATCCGAAATATCAAGGGAATAGATGTAACTAGCTGGAAGGGAGAAGTTCAGAATGGAAAGATAGTTGAATATAGGACTGTAATGAAGATAGCTTTTGAAGTGGAACAATAACAATAGTGCTAATATGTACTTTCCAAGATAAGGTGCTTTCCGATCTATCAAGCTCACATTTATTTATCCTCAGGCCCCCATAATTGAATGGTATGCGTCAACTTTCTTATGCAATGCAGGAACGGTTACCTATTGCCTTCTATTCTGTTCATAGTGCCTCTTTTGGGCCTATTTCTTAGGATATATATGCCTTCACAAAACGCTAGCGGCCATTCTAAGACTTGCATTGCCAAGAGCGACGCTCATTCTAAAGATTCGTAAAGTTTATCTCTTCTAGATAATGGAGATTAAAAGATAAACTATGAATGGCATGATTTGTGGAAACCTAAATACAGTTAAAACATGAGTCCTAATTTTGAAGGTTTTTCTGCCGAATCCCCTGGGCCCTACCTTTATATCAGCCACATTCAATCAATGGATGGCCTTTATTATTTGCTTGAAATATTTTTTTTATTATCAAGAATGCAGATGTTTGATACGATAATAGTAATACTCATTCTTGCGGTTAACTGAGTACCAAATTAACAACCTTCAGGTACAAGAAAGAATGTAGTTAATAATATTGAAAAGTAATCATAAGATCAACTACAAGAGGTGCGAGAGAGTTAGTTTCAGCACTCTTTATCTGATGTAGTCCTCAGCTTTGTCTCATCATTTTTTGTAGAAGTATTATTCTCTTTGGCAATGGGTTCAGTTGGATAATCATTAGCCATGACATCGGAACCTCCTCTATCTCGTAGACGTACAGCTTTTATCTGAGCTTCGGGTTTTGCGAAGTCATAAACCGGTTCGTGGATTTGCTGGTCTGCTACAGTTTCCGAGCCTTCATCCTTATTCTCCTCATATCTTTTCCTTGTTTTTTCACTCATAGAGCACTGATTATATTTGCTCCATATACCTTATCTAGATTGAATACCTCAAGCAGGAGGAATTTTTTCCTATAGTTTTTAAGGTTGTCTGAATTGGACATGACTTGAGCTTAGGACTATTGTAAATAATCTCTATTATTGACATTTTATCTCTCAGATTTCCTCCCCCCTTCTGCTCTCTATCTGGTAACTAACTATACATCTGGTTACGTCAGACTTATAAACTATATATTTGATACCAAGTATACAAATGAAAGCACCTGATGACTATTCAAAATTAATGCATTACAACAAGATAACCTCTCTACTATTAGCTGTCCATACCTGGAGGATAGTGGGAATAGCATTCCTCTGGGGCATGGCTCAAGGACTCCTAGATCCTGCTTTTGCGATACCCGCAGGAGTTGGAGATATTCTCATAGGACTGACAGCTATTCCTTTTGCCATTTTTCTATGGAAAGGATATAGTTGGTCAAGGTATGCAGTAGTAGTATGGAGTGTTCTAGGTATTGCGGATCTGGCCAATGCAATAAGTCTTGGCTTGATAACTGAGCCAGGTTTGGGAACTTCTACAATGCTAACATTCCCTTGGATCTTGGTTCCTACTGTGGGAGTACCTTCTGCACTAGCCCTGCATGGGATCGTGTTATACAGGCTAAGGAATTGGATGCCAATACAAGCGATAAGGAAATTTCCAGAAGCTTGATGCGAGTATGTAACGTTTCTTTATAACACAAATTTTTCTTACAGTTCTCGCAACTATCACTATCGCTCCTTCTCCTTAGGTCTAAATTACAATCAGATTGCATTAGCCCAACAGCAACAGCAATTACAGAGAATTTCAAAACAACAATTAGAGATATTTATCCCTTATCGAAGACGAATGTCGATATACAGTAAAATAAACAGTCACCAGCAAATGCTAATAAACCACACATTAGATTTTACTTAGACTTAGACTTATTTTCAAGATATAGAGATTTGTTAATATATATATATACCTTAACTAAAGACTGTAACTGTTAAAAGCCAGGATTCTTGTTCGATTTCTTATGCCATCAAAAAACGACGACAACAATAAAACTGTACTTGCAACCCTGGCGCTTATGCTGCTTTCATTAAGCGTGGCGTCATCGATAGCTATAAATGCACCACATTATGCAAACGCACAAGGAGTTACAGGACAAGGCGGCGGTAATGCAACGAATGCCACCATGGCAGGCGGCGGTAATGCAACGAATGCAACTGCCTCTAGTGCCGGTGGTGGTGGTAATACAGCTACCAGCGTCTCCATAGTCTCGGGCGCTTCTAGCCTGACTGATACTGCATACTCACCAAACCCTATTCAAGTTAGCGTTGGCGCCACAGTAACATGGACAAATAATGATGCACAACCCCATACAGTCACATCAGGCAGCAACGGACAGCCAGATAACAAATTCAATTCCTCACCAAACTTTACTCCATTGCTGAATCCAGGACAGACATTTAGCTTTACCTTCACAGAAGCAGGCGAGTATCCGTACTACTGTATGTTGCATCCAAACATGGTTGG
>DATMWK010000034.1:0-2964 GCA_035562555.1 Nitrososphaera sp. | reverse complement strand
TGTATAATAGCGCATTTCATAAATAGCGTTCCGTGCTTGTAACAAAGGCATTAATCATTATTGGATTGGTAATTATCATCCTAGGGGTAATATTTCTCCTTCAGAGTAAATCCTCTCTTGGTCCTTCTAGCTCATTCATGTATAGCAATCCAGAATGGACAGTAAACGGATATATCATAATTGCAGTGGGAGTGATTGTCACTGGACTAAGCGTAATAACAAGGCATTATTCTAAGAAGCATAGTTGAGTAGGGTCCTGAACCTCAAGGGCTCTGAATGCTAAGCGATATCATTCCATTATAAGTAAAATTTCTCATATGCCTCTCTGGGGGACAAAATACTTTCAGAAGTTCACATGAATCAACTATTGTCTCTTGTCCTCTTGGGCGTTATGAAGAGTCTTTATCTCCAGCTCTAGTTGCCTTTTGACAGCAGTATTCATCCCTAAGTTCCTCTCTTCTTTGCCTCATTGCTACTGTCAGACATGTCTATCATCTTCCGATGTGCTTCCACCATTTTTTGGATAGCCACTTCTGTTGAATCGTAAATTGAATAAACCAAATTGATAGGTACCGTAACAGCAGAATAGTCTGATAGTTATAAACAGCCCAGCACCTGTGGAGAGGCGATGTTTATGATACCTTTCCTGATAATTGTTGTCATAACCTGGGATTGGGATGGCGGCGGATGGTTCTTCTTCTCCTTTTTATTTGAGGCAATTCCATTACTGTTATTGGTGTTTTATGGCATGGTAGGAATATCAAGTTAGCATCTTGTTACTACCATCGTTTAATATGTGATATTTCCTCATAATAGCAATGAAATCGGCTCAGATGAAGACCTATGGAAATAGCGACGTAGTTGAGATCAACCAAAGTACGACGCCTTCACTAAATGATCCGTCTGAAGGCATGGTTCTGGTCCGTGTAAAAGCAGCTGGCGTTAACCCCGTGGACTGGAAAGTTCGAGAAGGATTCTTCAAGCAAATGGCACCTCTCCAATTCCCTGCGACCTTGGGAATGGATTTTTCAGGTGCTATAGAAAAGGTTGGAGAGGGCGTACCCTCTGATCTTAAGCAAGGCGATGAAGTATATGGACAAGCTGGAGTATTAATGGGAGGCTCTGGAGCATTTGCAGAAATGGCTTTGGCAAAAGCAGATATTATAGCACATAAACCAATAACTCTAAGCCATGAGGAGGCTGCTGGTTTACCGACTGTAGGCGTTACCGACTGGCAGGCACTTGTTGATACTATTGGATTATCCAGAGGTCAGAAGATTCTGATTCATGGCGGGGCAGGAGGTGTAGGAAATATTGCTATACAGTTAGCTAAGTACCTTGGTGCATACGTAGCGACCACAATAAGTGAAAAAGACAAGCAATTTGTAAAGGGCCTAGGCGCAGACGAAATAATAGACTATAAGACCCAGACCTTTGAAGACTTGCTGTCGCATGACTATGATGCAGTCCTTGATACGGTAGGAGGTGAAACTTACAGTCGGTCATTCAAAGTACTAAAGAGGGGCACGGGGATAATCGTATCAACGCTGGAGCAGCCAAATCAAGAGCTAATGGAGAAATTTGGCGTGAAAGCAATATTTGTATTCTCTCAGGTTAATAGAGAAAGGCTGACAGAATTAGCGCAGTGGGTCGATCAAAATAACGTACACGTGAATGTTGACAAGATGTTTCCTCTGGACGATGCTGCTAAGGCACTAGAGTACCAAAAAGATGGGCATCCAAGGGGCAAAATAGTATTGGCGGTCTAGATGTGTAAGAGATGCTAATGACTGTCGAGCGATCAAGCTTTAATCCACCAGCTAAGATAATCGGGAAAGCACCTTGCCATAAACCTGAATGCGCTTACCTTCATTCAGATGTTTCTATTGGTTCCACAGTGTTGACTTGTTTATGCCAAGCCTCTTTCTTTCATCTGATGACATTGCCAGAATTTTTTGCTGCAGCTCTAATGGATCGCTTCTATGAATCTTCACTGGTGGAATTATGAGATGCAGATCTTTTCGCTTGCCGACAATATAGTTAGCCAACTGCTGGACATTGTCCAATAAGATATTTTGGTAGGTGTGGTTCTTTGCTTTGTAATTGGCTGTTCTGTTGAAATTAAAACTAGACCATGATATACTCTAGTTGACGATCGCTCCGCCCGTCGATAACTAAAGTCGGCATAGCATCATCTTTTATAACATTAAGTTTATAGAACCAAACGGTTATACATTAGGCATGGACACGTTCTCTGCAGTGGCTGACCCGAAGAGAAGGGCCATGCTGGACTTGCTTGTCAAGCGTGAGCGCTCCGTAGGTGAGTTGGTCAGCGCATTTCCAGACATTAGCCAACCTGCTGTATCAAAGCACCTAAGAATTCTCAAAGATGCGGGTCTTGTCGATATGCGTGTCCAAGCTCAGCAAAGAATCTACACTCTCCAGCCAAAGGGTCTGGCCGAACTTGATGCATGGATAGCAAAGTACAAGGTTTTTTGGTCAGACAGGCTTGATGCGCTTGAGCAACACCTGTCCGAAAAGAAGGGAGCAAAAAGGAAATGAACGCTAGCCAGAAAGGAGAAGTGATAATCGAAGGCGACTATGCGACATTGAAGTATGAGCGGAGGCTCGCGCATCCCCGCGAAGACGTCTGGAAGGCAATCACAGATCCAACAGAGCTGGCAATGTGGTTCGATAACAAGGCAGTCATCGACGGGCGCAACGGCGGCACGATCGATTTTGTAACCGGGCCTGCAGGATTCCATACCACAGGCCGCATTCTAGTTTGGGACCCTCCTCGCGTGTTTGAGCACGAGTGGCACACAGCTCCTCACCCGCAATTGCCAGACGGGGAATCTGAAGCTGTCATCCGCTGGGAGCTTATACGTGACGGTGACTCTAGTACTATCCTTAACCTGACTTTCAGCCGCCTGACCAAGCCGACCGCTCTTCGTTTCGCTTCGG
>DATMWK010000033.1:0-3282 GCA_035562555.1 Nitrososphaera sp. | reverse complement strand
GAATATCTGTGGAAAGTGCTTCATGCTGATTATCTGCCTAAACATTTCATTTTCTGAAAAATCTGTAAAGAAAGCGTCGGTTCTTGTCACAGCTTCAAGTTTAGGCAAATTGAGCTCATCGTAAAGGTTTGTAACCCTGTCCCAGGCCCTTACAGGGTCCGATCCCATATACGTGACTGCAAGGTCGGCAAGCCAGAGTATCTCTGCAAGCAACTTTACCTTTTTGGCATTTTCTCCTCTGCCAGCTAGCTGGTCAAGTGTTTGCGCAAACATTTTCTGTGCTAGCTGTTGCTTGAAGAATGGAAAATCAGTCCTCCAGATGAGCGATTCGACTACCAGGCTTTCAACAGGGCTCCAATCTGTCTTGATGTATTCTGGGTGCGTAGTAGCAAACTCTGTAGGTGGGGAGAGCGTCGTTTTGAATTCACGGAAATAATTTTCAAATTCGTCTCTACCCATTGTAAAATAAGCATCAAGAATTCTATTCCTTGAAAGCTCTTGCATCGTCCTGTTCACATTTGGGCCTTTAGGTCCATCGTTGGAAACAAGTGGTTGCACTGGATCGTAGTCATGCAGCAGACCTGCGACAATTGCAAGCTCGTAATCCTTCCATCCAAACTGAACGTCCTTAAACTGCTTTGGGATCATGTGTAGAGTCATGTACGAGACTTCAAGAGAATGATGGAAACTATGGTACTCGCTTGCCCCTTCGCCAAGCCCAAGCCGGGTGTATGCATTCTTGAGAAAATTTAGCAGAAGGCGAAGCATGTAGATTCTGTTCTCAGGAATGCCTTTTTCCGACGCAAGCTCAAGTAGCGAGACTATAAGTTCTTCGACCTTGGCATTTGCAAGGTTGGCGTTCGTCTCGTCTATTGTTCGCTTTTTTGCTCCAGGAAAGACCCTTACTACCTGACGGTAAACGATGGTAAGCGGCAGGCTCTTGTTGAGGTATATGCCAAAGCTCATGCCCTTCCAAGGGTTTCTAATCCTCTGTCTCTCCCACTCCGCTACCTCGTCAGAAGCTGCTACAATCTTCTTATTGAGATCGGCTACAAGCTCGCCCAATTCTCCACTGGCAGTAATGTCAGCAAACCGCTTGCGCTCTGTGTTCATAACAAGCCATTGTGGGATTTTGACAACGTAGACTTGGCGGCGGCGTGATCTCTTTTCTTCACCTATAGTTTTTCTTGCAGTCACAGCAACATTTCTTGTGCCTGTGTGAAACGGCAGGTCGCTGTCCTTGACCACATTGAGTTTGATCTCTCTGCTTCCACCTTTAAGGCTTAAGAGGATGTGCCAGTACTTCCCCTTGTCCATCCACGCAGGCACTTGAGTTTCTTTGTCCCAGAAATCAACCGGGCCGGAAGGGACAAAACCTGATTCGTATTCCTTTGTAATTGGATTGTAGGATTTATACTCATAATCACCTATCATGGGATCTAACTTGCGCGCGGCTATCCTTGCCTCTATCACTGTCTCGATAGACTTCGTAAATTCTCGATATGCCATCACGCCCCATATGGTGCCTAGAAAGCTAAATAATGTGAAGATGCCGGCCAGTATATGAACCTGATTGTCTATGAGGTACTGTGGGATAAGAGGGATTCCAAACCATCCAGTCGAAAGGAGCCCTGCAAAAGCAAGCGTGATAAAGAGGTACCGTGCTAAATTGTGATACTGCAAGCTAAAAAACAAGCAGCAGCTGCTATACACGCAGCAATCACAGTTTTCCCGACCGCTGATGGTAGGATCAAACTTCAACCTTTTTACCCGCCGGTTAATTATTTTGGTTTAATCTTCGATTATATATTGGCTTCATGCTGATTCACCACTGCGTAATCATTCAACCCTCGCCTTACTCGAAACGTACATTTTCTAGACGGTACGAAGATAGCGAACAAACGAGCAATATTGCAAAAAATTAACTGACTAAACAAGTTCATTCTGTAGTTACTCATACTTTTCCTGGTGGTGCCAATCTCAAAGTTTGCCATATATCGATTCTGCATGTTGAGCACAAACCACATCAGACTAGATTGTAGACTGTACCCCTGATGATATTGCTGTTTGCCCTGTCCACATTTTCTTTGTAGAGGTCAATTCCCAGGAACTTGCGGCCAAGCGATGTTGCTACGATGCCTGTCGTGCCCCTACCAGCAAATGGATCAAGCACATAATCGCCTACCTTAGTTGCGAACCGAAGAATCATGTTGACGAGCTCTTCTGGAAATATTGCAAAATGCTCGTTGCCGTAGTGCGCCCTTGTGGGAATCTCCCATACGTTTGATGGATTCTTGCCACGAGGGTTGCAAACAGCAAATATTGGGTAGTGCTTGTGATCCCCTATCCTTCGGCGCGTTGCATGTCGTTTGAATTTGCGATAACAGGTTGGGCAAAACTTTTCTGGATCGTATCCGTATGCTCTGGCTATTTCTGATGTCATTGGAAGCTGCGAAAGCGGGGTCAGAGGAGAGGAATTATGTATGATGTTGGCTATGCGCATGATCTCTTTTTTGTCTGGGTCTTTAGGCACGTATTGAACCATATCGGAAGGTGGCTGCTTATTTCGACCTTCAGCTGCCTCGTTACCTGGCACCCGTACTGCATCAAGGTTTGCATACGAGCGACGGTTCTTTGAAAAGAACAGGACATATTCGTAAGCCTGCGAAAAGTTATTTCGGACGCTGCTGCTAATGTTATTTTTCTTGTACCAGATGATGTCTTCGCGGAAGATATAGCCAGATTGAACAAGCATATCTGCAAGACGATGGGGGATCCGGAGCTTTTCTTGCTGCCTGCGTGCGTCGCCTATTACTATCCAGAGACTGCCATCCTCTGTAAGCAGATCCTTGCATGCAGCAAATATCTGCGTCAGCGAATAGAGATACTCTTCCACTGTCTGCTCCCTGCCGATTTCATGATTGTCAGCTCCGTAATGGCGGTGGCAATAATATGGAGGAGACGTTATGACTGCGCGAAATTTTACGCCAGTAAGACATTTGATTATTTGGTGAGCGTCACCTTGGATCATCCTAAAGGATTCGCCGTCCAAATACAGAATAAACGTCAATATGGTGGCACTTAACCTTATCTCTTCTCAATCAATGGCTAGAGATAGAACACGGATCTCCTTTATTTAGCGTCGCATCGGCGCTATCGATATGGTCAAGAGGCTTTCCAGATGATCATCCTTTTCTCACAGAATACTTCTGAATCCATCTCTGATATATGCAGTATTTTTCCTTGTAGGTTACTATTGTTGCCTTATAGTATATATCTTGG
>DATMWK010000032.1:0-6613 GCA_035562555.1 Nitrososphaera sp. | reverse complement strand
TTCCCATCATAGGAATATTTTTGAATATAGGTCTTGCGTTTTACCTGCTTGTCATGCAACCGCTTAGCTGGGGCATTACTGCATTATGGGTTCTTGTCGGCTTTATCCTATATCGAATGTATACCTTCAAGCAAGAAGTAGATCACTATGCACCTGTCATAACATCAGAAGGTGATCTAGCACGAAAAGAATTTCGGATTTTGATGCCTTATACACCTGAAAATCCTGATAGGCTCCTCAAATATGCTATAAGAGTTGCAAAAGAAAATGATGGAGAAATCAGTGTTCTAAGAGTAATCACAGTTCCACAGCAAACTCCACTTTCAGCTGGAGTAGCTTTTGTAGAGAGTGCAAGGAGAGCGTTCACATCACTGGACGAAATACTAGATAAAGAGGATGTACTGAACCACTACTTTGTCAGGGTTTCCCATGATGCAACAGAAGCTATTCTTGCTACAATTGAAGAACAAAGGATTGACCTTCTTGTGATAGATTTTGAAACCCTACGAACAAACAAGAAGCTTCAAACATTAGTTACTTGTGATATAATGGCAATAGATACAAGTGGAGGTGCGGCAGATGACACTATTCTGTCGGATCCTTTTCCGGTTTCTTCCACCAACGATGAGGTTCAAAAGAAGAACTTGGTTGTAGTGTATGATGATGGAGATCACTCAGACTTAGTATTGAAAACTACAAGTTGGCTTGAACATTCAGGTCTGTTCAAGGTAAATGTGTTGTTCGTAACAGATAAGGAAACATTACTAAAGCAAGAAGAATACCTTTCTGCCAGAGCAAGTCGTGGGAAGAATCATGATGGCAAAGACAAGCATATGTCTGTTGCAAAGGGGTTAGAAAAAGAAGAATTTCTCTCTAATATAGGGATTGAGTTTGATAGAATTATTATGAGCGAAGAAAGTGAAAGAGACGCACATCAATCTGCAGGTCTTGTTTTGGCGGGGATTAATGCATCACAGCCGGACATTGTAGTAATAGGAGCTAGCATAGGAAAATTTAGCATTTTTGATAATCCGCAATATGTGCAATTGATAGAGCGCCTGAATTGTCCAGTGATAATCATGAGAAGCTTTACAATTCCGGGTGTAAGCAAAGTTAAAACTGCTCTTATGAGATTGGTTGGCAAATAGAGCTTGACAGGCTAAAATCAGCGATATTATTTGGGCGTTTTATTCAGAGCTTGATGGGTTTGCTATTATGTCACACTCCTAAAATAGGACTCTTGTGAAGAAAATAAGTGCAACAGAAAGTATATGCACCAAACACCGATGGATTCTTGGTCCATGACCCTCTTCGGATTGAAAACTTCAATACTGCGGCTTTGTAGATGTTTCTTTCTGCTCAGAGGAGTGATTCAATGGTAGAAGAGGGGGAGAAGAAGAAGAAGAAGAAGAACAATCGTTCACGTAAGTTGTATGTGGCCGTAGCATTAGGTTTAGTCTTCATTGCAATCGGAGTTTTTTCTTTTCTCTACGTCTACCCGCTGTTATGGCAACGAGATTTTGTTGATAATAGTGGCATCGCAAAGTCAGATTTGAAGATTGCGATCATTACTGATGCCAACTTTTCCGACAAGGGCTGGGGGGAGTCGAGCCTAAATGCCGCGCATTATGTCGAACAAAAATATAACTTCAGCATCGCCTCTGAAGACAATGTAGCAATTCCCGATATTGAAATGACTTTAAGAAAGTACGCTGAGTCAGGATATAATTTGATAATAGCGCATGGATTCCAATGGGGTGAACCAGCATTACAGGTAGGTCAAACCTATCCACAGACTAAGATAGTTGTGTTTACGGGCCTTGTAGAATCCAGGAATGTCGCCTCAATCTTCCCACAACAGCAGGAGGGATCATTCCTGTTGGGGGCACTTGCTGGTATGATGACAAAAACCAATGTCATAGGCTTTGTAGGTGGAGAAGAGTATCCAAATGTTGTGAATATCTTTGAAGGCTATAAACAGGGAGCAGAATGGGTAAATCACAATATCACTGTCGTTGGAACTTACCTCAACGATTGGGACAACCCGGCAAGGGGAAGAGAGGCTGCTACATCGATCATCAGGCAGGGCGCTGACTTTATGTTCCATGTGGCAGATTCCTCGGGTCAAGGGGTAATTCAAGCATCCAATGAGAGTGGAATTTACGCTTTGGGAGCTGTACAGGATCAGAACCCGCTTGCTCCTAACACAGTACTGAGTTCATTCGTTTTAGATGTCGACAAAGCATATGATGGTATAGTGCAGATGGTTACTGAGGGTAATTTTACAGGCAAAATATTCCGGCCCGGAATTGAGTTGCAAAGTGGGTCTGATGGACAAGGAATCGTTTATCTAGCGCCTTTCCACGGCTTAGAAAGCAAAGTGCCAGAGACTGTACAGGAGCAGCTCACTAAACTTATAAATGAAATCTTACAAGAAAAGATAAAGGTGCCTGAACGACTCGAAGCCGAACCTTTGGACACATAGAAGATTTTATCATGGCATTTTATCTATCTCTCCGAGAAAAAGGATATATGATGCTGAATCTTGAGCCTCAATAAGACATCAAGGAGAAACCTTGGGATTATTACAATAATCATCGCTATTGCGATTTCCTTGTCTCTGATCTCCTACCAATACTCTCAATATTCAGCGGCACAGATTGAGGAAATATCAATTCGTAATACCAGATCAAATGCCGAGATCCAAGCTCATGATCTGAGTAACGCTTTGGCTAACAAGCTTAATGATACCACTTCTTTATTACGGATAATAGGTGGGGCGCCCGCTATTCAAGAAGGGAATCTGAGCAGAGCAGCATCTCTTTTCAATGAAGCTCAGTTGGCAACCTCAGATCTGGTCGACTTTTATATGTGGCTTGACAAAGATGGGAAAATAGTGTGGATAAGCAACATTAATCAAACAGCGTATGAGCAGTACAAAGGCTTAGACCTAAGCTATAGGCTTTATTTTAGCGAACCAAAGTCGACACATAATGTCTATTATTCTAGCATTGTCGATTCTAACGACAGAATCAATAGGCTTTACATATCATATCCAATAATTGGAAAGAATGTATCTGCGCAGCTTGGTCCTGTAGTAGCTGTCGCTGGGTCTTCCCTGGAAGACGAATTCAGAGGTACAGTTGTAGCAGGAATCAGAACTGATGTTTTGGGCAAGTACCTCGAGAGCCAAATATCGCCAAACTTGGAAGGTCAGGTAGGTCTCATAGATCGAACTGGCCTGATTCTCTACTCAAAGGATAGTGAATATGTCAGCAAGAACGTCTTTGGCGTAAGATTCCAGTCTTTTCTGCAGTCACTTGGATCAGAAACAATTAGAACGGTGAGCTCAGGCTTCAAATTGGGACTGCAGGGATATTCCGGCTCAGAAGAGGTCTTTATCAATGGGAAATCAGCATTTGTTTATACGCCTATTCTCTTGGAAGGGAATCAGTTTGGAGTCCTTTACATTATTGCACCATATACACAGGTTGCCGAGGTAACCGCACTTGTTGAGAATCAAAAAAATCTTTCTATGTTGCTCATCATAGCTATTGGTGCCTCCGCAGTTACAGCCGCAGTCGTAATTCTTCAGTGGAACAAAAACTTGGAAAAAATTATAGCGCAAAGAACAGCCCTGTTAAGAGAGGCTAATGAACAGCTTACCGTCCATGATAAACTTCAAAGGGAATTTATTAACATAGCTGCACATGAACTTCGCACACCTCTGCAACCTATTCTAGGATTGTCAGAAATTCTTGAATCCCGGTTCGGCGAAGGAAGTGAGGAAATGAAGGTCATCGCTAGAAACGCAAGAAGACTTGAGAGGCTCACACAAGACATATTAGACGTAAGCAAAATCGAAAGCGGAGCTTTGACTCTAAACATACAAACAATAGATCTAGACGAAGCCATTTCATCTGTAATAATTGACTACAGAAATAATCTGACGGATGCAATTAGGGCGGAAAATGATAAAAAGGAAAAAGTGAAAATCAGGTACGAGTCCAAAAAGCTAATGGTGAAAGGTGACAGAGAGCGCATACAGCAAGTCATGTCCAACCTAATGAACAATGCGCTAAGGTTTACAAAAGAGGGAGCAATAACTGTAAAGAGCCAAGCCATTGATGGTCTTGCGCAGATCTCGGTAAAGGACACCGGCTCTGGAATCGATCCAGAGATTATTCCAAGACTCTTTCAGAAGTTCGTTACAAAGTCAGCAAGAGGCACGGGACTTGGATTATACATATCAAACAGTATAGTCCAAGCTCATGGCGGTAAAATGTGGGCAGAGAACAATTCTGATGGAAAAGGGGCAACTTTTACGTTTACGTTGCCTCTCGAAAAGAGTGACCAGGAAGAACCTTAAAGCTAAGTGCTGGCAAGTATTGCTTTATTGCTCTTTTTTAGGAAAGGTTAAATCATCATATCTAACGAACAAGAATTCAAATCGCTGCAGACTTTGTTGGCTAACCTTTTTTAGCTCTCGCTCTTCCTACTTCTATATAGTAAAATCCTGTTTTAGAAGTGATAGAGCTTATTTGCCAGCGCGGCTGTCAATAGAAACTGTCCTAAAGGGTGTTAACCTGCAGTTTTTCCTCTCCTGAATTCACCTTCTTCTCTCCAACTTCATGCGCATGCCATATTTTGGCCGCAATGTTATGAGTGGCTTTAACTCAACTTTGTGCTCGTGATCATGATGCATTTTCCATTTTCGATACACTGTAGCGATAACAAGTATTCCTTCTATCCAAGCAAAAGGTTCGCCCACACAACCTCTTATGCCTCCGCCAAAGGGAAAGTAGCTAAAACGGGGCAGGACAGATTTGAATTCTTTTGTCCAGCGATCGGGATCAAAGGCTTCTGGATTTGGAAAGTACCGAGCATTGTGATGCATCACATATTGGCTCATTAGGATTATTGAGCCACTCGGTATCACATACTTATCAATTACATAATCTGCTAATGCTTGGCGACCTAAGGTCCAAGCTGGTGGATAAAGACGCATAGATTCTCTGAATACTTTTTCAGTGAATTCTAGCTTGGATATATCTTCAATTGTTGGCAGCCTTAGAGAAGCAGTGCAGTATGTTGACTGGTTAAGATTATTATCGTCGTTATTTTTATCTCTAAGAACCCAGCAAAGTTCCTCATACAGTCGACGCTCCACATCTGGGTGTTGAGATAAAAGATAAAATGTCCATGTCAATGCATTAGCTGTAGTCTCATGTCCTGCCAAGAATATAGTCATCACTTCATCTCTTAACTGAATATCTGACATTTGCTTAATCCCTGCTTCTTGGTCTTGCGCTTCCATTAACGTATACAACAGATCATGATGATGATGTAAATTCACCTTCTTATTGTTATTATTATCGTCATCATTTTTATCGCCTTTTGGTTTCTTTTCGGTTCGGGGATCATCTCTGTGTTCCTTAATCATTCTATACACAATTGCATCCAAAGTATTTCTTGCCGAACGAAAATCCCTGTTGATTGGTAGAATTGGTATCTTTTCGACTAGTTCACCAAATGGCATCAGAACACGATTGAGGTATTCCATGCTTGTCAAAAGAGCATTGTCCACCTTGTGGCTTTCAATATCTACTATATTTGAGCCCAAGACGGACTTTGCTATAATTGCAGAAGTGATATGCATCATCTCGCTATGGATATCAATAACCATTTTATCTTGCCATCTCTCAGATACGCGTTCGGCATAATCGACCATCACGTGTCCATAGTTTTTAATCCGATTGGGATAAAATGCAGGTTGTATAATTCGTCTTTGTTCGTCATGATATTCTCCTTCGCTAGTTAGTAACCCTTCTCCCAATATGCGCTTAGATGCTTGCAGTCCTCTACTTTTTATGAAATTCTTGTGATCCCTAATCAAGATATTTTCTATATATTGTGGATTGTTGACCAAATACACATGCTGTCTCCCAAACTTGAAATGAGAAATATCACCATATGTATATGCGATTTTCATTAGCATCGCTATTGGATTGTTGATAAATTGACGCAACAGTTTGCTAGGCGAAAGAGAAGAAGGACCAGGAGGATAATAATGAGGATGCCTCTTGTCAGGATTTGAAGAGGAGGGAAGGGAAGAAGGGTATGATGACCGGTGAGGGAGCTTTTTCATTATATTACGGATATATAAACAGCACAAATTTACTTATTAAACTATATACCATCAACGCTCAGCCGCAAAAGTCATAAGTACAAAGCTTACCCAAGCTTCTTTCAACTCTGACCTAACTTGGACCTAACTTGGTATTCTAGCAGCTCTAAACGTAGCATCAATTATCAAGACTGCAGAGCTCAATTATCGATCAAATGTTGAAAGGATTCAAATAAGTTTTATTTCAATCCGATGGACCAGTAATGACATCACTCTAAATAAGAACTCTGCAAAAGGGATGAAATAGAAAGAAGATGCAAGGAGAGAAGCATAGATCGATCCTTCGTCATTGTTTCTTTATGGAATGAAGGCTCCAGAGCGTATATTCAGTGGGTAGGACTGCAGCGTCAAACAGAATAAGAATTCGACCACATCGCTTCATATTGTTTGAGCATTGTATCGGCAATTTGGCTGCTATCCTTTATT
>DATMWK010000031.1:0-8873 GCA_035562555.1 Nitrososphaera sp. | reverse complement strand
TGGCCTAAAAGAGCTAAGGATGGGTGACATACTCGAGCTATACCTTGACGACAGACTGGAGAGAAAGATACTTAATGATGCTGCCGTAAAACTAAGTCCAGCAAAGGAGTAAATTAAGAAACATGGTAAAGTGTCCAGAATGTGATGCAGAGGTCAAGATACCTTCTGACTCAATAGAAGGAGAGATCGTAACCTGCCCCGATTGCGGTGCAAGCTATGAGCTTGTCAAGTCGTCGGATGGCCTTAGTATAAAACCGGCTCAAGTTGTCGGTGAGGACTGGGGCCAGTGAGACAAGAAGAAGAACAACAACAACCACCCAATCAGACGTCTTTGTCGTCGTCAAATCTTTCAGATAAATCGCTTATCCTCCTATACGACAGCATCAGATGGGAGGAGAAAGCTCTGTACGAAGCCGCTATAAAGAAAGGCATCAAGATCGAAAACGTAAATTGCAAGAACCTCATGGTTAACCTGAATGATAAGAATTCAAAATACAGGGGCCAAGTGGTACTCCAGCGGAGCGTCAGCTACTTCAAAAATGTCCATTCTACTGCAGCGCTTCAAGGCCTCGGCGCCCACGTCATAAACCCTTTGCACGCAGCAATGATGTGTGGCAATAAGATGTATGCTCATATGGAGCTTGAAAAGGCTGGGGTCAAGACCCCAAAGGCTGTGGCAGCATTTTCAGAGGACTCTGCAATAGCAGCGCTTGATAAGATCGGCTATCCTGCTGTGATCAAGCCTACAGTGGGCAGCTGGGGCAGGCTGATCGCACTCTTACGCGACAAGGATGCAGCAAGAGCCGTAATAGAGGACAGAGAGCATATGTTTCCACTGTATCAAATATACTATTTTGAGGAATTTGTCAAGCGTCAGCCCCGTGACATCAGAGCAATAGTAATAGGCGATAGAGTAGTGGCTGCGATATATCGTTATTCAGGAGAGGGAGAGTGGAAGACCAATATGGCACTAGGTGGCAATGCCGAAAAGTGCCCTGTGACAAATGAGCTTGAAGATATATGCCTTAAGGCTACAAATGCAGTCAATGGCAATATAGTTGGTGTCGACTTGATGGAGAGCAATAGCGAGGGCCTGCTCGTACACGAAGTCAATAATACTACTGAATTTAAAAATACGGTCCGGGTTACAGGAATTGATATTGCCGGACTGATGATCGATTACACACTTGGGCAAGGAAAGTAGTTAGCAATTGGTATCACCAAGTTATGCTATAGAACTCTTAAGAGAAGCACTGGAGCTTTATACTCCATCTAGATCAGAGGCGGCACTTGCCAACATGATAAAGGACAGATGTGTCAACGAGCTTGGCTTTGAGCAGGTTAATATCGATAACGTTGGCAACATTATTGCTACTAAAGGATCTGGCGAGCCCTGTGTCTTGTTGTGCGGCCATATGGACACCGTTCCTGGGCAAGTGCCAGTGAGGATAGAGGATGGCTATATTTACGGCCGTGGCGCTTCTGATGCAAAATCTCCACTGATAGCGATGCTCTTGGCAGCATCTGAATTTCCAAAACAGAGTGGCACGGTCATTTTTGCAGGAGTGGTAGACGAAGAAGGCAACGCTACAGGCATTAAGCAGTTGGTCAAAAGCAAAATAGGAGTGCATTATGCAGTCTTTGGCGAACCTTCTGGAGTTGACAACATCACCGTAGCGTACAAAGGCAGGCTTGCCCTACGGCTGTCATGCGATGTAGGCGAGAGCGCACATGCAAGTGCACCTTGGCTTGCCAAGAATTCTATTGAGGAAATGTATGATTTTTGGAATGAGATCAAGACAGAGATAGGTCGTGTAGGCACTGCAGAGAATAGCGCCAAATCTATAAGCTGTAGTCTAACAGAGATAACAGGAGGCTCAAGCCACAACGTGACGCCCCAAAAGTGCAAGGTAACAATAGACATTCGGGTTCCCACCAAAACAACCTGCGGCAATGTGCTCCGCACTGTAGACGATGTTATTACAAAAGTTTCAGCAAAAAAGGGGATCAAGGCAACCTATAGGATAGAGGACGAGACAGAGCCCTTTGAAGCCGATCATACGTCCCCACTTGTCAGAGCACTTCTGCTCGCAGTGCTAGATGTGCGCAGCAAACGACCTCTGCTTTTGCGTAAGACAGGCACAGGTGATATGAACGTACTTGGCCACAGCTTCAAAATACCTGTTATCACATATGGGCCAGGTGATGCCCATGCGTCGCATACCGCTGAGGAACGGGTGAATGTTGATGAATATGTGGCAAGCATAGAAGTGTATAAAAGAGCTCTTTTTCACCTTTCGCGTCTACATCATCTGAAGAAGAAGAAGAAGAAGAAAATAAAGGAGTAATAATATAGCCGAGGCCTGTGTCCCTGCTCCATATGCTATGGTTTGTCGGAACTGGCATCAATGGTTACCGTGGGTTAAGTATTGCCGCATTAGATGTCCTAAGAAAGTGCGACGTTGTCTATATAGAAAGGTTCACCAGCTCGCTTTCTGAAGTCGACATACAGGGACTCAACTCTTTGCTTCAAATGCAGACCAAACCTGTGAAAAGGTGGTTTGTAGAAGATGGCAGGGAGATCTTAGAAGCAGCCAGAACCAAAGACGTAGCTCTTGTAACTTATGGCGATCCTCTTATTGCCACGACCCACAGCGAGCTTCGCTTAAGAGCTGTTAAAAACTCAATCAAGAGCGCAATTCTCCATTCCGCCTCAGGCATTGCATCCATAATTGGCGAGAGTGGGCTGCACGTTTACAAGTTTGGCAGGATGGTTACAATGATGTCTCAGCTTTCCTCGGCGATCTCTGTCTATAATACCCTTTTTCAAAATCTGCTTGCTGGAAGCCATACGCTGATTTTGACAGAGTACAGTCATAATGATGAAAGCAAAGAGCCGTTCTTTCTTGATCCATCTTCTGTGTTTAAGATGTTGCTAGATGCGGAACGAACTCATAAGCACGAGATCTTTTCCGACGACACCTTTGCAGTAGTCGCCTCAAGAGTCGGCATGCAAGATCAAAAGATCACATCAGGCAAAGTCAAGTCGCTCATGAGGCTGAAGTTTGGTATTGGTCCGCACTCCGTAATCGTCACAGGTGCACTGCACTTCACCGAGACAGAGGCACTTGCTACTGTTACTGAAAACTTTGATGAGCCAACGGACAATTCTCAAAGCGTGAATAGAATTGAAGCTCAAATGGTCGAGCGCTATGCTCCGAAAGCCAAGCAGGTAGTCCAGGAGATGCGCAAGCTTTTCAGCAATGGCAGCAACAGTAACAAAGGTATATTGGAGACCCTTGAAAATGCTGAATGCTATATTTTAGATTCTGAACAATTTCTTCGTCAAGGCAAGTTTGAGTTGGCAGCATTGAGTATTGGCTACGCTGAAGGATTGATAGATGCACTACGTTACCAAAAGGGAATAAATCCTTGGAGAGGTCCTACTTGATAAGCAGACATACGTCTATATATATAAATAAAAAGGTAAACGTCAGCAGGCATGTCAAGTCCACAAGAAGAAGGGTTTAAGCTGCTAACCGAAGGTAGGATCCAAGAGTTTAACTCCTGGAGGATGATTGCCAAGAACTTGAGAGTCAAGCTGGACTTTAGCCATAGGGACTTCTCAGGCAAGGATATGCCTGGTGCTTTTCTTAATGGAGTAATTGCAGACGGGGCAAACTTTGTCAACGTGAACCTAAATCGGGCAAATTTAGTTCAGGCAAGCCTAAATGGCACAGATTTCCAAGGTGCCAACCTTAGTGAAACGCTCCTACTGTATGCGGAAATGAAAGAAGCTAATCTTACAAAGGCCAATTTAATCAAAACGAATCTGATGTGGGCGAATTTACAGGGTGCAGATTTGACAGGAAGCAATATGCTGCAAACAATATTTGTTGAAGCAAATCTTCAAAATGCTAAGGTCGAAGGTCTTGACAAGACCGGAGCTTACATAAAGTACGCCAAGTTGGAAGGCACTTCTTGGTTTGAGCAGATTGCCAGGCGGCAGCATCATTAAGAAGAATTTTTTTATCTCCAAACGCTTGAATCAACATTCTGTCAGTTCCTAGAGAACTGGGCAGGCTTGAGAGCTATGTTGTATGTTTTCATCTAGTGACTAAATTTCCAAAGGTTTATTAATTATCAGAGAAACCTTTTCTTTAGGTATGGCTCGAACCCCTCCTGCCATTGGAGGAAGAGTATCTCGGCGCGACTTTCTGAAATTGATGGCCGCCGCCGGTACAGTCATGACCTTTACACCCTTTGTCGACTGGGGCAAGTTTTTACCAAACCCTTCAAGCAATGTGGGCCAAAAAGTTAAGGCGGAGCTTGCTGATGGCACGGTTGTAAATGTAAATACTTTTGAAGTTAATCATTCTGAAGTTATCATTTATCCTAGGAGCGACGATACTGCGCTGAACAAGGAATCATTCCGCACATGGCAGTTCGTACGGCTGCCCCCTGAACTTGGAGGTGACAAAAAGGACGCCTCTGCTTTTAGAGTGTACAGCATGGTCTGCTTGCACCTCTGGTGCCTGTGGAAGTACTGGCCTGAGGAGGGCAGAAAGAGAGGTGAATGCCCATGCCATGGAAGCATGTACGATATGGCTACAGGCCAAGCATTTGCAGGCCCGGCGTCGCTGCAGGGGCCACCCTCAAATGTCCTTCCAAAACTTGACGTTGAAGTTGATTCTAACGGAGACGTATTGATACTGCCCCCTACGTGGGACCCTAATGCAAATGGAATAGTTGGATATGGGCGCTACCTTAAAGTATGAAAACAGCTTTGTAAGATTCGTCCGGTGGGTATACGCCGGAGTAGATCGGACTATATTCATGGGGATGAAGTTTACTTTCCCCGGAAGGTTCGTTAGCCCACTTGGTTTCCTTGGCATGCTAACCTTTGTCATTTTTGTTATACTTGGTATCACCGGCGCACTGCTCATGCTGTGGTATGAGCCCATACTTGATAGAGCATGGAATAGCGTCCAAAACATCAATGATACAATCCCCTATGGGTTCCATATACGCAACATCCATTATCACGCATCAAATGCGATGGTCATGATGGCACTTCTCCATATGTACTATCAGTACTTCAGTGGTCGTTACAAAATCAGAAACGAGATACTGTGGGTTACAGGTATCATAATTGGCGTCTTGACGATTCTTGAGGCGTTTACCGGATATGATATCATTTTTAGTGAGCGCGCGGAGCTTGCAATCTCTATTGCTGCATCGCTAACCAACTCAATACCTGTGCTGGGACCTCAGATGAGGGAGGCATTCTTTGGCGCAGGATTTCACGACTTCATCCTTAGATTCTACACGTTCCATGTATTCATGCTACCGATAGCTCTACTTGGGCTCATGGTATTTCACTTTCCACGGTTCATGGTATTTGATGTGCCGATGGTAATGGCAATCTCAGGCGCAATCATATTGGTAGGCGGAGTCTTCCCTGTCGGTCTGGGTCTGCCTTTCAAACCGGAGACGCCGCCTGGCATCACAGTTCCAGAGTGGTATCTTACTGGGCTCTACGCGTTTTTGCGTACCATGTACGATAAATTTACCACGGGCGTGGCCTGGCCAGGGCTATTCATATTTGCGTTACTCATTGTACCATTTATAGACAGGTACAAGAAATTCTCTTGGAAGGATAGACCACTTATTACTGCGCTAGGCATCACGAGTCTTGCACAGATCATTGTTACCACATACTGGGGATTCTATATTGACCCTGACAGGGATAAGGCGCTGCTTGAAAGACTGGTAATTGACCCAATCTTCTTTTATCTAGTTATGATATTGCTCGTCCCTCTGTCATTTGGATTTACCTACATGATGATCAAGCTGGCTAAGCATGCGGAGGCAAACGCAAAGCTTCAGCCCAAGAAGCCATCCAAAGGTTCAATAAATATCTCGCAAAAGTGGCTGTATGTATTGTTTGTAGCACTCCTTGCTTTCCAGGTGTATCTCAACATCTCAGCATATTATGCGGTGCTTCAAGGAATGAAGAACTGGTCTCTCTTTATAATAGGCATAATGATGCTGGTCTTTGCAGCGATGTTTCACATCTACAGATATGGAAGGGCTCTTGCAAAAGCACCTCCACCCAAGCCTGTTCCGCCGACTCCCTCCAAGCCAGCAGCTGCACCCAAGCCCGTGCCTGCTACTACCACAGTAGAAAAGCCATTGGCAACTCCGCCAACCGTAGCTGCAAAGTCTAGCTCCGATCAGAAAGGGCAGCAGATGTCATCACAACAACAACAAAAACAGTCGACAACTGGTCAAGGCGTCACTGGCACGACTGCACAAGCAGCGGATCGCACCCAAACTATGTCGACTTCCTCTAGCATCGAGGAACCCGACAAAAGGGCTCTCTAACAGGCAAGCTTTATATGTGAAAATAAGATTGTTGAAGATCAAGTATGGTAAACCATGCTGGCGGCATCAGCGTCATTGCTTTTGTTGTTGCCGTTGCTGTAAGCATGGGCTATTACCAGTTTGTCTACATCCCGCAGGCCAACGCAAAACCTACTCTTCCAGAAGAAGTGCTTAATCCTGCCCAATCCTTAAAGGTCAATATCGCAGAAGGCGCCTCTTTGCCAACCAATGGCCAATTTTTCGTTCCAAAGGAAGCGCGTGGAGTGATCGGATTATCCAATAAGATAGAATGGACCAACGGTGATGTCACCGGCCACACAGTAACTTCTGACAATGGCTACGTAGATAAAATCAATGGCGACTTTGACTCGATCAAGAGTATAGGCGTTATCCCACCAGGTCAAACCTTTGACTTTACATTTACCGAGGTTGGCGACTACCCATATCACTGTGAGCCACATCCACACATGCAAGGGGTGGTCCATATCGTAGAGAACTTCGCTTAAGCTTTTACTATTCTTAAGTAAGTGACGTCGCTTACCACCTCTTTGTGCTCTTGTATTATCGAGACTCGGAACTTAACATTAGAGTGTTCACCTTCAGCAGGCACGTGGTTAGTGGTGGCGGTAAAATCGATGGTATTTCTGCCTGCAAGCTCTGACTTAAATATTGATAGCCGCGCATAGGGATGTTTGACGTTTTTGCCATTGATGCTAATGTAGGAGAATACATCACTTGAGTTCTCGATCTGAGAGTTTATCACCACACTATCAAATCTTCCGCTATAATTGATGACCACTGTGCCATGGAGATCATTTCCTGCTATTATGGAACTTTCAGCCAGAGAAATCGAGACATCTTTCTGTGTGCTCAAGTATGATAACAAGGTCTGATGACGGCAGATTTAAACCAATTTGAGGGGAAGGAGGTTTTTTATACGCAATTTTTGGCTAATAAATTGAAAAGCCGGATATTCAATGCCCTCAGTACATTGTAGATGGATGCATAGCGCTTATCCTTTTTACTGGTGCAAATCTAACTAACATCTTTGAACAAAGAGAAGCAGTAATTGTGACTAATGTTGGAAATACAATGCTTGGGAAGTTATAGACTGTATGCATCAAGCGCCAGGTTTTAGTTTCCTTGCCATTCTGCGTCTTGCATCGGCTACCTTGATGTGTATCTGTAAAAGATCTTTATAACTGTCCAATAACTTTATCTGCTCATCGTAGCGTTCTTTACGGATCTCTATCATGGTCTCTTCAAAGAGGCTGACCAAGGCACTGACATTGTCTTCTAAGGAGTGAATATCTTTTGAATCGGCCGTAGCAGCAATATCGATAGTTTGTTCTTTCAGCTGTTTTCCTGTCCCTGTTGCAGAATCTTTTGCCTCTTTAATAGCTGTGACGACTAATTCTTTTAGAGATTCTCCTGCCTTCCTAGCTTCGTCAGAAACTGAAATTTCCTCTTCTTTTGAAGTTTGAGAAGAAAGAGAAGGAGGAACTATTACTGTGCTATCAGAAGTACTGGAAGGCACCATTGTAGATGAAACTGCTACAGTGTTAGTAATATCTTTGCCATCAACAATTGTGTTAGTAGAAGTGACGGTCGCAGCTATAGTCGTCGTCTCCTCCTCCTCTGTTTTATTTGTCCCAGATTCTTGCCACAGAGGTTGCGACTGCGCTTGTGGTTTTTCCTTTTGTTGTTGACTGTGAGTAGCAGTAGTAATAATACTGCTACTTCTCTTTGATTTGGTCTGTCCTAAAAGTCCACTTGTTTGTAGAGATTTACGCCTTCCTCTATTAGTAGCTACAGCAATTAACACTGCAGTCAAAGGAATGGCAGCTAGAGTTGATACTATTATCACTGTCTTTTTGTTTAACCTTTTTTTTCTTATCATTAGTATCTTTATTGATATATAGATCTCTAACCATTCATTTAAGAATTCTAGGTATAATGATCTCGAATAATCGTTACCTATCTTTTGAAAAATATTGGCTTAGTACGGATATGGACATTTCTATCTACTAAATCCATCTTAGAGTCTTTTGGCATCCTTTTTTTGACTAGTTCTCACGGCATGAAGAGAAGCATCGAACAAAAATTGGCAATTGTCAATTAGCTAAACGTCATAAATTAAGGACAATCATGTGCCTTTATTAGGCATCTTCGCCTCCTAATTTGAAAGAGTGGCAGATAAGAAATGTTATATAAATACTGGATAGTCAAGCAGGCATGAAGAAGGCTCAGCTGCTCATCTAACCGTCCCAACCATGTTTAGATGCAGTAGACAGAAGTACGGATACTCGCCTGCTTCTGTGAAGGTAAAGTCAAATGTTCCTTTTGGAGCCAATATGCCAGAGTCAAACTTGCCATCTGGTGTTACATTTTCACCTGATGTTGTTGTATGTGGTTGTGCATCATCATTTGTCCATGTTACTGTAGCACCTTCACTGACTTGAACAGGGTTTGGTGAGTATGCAGTA
>DATMWK010000030.1:0-5742 GCA_035562555.1 Nitrososphaera sp. | reverse complement strand
GCTTATTCTAGCGATTATGTCATAAACGCCATATACACCTGATACTTCAACTGTTTCCGGCAATTTTTTTATTTCTCGAATTATTTCCTCTTCAGAGCCCAAGTCGCAATTGATAAGGACATATGCTGTTGGCATAGATATGTTTAATTTGGTTGTATTATTAAAATTTCTGCTTCGATAGCTTTTTTGCCTTAATATAGTCTACAAAGTAGAACAAGTATGCTCGCTCATTTACTTTGAGAACCCATGGGATAAATGATTCGTTCTTGTTGCTCTTTTCCCCTATTTCAAAACCTGAATTTTCCAAAAACCTGCGGAAAGATTGCGCATCGTAGATATTTTTCGGTGGTGGATCGCGGTTATAATCATACGGATCAGCAATTATCATATCGGCATGCGGTTTAAGTAGCCAGTGTATTGACGCCAGAAGCTTTTCGGGATCCACAAGCTCAAGCAAGTTCAATGCAAGTATCAAGTCAAACTTGCTCGGGGTAAATGGTGTGTCCAGCATGTCGGATACACAAAACTCAACATTTCCAAGTTTTAATTCGTACATCTTTTTTCTAGCTTCGCGGATGAATGAAAAGGAGATGTCTATGCCAATTGCAAACGCATACTTTTGCGCAAGGAGGATAGTACTATATCCCATTGAACATCCCATGTCAAGTGCAACCCCGTCCATCTTAGGGTTGATGCTATGCACTATTCTGTTGTAAACTTCATTTGGCTTTAATCGCCACCGGAGCGAATTAAGCAGCCTATCTTCTACAGAATGCTCGTACTGAGTCCACCTGTAAGGAACGAACCAGCTGCCACCCTCTTCGTATCTGTCATTTGATACAGAGCCCTGGGAAAGTTTTGATCCGCTCTCCTTCAAAAACTGCTTCATCTCTTTTGTACTGCTGTCCAGAAGCCATCTCCCAAACATCTGGGGTCGGCCTGCAGCATAGGAAAAGAAGTCCTTGACCACTATTGCCACGCCGTGTATTACTGGATATCTTGTGCCACACTCTTTGCATCTAAGAAATCCCTCCACGCACTCGTTTGCCCCCTCCAATTCAAGGTTCTCAAGCTGGAGGTGCAACTGCTTGTCGGCGTGTTGGAGACAGACGAGGTGATGTGTAAACTGGGTCTTCATGCTCACATATCACAGGAGCACCTCCATATATAAAAATCAGAGAAGCCCATCTTCATGCAGCTTGTCAAGCAATGGAGATAAAAAGTCACGTATTTCCTTTTCATCTAGATTAAACTTTTCAACTATGTCAAGAGCTATTGAAAGCATGTTGCGATCTTCCCTTGCAGTATACACGGCAGAATTTGCAATATTGAATGGTTCTGCGTTACCACACAGCCACTCTTTCCACTTGTTGGTTCTCTCTTTGTTTGCTTCAAGCGAAGAAATAACATAGTCAACATCCATTCCTTCACTGTTATCAAGCAGGTTGAGCTTTACCATCGGCAGCAAAAGTCTCCCTTCTGTGGCTTGGGCGTGGATTCTATTCAACTCAATAATAGTTTCTTCATCTTTGGAGTCGATATTGCTGTATGCTGGAAACAGGTAACCTGCAAGGTTGCTATCCCAGTCATAGATCTTGTAGAACGTATCGTCGTATTCTGCTTTCCACTTCTTACTGTTTCCCCTCTTGCCAAACAAACGCAAATGATATCCGGTATGCATGCCTGCTTTACATACTTACTCTCTATAATACATCGCTAGTGACAATCGCAAAAGGATAAAGATGAATCTAAAGAAGAGGCTTTGTTGACCGTTGACTTAAATTATCCCTAAGGCTTTAACCCATCCATGTCAGAACCACCACAACCATCACAAGAACAGACAACCCCACGTAGAGAAGGGCCTCACGACACAATATACATTGGCAAGAAACCGCTCATGACATATGTGACGTCAACTCTAATTCAGTTGGCCAACCAGCCATCAGTAACAATCAAGGCAAGGGGCCTGAGCATTGGACGAGCAGTAGACGTATCGCAGATCACGCTGAAGAGGATGGAAAATGCAGGATACAAGATAGGTGACGTAAGGATTGGATCTGAGACAGTTCAATCGGAGGACGGCAGGACAAGAAACGTCTCTACAATTGAAATCGAGATAAGGAAGAGCTAGACCTGCTGTTTCTTTTACTTTTTCTTATTAACTTTTTGTTGTATTATCCAAGTTAAATTATGAGTGCCACTACTGCCACCGCTGCAATATACCTTGTACATCTAAACCCTATGACTAATGCTCACAAATCAATAATCTCGAGGCTCAAAAGGGACTATCGCGTTTACATTTTCCCAGTGCGCTTTATTAAAGATGGACAGGAGATAAACACAAAAAGCCTCCCGTTTTCGTATCAGCTGCGGCAGCAAATGGTTGAATCTGTCTTCGGTGACTCTGTAGCAGTGCTTCCAGATTATTCCTTCTATGCACCATACAGAAAGTACATGCCGCCGCTTCTTTCCTCACGCTCGTGGGAGCTCCGTAACCAGATGATTACACAAATAAATGAGGAAAAGTTCGTGTCATACACTGGCGACAGCGCCGAGCGGCTTATGCTCAAGGCATATAGGCTCAACCCTCTCAAAGCTGACCGGCTTGAAGTTTCAGCATCATCGATCAGGGCGAGACTCTATCAGCAGGCGGTTGAAGGTGGTGACAGAGACGAAGAATGGCTCGAAAAAGTGCCTGAAACAGTAGCAGAAATCATCAAGAAGAACTGGAACATCGTGGACAAGTTCGCAAGAATAGAAGATCACACGACAAGGATGATGGGCATGAAATTCCCCAAGGAAGGCTACAAGTAGTTCAAGATTTTTATAAGCCAGCGAGGGATGTGGCTTCATACATGAGGGAAAAAGGCGGCGAGTTTGTCTGGTTTAATGGCAAGCTCGTGAAATGGGAAGACGCCAGAGTTCCAATCTATACACATGCTCTCCATTATGGCACGGCGGTCTTTGAAGGTATACGTGCCTATTCAGCCAAGAATAATGTCTACATCTTCCGGCTGGAAGATCACATGAAGCGACTTCAGCTTTCAGCCCAGGTCTACTCAATTTCGCTCAAATATTCTGCCCGGGAACTTGCAAATGCTACAGTAGAGCTGTTGCAAGAGAACAAGGTTAAAGAGTCGTGTTATATCCGCCCACTGACATTTGTAGGCGTGCATGGTATTGATCTGAATGTGACAAAGGACTCGCCGACCCATACTGTTATAATCACGTTTCCATTCGCCAAATACTTTAAGGATGAAGGCATCAGGGCATGTGTATCTTCGTGGAGGCGCATCCATGACAGTATGACCCCTCCACTTGCCAAAGCTGCGGGCAATTACCTCAATTCAATTCTAGCAACACAGGAGAGCAAGCGCAACGGTTATGACGAATCGATTCTACTTGATTTGTACGGCAATGTAAGTGAGGCTTCTGGCGAAAACATTTTTGTTGTCCGGCATGGCAAGATCTATACTCCAGATTTTGCCGATTCCGCCCTTGAAGGGATAACGCGCGATACTGTCATGACAATAGCAAAGGATTCAGGCTATGAGGTCATCGAGCGCCAGATAGCGAGAACTGAACTGTATATGGCTGACGAAATATTCCTTACCGGCACTGCAGCAGAAATAGTCCCAGTCACCAGTATAGATGGCCGCCTTGTAGGCAGTGGAAAGGAAGGCTTTTTGACAAGGAGTATCCGTGAAATGTATGCCAAGATTGTGTATGCCGAAGCCAAAGAATACATGGAGTGGTTGACTCCTGTATGGTAGGTACTACCAGCACCAACACTAGAATTGCTGTAATTGGTGTTGGCGGATGGGGCAAAAACCACGCAAGAGTGTTGAGGGAGCTTGACTGCCTAGCTGCAGTATGCGATCTTGACTTTGCAAGGGCTAAGGAGATTGCAAGTAGACATGGCGCACAGGCATATTCTGCAGTCGAGGAGATGCTGGAAGAGGAACGGCTTGACGGCTGTCTAGTGTGTACTCCTACAAACACGCATGTAGCTGTGGCCAAGAAGGTTATAGAACATAGCATTAACATATTTGTTGAAAAACCAATGTCATTCTCTTCCAAAGAATGTGAAGAGATGACACAGATGGCGGAAAAGAAAAAGCTAATTCTAACATCTGGTTACGTCGAGCGGTTTAACCCTGCAGTTAGCGACACGCGCAAGCTCATGGAGGGCAAGATGTATGGGGATCCTATGATGATCGAGTTCCACAGGGAAAACAGGATGCCGCCACATATCACAGATGTAGGAATAATATATGATACATCAGTACATGATATTGATGCGGCAATATTTCTCTTTGGGAGCCCTCCGCACGTCATATTTGCACGTGCCGGCAGACGCTTTCATGCACATGAAGACTTTGCAACCATCATGCTTGGCTTCGAAGGGCAAAAAGTAGCCATCATAGCATCCAACTGGCTCACACCAAAAAAGGTGAGGACTTTTAGTGCTGTATGCACTGACGGTATTATCTCCGGTGATTTTTTAACACAGGAGATCCGAATAGACCATGCCGAAGCTACCATAGTGCCTCGTCGGAAGTTCCAAGAGCCTCTAACATTAGAGCTAAAGAATTTTGTTGAATCCATAGAAGGTAAGGCAAAGATAGTCGTGACTGCCACAGACGCAACAAATGTCACAAAGGTGGCAGAGGCAGCTATACTGTCAAGCAATACAGGCTCGCCTGTGTATTTGGATCTGAAATGAACAGGTCAATGCTTGATATCCTTGCATGTCCTATAGATAAGCACTATCCGCTGGAGCTTTTCCAAATCGTTTCGGAAGGTCAGACTGTGAAAGAGGGCATACTATTTTGCACAAAGTGCAATCGTTATTATCCAATAATTGATGAGATACCTATCATGCTACCAGACGAGCTTAGAGAAAGGCAAAAGACCCAAGACATGGAGTTTTTGAGGAAATGGCAAAATAAGATCCCTGACAAAGTTATATGGCAAGGAAATCCTTGGCATTTGTGAAGGAATGAGCAACAACTATACCGCATTGCCCGGCGTCACAAACTATGTAGACAAGAGTGCCAGGATCGGGAAGAATGTCAAGATATGGCACTTTGCGTACGTGGGAAAAGATGCTGAAATAGGAGACAATGTCATGATAGGGTCGCTGACGCATGTAGATTATAAGGTCAAAATAGGTGACAATACTAGAATAGAGGGGTCAGTTTACATTCCACCACTCACAGTAATTGGCAAGAATGTTTTCATTGGGCCGGCAGCAGCATTCACAAACGATCCTTATCCAATGAGCCCTAAGATGGCTGGGGTAATAGTGGAGGATGGTGCCATAATAGGCGGAAGGTCTGTCTTCAAACCGGGTATTCGAGTAGGGAGAAATAGCGTGGTTGCAATGGCTGCAGTTGTGACGAAGGATGTCCTGCCTGATACCGTTGTAATGGGTCACCCTGCTAGGCAGGCATACAGCCGTGCAGAGTACGATAGAAAGAAGAAAGAGTGGGAGTCAAAGAAGTAATGAAGACAGAGGAAAAACTCTTGTAAACCCGCAAAATGTTCTTACAATGGCCGTACATTCTTTACTTCTGGGTTTACCAGAAACTTAGGATTGGGCTCTTTTTTTTCTATTAGAACATCAAGCAAGTTTCTTGCTGCAACTTCTGCCATCTTGGAGCGTGTCTGATATGTAGCGCTTCCAATATGCGGCAATAACACGACATTTTTCATTTTCAAAAGTGGATTTGACCGTGG
>DATMWK010000029.1:0-12586 GCA_035562555.1 Nitrososphaera sp. | reverse complement strand
ATTGTGATGTACCTTGAAGATATCCGCAATGCAAGGCGGTTCATGGAAATCGCAAAGAAGATAACCATTGAAAATAAAAAGCCAATAATTGTGCTCAAGGCTGGCAGGACTGCAGAAGGTGCTAAGGCGGCGGCTTCACATACTGGCGCGCTAGGCGGTTCTGATGCAAACTATGAAGCAGCTTTTGCGCAGTCTGGGGTAATTAGAGTTGACACAATGGGAGAGCTGTTTGATCTCGCCACTGCCTTTTCAAAGCAACCTCTACCAGATGGCAATGTTGTTATTGTATCTAACGCCGGTGGCCCAGCTATTATTTCAACGGATGCCTGCTCTAGGTACGGATTGGAGATGGCAGATATCTCATCCATAAGAGATGAGATAGCGGGGGTCATACCTGCATACGGTTCGCCAAGGAACCCTGTCGATATTGTTGGCGACGCCGATTACATGAGGTTTGAAAAAGTATTGCTTCTGACATTGGCACATCCAAACGTCGGCTCTGTCGTGACAATGTGCACCCCTTCAGCCACACTCAACTACGACGACCTTGCAAGGGTCCTTGTCAAGATGTCGCAGCAATTCCCAAACAAGACAATACTTGCATCGCTAATGGGTCTCGCCGAAGGTATGGAAAACAGGAGGATCATGTCAGAGGGTGGTATCCCCTACTACCTGTACTCAGAGCCGGCGATAAGGACACTCAAGGCAATGTATGATTTTAAGAAATGGGTTGATGAAGCTTCAAACAAGAGAGATACCCTGCAATTTGCTAAGGATACATCTAAGGTAAAGTCAATCTTCGAGAATGTTCGGAAGAATGGAAGGAGCAACCTCCTTGAAGAGGAAGGCTATGAAGTGCTTGAGGCTTATGGCTTTCCAACTCCAAAGAGCATCCTGTGTACTACGGAGCGAGAGTGTATGGATGCAGCAAAGCAAATAGGCTATCCTCTAGTCATGAAGATAGTTTCTCCTGACATCATCCACAAGTCAGACGCAGGCGGCGTCAAGGTAGGCATAAAGACCGATGATGAATTGAGAAATTCGTTTAGGACAATAACAGAGAATGCGCTAAAGTACAAGTCAGACGCCAAGATAAAGGGTGCGCTTGTTCAGGAAATGGTCAAGTCCGCCAAGGAAACTATACTTGGGGCAAGCCAAGACCCAACATTTGGGCCAGTCATCATGTTTGGCCTTGGTGGCATCTATGTCGAAGTGCTCAAGGATGTTGTGTTTAGGATCGTGCCCATTGACGAGCAAGAAGCGATGAACATGGTCGAGTCTATCAAGACCATAAAACTGCTAAAGGGCGTCAGAGGAGAAAAGTCATCCGATTTAAAAGCAATAGCGGATTCACTTCAGCGGCTCTCGCAGCTCGTCATCGACTTTCCAGAGATAAAGGAATTTGACATCAATCCGCTTTTGGTACTCGAAGAAGGAAAAGGGGCAAGAGTGGTCGACGCTAGAATAATCCTCAACTAGTGGCTATAGTTTGGTGCCACACTCTGCACAAAATGCGGCATCAGATTCGTTTTGATAGCCACATGCAGAGCATTTGCCTCCAGAAGCTGCAGGCGTGGTATCAGCAGTTTTGAGTAGGATAATGTCTCCTATTTTTGAGATGCCGTCCCATGGTACTTCTTTTTCACCTATCTTTATCATCATTATATGCGCGTTTCCCCTTCCACCTACCTTGCGCAGACCTATTTGCTCAACCTTTCCAATTAGCATTGCTTCGCTATCGTAGGCAGACATGCCAACAAGAGATTGCATTGGAAAAAAGCTATCGCTTGTAACTGTAGTTGTTGCTGCTGTTGTTGTATCAAGGTCAGACGGAGAAGGAGGAGAAGCTTGGCTCTTCTCTTCTACTTTTGAGGCTGTTGCTTGAACAGGATTAGTACTAGTAGTCTCTTGCTGCTGCTGCGGTGTCTGAGCAGGAGCGTCGAACTTGCGGTATTGTGCAATAGTGGCATTACATGCTCTGCACTTGTACTCGCCCTTTTCAATAAGTGTGACACCTTCTCCAAGCTCTTCATTGGGATTTTCAAATACTAATGCGGGTGAGCCTTCGTACACTTTTTCACATTTGTTGCAATAGTGTTTCACAAACCTGTCCTCTTCAAGCCTGCCAATACCGGCCAAAAACAACTCTGGACCTCCAAGGTTTCCCTTCTTTTGCTCTTCGTCTGTTACTCTTGCAATAGCGTAACCTCCAGAGCCGCGCAGCTTCTTTTCAGTCATATCTTCAGCGATCATGATATGTTTGTGTGCATAGGCTTCGGTTGCAAGTTATTTAAATCTAGTCAATATTATCAATCAGTTTTGATTTCCGATATTGTGCGAAAGACCAATTTCTCATAGAATATGAATTATGCTTCAACGTTCTGTCAAATCGGAGTCAGATATGGCAGGCAATGCTTCAACTCATCATCGTTAATATACTGCAATAGTTAAAAGAGCTATCGACTGCTAGTGAATGCCGTTGCAATACTGCTGTACCGGAACATTGTGGCTTCAATTGACAAGGTCTTCCTTGTATGGCAAGTCGTATTTCCCATAGTCTACATCTTTATCGCGGGTTATTCGTATTCGTCACTCATTGGGAATCAGGGTGTCCCAATGGGCAACACGACTGTACCATATCCAGCATACTTGGCTGCAGGCATGATCGGCTTTAACATGATGAACAGCAGCACAATTGCCGGCAGTATAATATGGAATGACAAGCGGAATGGTATGTTCCAACAGATACTGGTGATGCCCTTCGCAAGGATGGAGTATATTGCCGGCACTATCATCACTATCATGTTGATGGGTCTTGCAAGTGCAGGGCTTATCCTCATAGCGGGCACGCCGACACTTGTTGGAAGCGCGCAACCTACTCTTGTCGGATCGCTATATGTGCTCTATGCGCTTATAATGGGCGCAATATTCTTTGGCTCTATCGCAATAATTATATCGACACGACTGAAGAGCAGTGAGGGTTTCAATGTCATAGTCAACAGCATGTTCCTATTCTTCTCATTTGTCAGTACTGCGTTTTATCCAGCGCAGGGAGTGCCTGGAGCGCTGAGAACTGCATTTTATATCAACCCGCTGACATACATCGTCGATATCACGAGGGCTGGTATCTTTAACAATATAGATCTATTTACAAATATTGAAGTTGGAGTCATCTCAGCCGTGACTGCAGCCGCATTCTTTCTCGCCACATTTTCGATGATGAGGATGAAGATCTAGGTCCCGTTCCCAATAACTGTGAGAAACACTTCTTCAAGCGTAGGCGGATTCATAGAGACACTTTCTATAGGGATTGCATTTTTTGAAAGTGACCCAATAATCTTGACTAGCATCTCCTGAGCCTCTGCCGAGCTTATCCTTATCGTGTCTTGCGCTGTCATCTCAATTACAGAACCGTCAGCTATCTGCCCAATGATCTGCATGACGGACTGCGCCGTCGAATCTTTTAATTTGATCTCTACTGCCTTAACACCTCCATATTTTTGCTTTAGGCCGGCAGGCGTGTCTGTGACGATTATCTTACCTTTATTAATTATCGCTATTTCATCGCACAAATATTCTGCTTCTTCCATGATATGCGTTGTAAAAAACACAGTCAGTCCACCTTGAACATGCTTCTTGACATAATCAAGTAATGTTCGTCTTGCAGCAGGGTCAAGACCTATCGTTGGTTCGTCTAGGAATAGCAGATCCATGTCATGCATAAACTCCCTCGCAACCTGCACGCGCCTACGCTGACCTATGGACAACTCATCGTTTTTCATATTGCTGAATGATACAAGTTCAAATTTTTCCATGAGCTCCCTTGCCCTGTCGCGCCTCTTTTCGCCAGACATGCCCCACATGAGGCCATATAGCTCAAGTGCACGGTCTACCCTCAGATTAGCTTCAAAGCTGGGCTCCTGCAGCACGACTCCCATGCGCTTTCTGATTTCGCGGGAATGCTTTACAATGTCGTTGCCAAATATCTTCACTATCCCCGAAGTTGGCTTGACAAGCGTCGTAAGCACTCTTATCGTCGTAGTCTTGCCTGCGCCGTTTGGACCAAGAAAGCCAAATACCCTACCATATTCCAAATCAAATGATATTCCATCTACTGCATGCACCTCTCCATAGCTTTTATGCAGGTCAGAAACGTAAACGCATGGTTCCATTCGCAGATAGTGTGCAAAAAGTCTAATTTCTGCATTTATCTAAAGAGAGAACCTAGCAAACAATTCGAAAGTACGATGGCGTATGGATGTGTATGCATGCATGCACATATATACACACACTGTTTGTAATGCTGTTACTGCCGCCTGTGTCCAAGCATATCGCTATATAACCATAGATCGAATTCTTGCATAAGCCATCATAGAGGGAATATATATATTCTTTAGAGAACTGATTTTCTTTCTCTCTCAGTCTCTCCTCTCTCAAAATATATAGGCAAGTGAAGTGCAATGGTTCTTTCATACTGGAGGTTCATCGCAAGCTTTGTCGTCGTCCCACGATTTTAAGGGAATGCTAGAGATCCTTCTTCGACAGCGCCCTGAACTGAACCCTGAGCAGGTAAGAGACTTGATTGACGAAAAAAAGCGCAAGGTGGGCGCCGGCTATCTTACCGACCAAGGTGCTCTCTTTCTTGTTGCAGCCGACCTTGGTGTATCATTTGATAACATCTCTAAAATGCAAACAGGCCTTAAGGACATTTACGTAGGGGCAAAAGAGGCCACAGTCGTAGGCAGAATCATGAATATTTACCCTATTCATAGGTTCACCAAGAGAGATACCAACGAGCAGGCTGCTACCCGCACGCTTGTAATATATGATAGGGATGCAAAGGTTAAGGTTAAGCTGTGGGACAAACACACGACGATACCGGACGAAATGGGTCTGCAGGCCGGTGACGTGATTAAGATAGTTAAGGGGTACGTCAGGGCGGGTCTTGACGGCAAACCAGTGATTAACCTTGGAAACTATAGTACCATCGAGATTGCGCCTGATGATTCGTCTATTCCTACGATTGATTCTCTGACTATTACAGTTGATGCTATAAATTCTCTGCAGGACAATGCCGTCATTTCTGGCACTGTCAATTCTAATCCGCGGGTATCTGATTTTGTCAATGCAAGGGGCGAGGCAAGCAAGTCTCTCCAGCTTCAGTTGTCAAATGAAGCAGGCACTCGCTCACTTAGAGCAGTCATCTGGAATGTTGATGAATCAAGGGTTCCTAAGGTGTTCAGGACCGGTTCTAAAGTGCACCTGATTGGCGTTAGAGTAAAGCAGGGTAATCCACAGTATGGTAGTGGCGACTTTGAGATCCATGGCGATGAAGGCACAATGCTGCAGTTCTCAAGTGCTCAAGAAGATGTCGAGGTAATGCCACTTCGAATCATTTCTATCGGCGAAGAAACCGGCAGGGGTAGCTTTATGTGCCTTGCAGTTGACAGAGCAGGTAGCCCACTTATACTTACAATTGATAACTCGCTTGTCAGCCCCAAGCAGCTGAATGAAGGTGTAATGATTGAGTGTGTGCCTTCGCGCATATTTGGCAATTCAATCACGCTATCAAAGGACGATTCATATGTCAGAGTGACAGACGAGGGCGATGACACATCCTTTCCAGCCCAGTCAAAATTTGAGAGAAAGATACAGGACATGCAGGTTTCACAGGATCCTTACATCGTTGAAGCAATAGTGCTTCAGGCACCTGAGACTGCAGAAGTAAACACCAAGTCAGGCGAGACCATACCTATGACGTCCACCCTGCTTGGCGACGACACAGGCGAGATCAGGCTAGTTGGATGGCGTAACCAGAGTGCTGGTGTCAACAAACTGAATGTAGGCGACAGGATAAGGCTAGCCGGTGTCACTGCAGGATCAGGGCGCGAAGGCAAGGCAGAACTGACTCTGCGGCCCTATTCTTCAATCACCAGGCTGAGCTAGAAAGCCAAATTAAGCAATCAGGTAACTTCTGTTATGGTGCTTATTACATCAGATACAGCCAGTAATAACATCATAAAGCAGGCAGAGAGGCTCAAGGCTCGAGTTCGAAGCCACGCTTCAAAAATTGACGAGAACTTCAAAGTAGGAGTAGAGATCGAGGTATGTCTTATAGATGGCAAGGGGACACCAGTTGACGCAAAGCCTGTTATCGAACTGCTACGACGATATCATGATATTGACTTTGAGTATGGCATATGTCAACTTGAATATAGGACAGAGCCGGTTTCCTTTGAAAGCCTTGCACAGCTGAATTTAGAATTTGAAGAATTCATAGAGCACCTTGACCTAATTGTCAATAAAGTCTACAAAAACGATGTATTCCCTGTATTTTTAGGTTCAAATCCGTCTCCTCATATTTTGAAGGATGGTCTCATTACAAACAAACCGCGCTACCTACGACTTGCAAGGTGGCAGAATAGAATCCCTGATGTAGAGATTGACGGACAAAAGTTCAGAGCGCTCCATGTCGCTGCTGCCATTCAGGGCTTCCATCTCCATTTGCAAGGAAAAAACCCCAACTTTACGTCGCAAATGTTCAACCACATTCTCAATTTAATTCCTTCTGTGATATTGCTTGGAGCAAATAGCAGACTTTTCGCAGGCAGGGTGTTTTCACTCCACGAACCAAGAATTTATCTCTACGATCAATCGGAGCAGCAAAACTCAGGATTCCCAAGCATATCACGGTACCTAGACGGTGTAGAAGATTACATTGACTACATTATTTCAAGAAAGCCGGTGGTTGCAAAGGACTACTTTGAACTGGTAAAAGAGCGTCATGACGACGCCCGCATTCGGATCAATACAGGCTTTTACAGGGTCGAGACAAGAGTTATGTCCGTGCAACCGACTCCAAAAACGATGATGGCAATGATAGAGTTTTTCACTGGCTACCTGCACAGGGCTATCCACGAGGAACTGGCGTTGCGCCCTTTGTCAGCTAGCAGAGAGGAACGACAGGCTGTTGTGAGATCAGGTTTTAACGCTAAGACACATTTTAACATCATCGAAACAGTCAGAACCCAGCTTGCATACGCGCGGAAAGGCATTTCCGACCTTGGAATCAAACCAGATTTTCTGAACATACTTGAAAAGCGGACTGAGAACAAGACTACTGCCGGCGAATATGTTGCCAGATTATGGCAAACTAAATTCAATGGCTCCACAGAGCAAACCTTACAGGAGGTCGTCGCAGATATTTGGGAAAGGACAAAGAACAACCAGCCTATTTATTAGTGGTCGCTTGTTGTATAGGTCGTTATATGCAAGAGAATAAATAATTTTGCTATTATTATTATTATGATCACCATCATCTAGTATTCATTTGGCTAATCGCTCCAAAAGCCGCGCGTAATGACGTACTGCTTTTCTGCTTCATAGATACTCCGATACACCTGTTCGTCGTCGACATAGTTGCGCAGGATCCTTGCTGCAGTATCAGCACCAACACCGTGGCCGGATAGCACTATTAATGCTGTCCTACCAAAGTTGTTTACAAGCGACGCTACTTTCCATGCACGTTCAAACTTGTGGTTCTGCTCAGGTGTCAGCTTACCACCAGTAAGACGATTCCGAATTATCCTTGACATTTCATCATCTGACCAGAACGTAGCACTGACAAGGCGCGATCGACAGTTGGGGCATGATATTTCTTCTGGCATGTCCTTTGTTTCCATTACGCGCTCCCACTTACCACAGCGTATACAGACAAGCCGATGCTTTGTCTTTTCGAGCCGCTCTTTTACAAGCTCTATAACTCCCTTCTCAATGCTCAGAGGCATGGCCCCAGCCATCTTAGTTGAATGTTCTGTTATAGGCTTTGCAAGATCTGAAAATTCATTCACTTCAACCCAGTTGATTGTGATCTTGCCTTGCTTTATGTCGTTAAGCACCTGCTGGGTTTGCTGTATATCATATTTATCGTGTACTAGTTCTCGTATAGATTCGGCGCTCACGGGCGTCTTTGAATATCTATCGTAGATCATGCGTGCTACCTTTTTGTCATACACTGCTTCTTTGCTTATCATTCCAAATCTTTTGGCGACCATCCAAACCTTCCAATTGATATTATGGGTGCCAGTAAGCGCAGCAATGATGACAGGCTCAAGGTCGTAGACATCTCTTAAAGCCGCTTCAATCCTCCCTTGAGTTATTCTTGCACTTGAAGTCAGCATGATCCTGTAGGCATCTGACCTTGACTCTACAATGTATCCAATCTGTGATGACAAAATTGTGGATAAGAGGGATGCAATGGTATTGTTAACCTTTGACCCGAAAGCACAGTGCAATACAAGCATGTTACGCGAAATATAGCTTTCAACCACAATGTTCTTTGAATCTGGTATCACCTTAAGCATCTTAAATGTGCTATCCATTATGGGTGTCGAAAGCCTGACCCGGCCAGTTGCCGCCTGGTTACGTATGACTCCCACCTCTTCTGCAGTCTTGAAATCAACTGGGATCATTTCGCCGACCCAGTAGGGAATGTTAATCGCAGCCCCACGTAGAGGCTCAACGTTTACGACTAGACGCACTTCATCGACAGACAGTATGCGCCATTGCAATCCCTTAAGCACGAACACATTGCCTTTTTCGCCGTAATCGCCGACGAACTGCTGGTCAAGCGTGCCTATCCTGCGCTTGCTTATTGAATCAATAACTTCAAACTTCAGAACATAGGGTATCATTGAGACGTTCTCGAAGTAGTACTTGTACGCCTTTATTTTGCGGGTATAGGTTCGAGCTTCGCGCTCGTACTTGATGACGTTGTGGCCGGCCAATATGTCAAGGCAGCTTTCAACATCAAAGAGGCTGATGTTTCTGAACGGATAGGCCTGAGTTATAATGTCGTATGCGTCATCCACGTTAACAGGATCGCGACTCTGCATTGCAAATCCAACTAGATGATGAGCCATCACATCAAGCGCTCCTTCATGTATCTTTTGCTCCTCAATTGAGCCTTTTTTGATGCGGCGAATTATTGCAAATGATTCTATCTCATCGTCAGGATTATTAGTCACAATCAGGCCCTTTGCAAAGCTCCTTTGATTGTGCCTGCTCCTACCAATCCTTTGCATCAATTTTGAAACTTGTCGAGGAGATCCATAGTGAATAACAAGATCCACTGAACCAATGTCAAGGCCTAGCTCAAGCGAGCTTGTGCAGACAACAATACCTGCCATACCAGAACGGAGTGTGTGCTCTGTCTCTTCGCGCATCTCCTTTGAAAGCGATCCGTGGTGGACATCAACTTTGATATCACTCTGGTTCTTCAAAATGGTGCCGAGATATTCTGCCTCGTCCCTTGTATTCGTAAAAAATAGGATTGTGCCTTGGATGTTGTTGGTCTTGACATATTCCGTAATAAAGTGAGCGACATTATTGAGTGATCCCTTTACAAACCTGACGTCAATGTCATAGCTGCGATTTGCAGAGTCGACAAGTACTGCGCTGCGCCTACCAGCACCGCAGATAAACTGGGCGGCCTGTTTTAGGTTTCCTACTGTGGCAGAAAGCCCTATCCTCGTTATAGGCTGCGATGATAGGGCCTGCAGCCGCTCAAGGCTTATTGAAAGGTGAGCGCCACGCTCATTAGCCACTAGCTCATGAACTTCATCTACTATTGCCCACTGTAGGCCCTTTAGGGCTGCCAGCATCTTATCACTTGCCAGAACTATTCCAAGAGATTCAGGTGTTGTTATCAGCACATCAGGAGGGTTTTCAACTATTTTTTTCCTTGCCAAAGCGGTAGTATCGCCGTGCCGGATCTCGACCCTCAGGCCTTCTGACTGCGCGTATTGTACTATACGGCGAAGGACATCATTATTGAGCGCACGCAGGGGTGTGATGTATATTGCCCTGATTGTGCCAGCGCTATGCTCTTGGTGGGCAAGCATAGTAAATACGGGCAAGACAGCTGCTTCAGTCTTGCCAGAGCCGGTAGGAGCGACCAGCAGGCAGTTTATCTTCCTTGAAATGACTGGCAGTACCCTGTGTTGTATTGTAGTTAGAGATGAAAATCCTTCTTTTTTGAATTTGTCTATAATAATATCTTCTATAGTATGGTAGTGGTTGTTGTTGTCGTCGTCACTTCTCAGTGTCTGCAGCCGTTCCTGTGCGCTGCTGTTGTTGTTGTTCCCGTTTTGCTTTTGCGCCTGATCTTTCATAAACCATCACTGTGAATAGGCCGGCAATAAACAGGCCTACGGCAACCATGACGTACGAGTCAAAGTTTGCAATTGCTTCTCCCCAATTCATTGGAGACTAAAGTCAGTATACGCTCAATAAATATATTCGTATATTATTTGACCTATGATGATAGGGTTAAACAATACTTGGCCCGTCGATCAGTTATTGCATTTAATTGAAATTTTGGTATGTAGATATTGGACGTGGACAGTTTTTTCATCAGTGTAAGGCGATATTATCGGTATTGTATGAGGCCGTAGTCTGGACTGGACTGGATACTAGACCCGCTTTGAGTATCAAGAGGGTAGAACTTGATAAGGCGTGAAATGGTCGTCGTCCACGCTATGTGAAGAAGAATAATAGCAATAACACTTTGGTTAAGACTTGATAGGGCTGACTCTATAGATGATCTCCCTAGATAATCTAGGTGATGCCAATAGATTAACGCCTTACTCTTTTTTGTCTAACTTAGTTGAGGCTCTCTTCCTTCAAAGTGCTCCCGTATAGGCTCAATTATTTTGTTAATATAAGTTGCAGTTGAGTTCTTCAAATCCATAGGATGGATCTTTTTTGTAAGAAAATCACGCTCTATATCTTTATAGGCTGTATATGAGATGCTGCCACCATATTTGGCAGGCCGCTCAATTACAAACTCGTCAAACGCATGGAATACCACATAGCGCACTAGCTCCAGAATTGGGTTACCTGCTGCAACTTCTACAGGGCAAAATGCTTTGCCTATTTTGTTGCGGATCGTCTTTTCGTCATCATGGATAAGAATCCCACTTGCTGGCTTGCTCTTGCTCATCTTGCTCGATATCCTGCTATCTTCACCAGCGTCTTCATCAAGGCTGATTCGCAAAGGCTCTGACAGGCCGGGCAGTAAATGATGATGCACGAGTACTGGTACCTTCCAGCTAAGCTTGGGAAAGATCTCTCTGACAAGCATATGGATCTTTCGCTGATCCATGCCAGCATGCACAATGTCAAGGTCAAGTGCCTTTATGTCAACCGACTGCATTGGCGGATACAGCAATTGTGACAAGTCAAGGTTCTTTTCAGCCTCGCTCCTGCCCATTATGGTAAGAGATCTCATTGTCCTTGCAAGTGTCATATGCTTTGAGAAGTGCACAAAGTTCTCCCAGTAATCGTTAGTTCTCTCATAGAGGTCGCTTCCAAGCACAATATTGACACCGGGGCAGAAGAATTTGAAAGCCTCTGTGTAATATTGCGAGAATTTCTTTATCCTGTCCCAGTCACCTCCCATCTTATCATTGATATACGTATGCCAGTCAGCTAGAAAGACGGTGGCGTTAATGCCAGCCTTCATGAAATCGTTTATCTTAAATCCAGTCATGACAAGGCTACCAATATGTAGTATGCCCGATATTTCCAAGCCGATGTAGTGCTTTGGATGAGTCTTTGTTTCAATCAACGTACGGAGCTCATCTGGTGTGATTACCTCCTCAGTCGGCTCACGCATTATGAATGCCAGTCGCTCATCGACATCCATTGTTGTAAGAGAAATGCCACTAGCACACTTCTATAAACCTTATACCTGGGCAAATATGCTTGTAGTCATAATGTTCCAAGAAGGTTTGCCAATCCAAATAAACAAATGTAGATAAAATTGCTATCCATAACATTAGAAACTGAGCACGTTGGTTAGTACTGCTACTGCCCCTTGTGTACGGAATACCTGCAGCGTGTCATACAGAAAAGCGGCAGGAGTGAGTGTCTGGCAACAGATGCGCAAGATTCCTTGTGGCTTCTTCTCCTAGGTTCTCGAAAAATCCTTAACCCCATTTATATTCTATTTTGGTTGATAATAGACATGGCAAAACACCATTGCCTGCTTGGAGTTGCTGCACTCGCCTTTATTATAGCTGCTAGTTTGCTGCCATTTTCAGTATTTGCTCAACAAGACAATTCCCAACAAGCCAACACTACAGGCACGGATAGCTTGTATGTTCAATCTCCAGTACCAGCTGACGATACCTCTGCAGGGCTAAACATTACAAGCACAGATATACCTGTGCTTCAGCAGGTATCTGAGAAAGGTATCTATCTAGTAGAGCTAAAATGGCCTTTAACCTATACTGATCCAGAGGGTTCCCTACAGGTAGAATTAGTATTCAATAACGCCAGTGCTCCACCCCCTACTAGCGATACAATCCCTCAAAAAGAGGATAATTTTACAGATTCAGGTCTTGAAGATACACGGACTGTTCCCGAGACTCTTGGAGGTGAGCCTATGCAGGTACAAAGCTACGATATGGCAATTTATACTCCCGATGGCAGAAAATTATGGGAGCAGCTTGACCAGCCGGTGCAAGGAGGGAGGGCAACAGAGAGAATCGAACTTGATAGTAATTACACAGGGCAAGTCACA
>DATMWK010000028.1:0-35006 GCA_035562555.1 Nitrososphaera sp. | reverse complement strand
ATAATAGTGATAAGAACAATCTAACAATTACACCTGAAGAGCGAATCAAAATTAATATTGAATACCTAGATTGGCTTTATGCCAAGTCAAGAGAGAGGAAAAAACAAAACAAGGGTCTGCTTGACACTCGTCGCGCGGTCGAGTTTGTCATAAGAGAAGCGGGGGGAGAAAATGCACTGAAAGAGCTTTTCCTGAAAGAACAAGACGGAAAAATAATAGATGAGCTCTCAAAGTCAAATCCAAAGATAGAAGAAGCGTTTAAGCAAGACTGGGATGCTGGCTTACATGCACTGAACGAATTCATTGTAAATTTAGAAAACAATGAATGAAGAAAAAGAGAGAGAGAGAGAGAAATATTATGAATAAAATATCACAATGTAATATCTGTGGCGAATTCTTTAATTCAAAGAAAGATATGAAAGAGCATAAAGACAACGATCATAGAATAACAAATTCAAAGATAGTCTAACTTGAGGGCCTGCCGCTGCGCTGATAGTTAGTCTTTGCCTTCTTCTTCTTCTACTACTAAGCATAATAGACCTCGCTTAGCTAAAAGGTTCGTGGTTTCGCTACTTCTAACTTATCTTAATCGCACAATTTCTCTATTATCTGGTACACCTGACCGAATTTTGAGGCGAGAATAGATAGAACTTGCCACATTTTCAGATTTGCTCTTTTCCCCATGATTGACCAGCACACGCTTTGGCCTTATCCGTGAGACAAAGTTCAGTATTTGGTTAAAGTCAGAGTGACCTGAAAATCCGTCTATTCTTTGTGTTTGGCATCGAACAGGAACAACTTTGACCTTGCCGGATTTCTCCATCATGCTAACCTCAGACATAGCTCCATCAAGGACGCGCCTGCCAAGCGTGCCGTTAATTTGATAGGAGACAAACATAATTTTGTTTTTCGGGTTTGGTGCAAGCTCTTTGAAGTATTCCACAGATGGACCGCCTTCAAGCATGCCAGATGTTGCCATCACTATTGCGGGATTTTCGTCATTGAGTATGTCATCGCGCTTGCCATACCCGCTAATTACTGTAAAATATTCTGATTGAAATGGATTTATGCCCTGCGATACGGACTTGCGCACATCTGAGCCAAGGTAATGGGCATAAGACATATGTATGGCGCTTGCCTCCGAGATCATTCCCTCTATATATATTGGCGACTCGATGAGTCTGCCTTCTTTCATCTGCTTTGCCATGACAAGCATTATCTCCTGAGCCCTGCCAACAGCTGGAACAGGGAGGAGGACCTTGCCGCCATCCATCAAGGTCTTGTTTATGGACTCAGTGAAACCCTGATATACCGATTGTTGATCAGGCATGACATCTGTTGTGTTACCATAGGTGCTTTCAGTGATGAGTGTTTCTACCCTGGGGTATATAGATACTGCACTGTCGAGCAGCTGTGTCTTGGCATACTTGTAATCTCCAGAGTACAAGATGTTATGAGCACCTGAAATATTGAGGTGAACAGTAGCGCTGCCCATGATATGTCCAGCGTTGTTGAGTGTAATCGTTACGTCTGGTGAAATGTCTGTTGGCTTGCCGTAGGGCAACGTGATACAGTGTTTGATGACTTCATTCACATCCCTTACTGCGTATGGGAGATATGTGCCGTTGCTATTTGCAATCTTGACAGAGTCTGTCTGAAGCAGGATCATCAGTGGTAGAGTAGGCTCAGTGCAGTATACTGGTCCTCTGTAGCCATACTTGAAAAGTGTCGGCAAGAAGCCTTGATGATCAATATGTGCATGGCTTATCACTACTGCATCCAGATCGTCAAGATCGAAATTAAACCAGTCAAGCCTGGGGTAAGCATCGAGGCCGGACATTTCTCCGGGATTTATACCACAGTCAAGCATCACCTTGGTCTCCGGTGTGACAACAACAAAACATGATCTGCCCACCTGTTTGACTCCTCCAAGGCAAAATAGCATGACTTCTTCCCTGCTTGTAGACCAAGACTGAGGCTTATTGGACCTAGGCTCACCCGTGGTCACTGTAGTAATAGTAGTAGCTTGCTGCTGTTGCTGTTGCTGTCGACTAGGTGCTGATGTATCGTTCCCATTGACGCTGCTAACTATAAGTGGTTCTCGGAATACGCGCTTGCCCAGTTTTTGCAGAAACTCAGTCCTTTCTTTTGCAGAGCTCTTTAATGTGGAGTGCAGCGTGTTGATGCTCGATGATGGAATATGAGGTGAGCGTCTAGTGTGTGCTATCCAACCTGTTGATTGAGCGATTTGAACGAGCATATTAGGTTCTATTGCTTCTGGTTTACTTACTTCAAGAACTACCTCCCCTGTTGCATCGTCACAAAATATTGCTGACACCTGCACATCTTTTGGAAGCAGTTTTACTACTGCTTGTCTAGTCTGGTCCTCTGGCAGCCTGCTCGATGGATCAGTGCGAATAATGAATCTCTTTTTCAAAGTCTTTGATAAAGAGGACAAAAAATAAGTCAGCTCAGTAAGTGCAAACTTTGGGTTCTTCGTATAAAGTGCAATGTTGGGACCTTCAAACCTCACAAATGTTATCTGAGAATCAGAAGGAATAGACTTGAGTATTATTTTGCTTACAGCCTCCTCACATTGAGTGGTAACTTTCGTGATCCCATTGTCGATGTCTTCTGCTGCTCTTGTCGCTGACGCTGCTGTCCTAATCCTTCTAGGAGAAGAAGAAGAAGCAGAAGATGAAGAAGATGAAGAAGATGAAGAAGTAGAGGTCGTCTGTCCTGCTTGAGTTATTATTTCGCCAACCTTTTGATTCTTTTCTAATTCTTCCATTATCGCTCATCCGACTATATTCCAACTGTATATGCCTTAGGTTACAATCAATCGTGTAAGGCATAAAGCGGTAATAAGCCGATACTATATCAGTGACTCCATTATAAAAGCATAGTGTTTTTTTAGAATACTACGTATGGAAGCACCAACACCGCAAACACAATAGCAGCCATTACAAGAGTCAAGAGCATATTTGCATTCTTTGCGATCGCTTTGGATTTAGCTTTGTTCTCTATTAACGCACCATACAGTTGACCGCCGTCAAGTGGACCTAATGGCAGCGCGTTGAATATACCTACGTTAAAGTTGATGAACCATAGCCAAAACAGCATGTTGGCAACAACAGCGAAGCTATCTCCAAAGACACTTGAAGTGTACTTTGGAGCCATGAGGTCAGAGAAGGGAACAAATCCCTGTTGAAATGTCGGTGGAAGAAGAATAGCTAGTGGATTCTGACTAAATTGATGCTTGTAGGTATCAAGGACCTCTTGCGGGTCGCTTGATAAAACGGTGACACTAACCCCCAAGGTCCCCCTGCCTGGCTCAACCGCAGGAGGCAGGCTTACCTGACGCATTATAGTATCTCCAGCCTTATTCACCCAAGTTATTTCTACTGTATTGCCAAGGTTACTCCTAAGATTCTCACTTAAATCTTCAAGCGACATGATCTGCCTGCCCGCAACGTATTGTATTACAGATTGAGGCTCGATTCCAATAGCTTCTGCAAGAGATCCGCTGTTTACGCTGACCACCATTACACCAAACTGTGGAGCATTAGGGTCGGATGGAAGTGGAGTAAGAGTAGATACTACAAAGTACATTGCTATCAGACAGACGCCGGCCAATATCATATTGTTGAGCGGACCAGCAGTTAGGACTGCACTCTTTTGCTTCAGCGTTGCTCTGTTTAGCTCATCTCTTTCAATATTTACAAATGCGCCTATAGGTATGCCCAGAAATAGCACAATTCCTGTGGAATCGACTCTAATATTATGCACTCTGGCGACAATACCATGTCCTGCTTCATGAATGATAATAGTGATAACAAGGGCTGCCAAACCATAAGTTATGGGCAAATAGGGATTAAACCCAGGGATGAGCAGATTGGCCGCTGGGCCTACACCCCTCACACCTTCTCTTGCTTGGGCATCTGCAAACATGACCATAAGGGAACCTAAGATAAGGAATATTGCAAGCGCTGTAATTGCAGGCATAAGATACGTGTTAAATCTGGCATATAACCTGGCAATACGCCACTTGGCCACTTTATCGAAGAATTCAAGACCAACGGGTGTGTGGATAAGTATCAGCACAAATAACTTTACTTCTACTCGGAGCCTGTTATTCTTCTGTTGTTCCAACTGGCTAGTATTAACTCCCTTTGTATTTAAATCCAAGCGTTCTATGTCTTATTATCGTTGCAACTAGATGACTATATGCCGCTGCTGTCTGTCTTTTGTATCTCAATGTATACCTTGTCGCCGACCTTGATCCCCATGTCCTGATATTCAGGCATGCTGAACTTTATGGTCGGAGAATCAGTTAGTCCGGGCCCCATAAACCCAATATTCGTAATGACCTTGGGCATATTTTTCATTAGATCCTCAATAGATGTTACGTTCTGGCCAAATGGGTTCACATTTGGCCTGTCTGGTTTGTATTCTTTTGGGTCGTTGAATGTGACATATACGTATGGGCTACCATCTTGACTTGCTTCAATTCTGGCAACTATGAACTCTCTCCTCATTAACAATATAGTTTCCGCATTGGGGACTTATTTGCATATCTGAAATGGGATTGCACCGTTCTTACTTACCTAGCAGAAAGTCTACATTAGAGGTTTGTACACACTACCCTTATGCTTGCCATCGATGCTGTTGGCGTCACCAAAGTATATAGGGGTGCAAGTCAGCCTGCAATCAAAGACCTTACTTTAAAGGTAGAGGGGGGCAAAATCTTTACGCTACTGGGCAGGAATGGTGCAGGCAAGACAACCTTTGTGCGCATGTGTGCGACGCAATTACTGCCGACTTCAGGTACAATAAGCGTACTAGGATATGATGCTGTCAGTCAAGCAAAGCATGTACGGGGCCTCATATCTATTGTGCCACAGGAGGGAAGGCCCCTTAGGGCACTCACCCCATGGGATCATGTCTACAACTGGCTCCAGATAAGAGGTGACAGCAAGAGTGCAGCAAGAGAAAAGACGGAGGTAATATTGCGCAAGCTAGAGATCTACGGCGCGCGAGATACTCCTGCGATGAACCTCTCCGGCGGTATGAAGCAAAAGATCCTAGTTGCAATGGCAATGGCAACTGACGCACGGCTTCTCTTCCTTGACGAGCCAACTATCGGCCTTGACCCGGTCTCCCGTCGACAGGTTTGGACGGCCGTCAAGGATTGGAAAAGCAAAGGGAGCTCCATTCTGCTGACAACACACTACATGGACGAAGCTGAAATGCTATCTGATTACATTGTAATTATTGATAAAGGCATGATTATTGCGCAGGGCACTATTCACGAGCTGCGCAAGGTCATACCACAGAATATTCGAGTAGACATTGCTCGTGACACATTAGACGTCGATACTTTGAAATCTTATGGATCGGTAGTCGACACTGGTGCAGGTATGCTCCGCATATTTACTTTCGAATCTGCAGTACGTGAACTGTCCGATCTAGCGCTCCGACATAACTTATCCTTTAATGTATCTTCCGTAACGCTTGACGATGTCTTTGTTTACATTATGGGCAATGGTATTGCAGATGATCAAAATCCCAAATACTAGCATATTACCTGCACGTCAGATTTTGCTTATCGCCTACATGACAGGCGTGCTCTGGTTAAGACGGAACCCTATGTCACTAGTATTCACTGCCATAAGTCCATTCTCGCTGTTGTTTGTACTATTCGTAATAAGCGGTGGTCAGTACATCCACTTTGCTGTAGCTGGCAGCCTGGTGATGGCTCTAGTGGGATATGGACTCGCACTCGGCCAGGACATCTCATTCTACAAAACAGAATACAAGGTGCAGGATGTTTTTGTAGCATCACCCGTTTCACCATTGACCTATATGGTTGGGCTTGCCCTATCAGAGCTGCTATTTGGCCTTCCAGCACTAATAGTTCTAGCAACGCTTGTTGTGTATTTTGGATCGGTATTCAGCATACCTCTGCTTGTAGCAACCATACTCTTGATCTGGGGGGCTATGTCAGCGATGGGATTTTTTCTCTCCTCCCATATGTTACATATGAGAAATGCTACACAGGTAATATCCTTTGTAAATGTGATATTGGCAGTGCTGCCCCCCGTATTCTACTCTATGGATCTAGTGCCGGAGGCGCTGCGGCCTCTTGCCTACGCCGTACCGACTACGCATGCATCACTGATGCTACAAGATATTATGGGTATCTCTACTCCAGCCGATTGGTCGCTTGAGTTTGGCTTTACGATACAAATTGCATATCTCTTAGCATTTATCACGTTGGCGAAGACAAAGGCGTTATGGCGAGAGAATTGAGATAGGTCATATTCTCTACAACAAAAAAGCAGGCTAATCCTGAATAAATTATATAGTATTAGTTTTAAAAGCCAATAAGAGAATTGAAAGGTTGATGGTGGCGAGAATAGACTGCTAACACTCGGCGTGACTTTCCGACTTGCTAAAAAGGCGCACCTAAAGCATCCTCTATTAATGATAGAGGATGCTTGAAATAAGCTCTTGTAATTGGACTAGCCAGCAGTGGTCTGCTACCTGATCCTTCATTGGTTAAACTTCTAGAGAATGAGCAAAACGAGGTCATGGTGGGATTCGGACCCACGACCTGCTGATTTCTTGAAGATGTTTACAAGTCAGCCGCTCTGACCAGGCTGAGCTACATGACCCCTTATGCGCTTTAGTCATACTGCGTTTTATTAATTAAACGGCATGCCTGCTAATTGCAAAATGTTATCTAGTGCTAAATTAGTGTTTATTGTCATTGGCACATAACGATGCTGCAGCTGAACCTAGCAGGCATGAGAAGGTCAAACTTTTGGGCTATATGATAGGGACTGCAGTGTTTTTTGCGGTTGCGTTGCTCATCTCTTTTTTCTTGCTAATAGTTACTATTAATACAATCAAGGTTCCGGCTGATGTGGCATCAAACATTCTGATGCTGGGTCTAGTACCACCTTCAGTGGCAACATTCTTGCTCTTTACAAAGGTATTTGGCCGGTTTCTTTAAAAAAATATTTAAAAAGCGTGGATGGGAGAAATTTGTGCCAAAGTTCATTGTACAAGTAATAATTGAGAACAAACCCTACATCAACGATCCGGAGGGGGAGACAATACACAGGGATCTCATTGTCAAGGGTGGATACTCCAACATACAATCAGTGAGGTCTGCAAAGATGTTAAAAATGGTCGTCAGTTCAAAAACGCAAAGTGATGCTGAAATGACTGTAAAAAAGCTGTGCCAAGAATTACGTATCTTCAACCCAGTTGTGAGCAACTGTGCTGTCAAGGCAATAGGCAAGAGCTAGGCTATTCTACAGAATTCTAAGAACCTTATTTATGGGAGATAGGTTCTAATTTCCCTATAAGTAGTTGAATAATCGATGCCAAAAATGGTATTTTCGCCTGCAATGATGGCGTAGTCCATAGTTCTTTTGCTTATGTTTAGATAACGCGTTTTGTATATGCCATTTTCATATGCCATTTCTCAAAAAGATATGAGAATCAGTACTTATCGCGATCCATTGTCGCAATCATGCTGTCAAAGCTGTTAGAATCGCTGAGTGCACCTTCAAGTAACAATGTGGTTCTCAAATGCTTTGCCAAGTCAGTCACTGTTATGATGCCTACTAACTTGCCATTTTCCATTATGGGAAGTCTGCGTATCTTGTGGTTTACCATCCTCTGAATTGCAACTTCAATTGGTGTATCTGGATCAGCCGTTGTAAGTATCTTTGACATGATATCGCTCATTTTTACCTCAGCTATTGGTAGTTCCTTCGCACAAATTTTTTTGATAAAGTCCCGCTCTGTCACGATGCCAATTGGGTGATTGTCTTTGACAACAAACAGCGAGCTTATGCCTTTCTCAGTCATAATCTTGGCAGCCTCTAAGGCGGTTTTGTCATGGTCTATCATAACTATATTCTTTGTCATTATGTCTCGAACTACGGTAGCTGCCATGGACAGTTTCTTCAGAATCAACCGATGATAAAAACAATACGCTAGCGGTCCGTGTAGCCCGATAGGTAAAAATCCTGGTCTGAAGATATTAATACGAGCGCCTACAAGCTTTTGTTGCAAATTAATGGCAGCAAGAATTGGGATAGCTGTTTTTCCTGGCAGCAACTGCGACCGCGACGTTCACTATATTCTTAACAATATAATAGGAGTCGAGGCCGACTTTATCTGGCACACCCAGGATCGTATCAGCGGTTTTGACGCAATGATAATACCTGGAGGTTTTGCCTTTGGCGATAGGCTTCGCCCTGGAATAATTGCGTCTCACAGTCCCATAATGCATGAGGTAAAAAGGATGGCAAAGGATGGCCTGCCGGTGCTCGGCATATGTAACGGCTTTCAAATCCTCGTGGAGTCTGGACTATTACCAGGCGCCCTCATGATGAATGACTCTCTCCGCTTTGTCTGTAGATGGACAACTGTGCAAGTTACAAACAACAAGACACCCTTCACAAGTCAGTTTTCACTCAAACAGACATTTGGTATCCCTATTGCCCATGGCGATGGACGCTATGTCGCTGACAGCAAGATATTGAAAGATCTGAAGAAAAAGAATCAGATTGTTCTGCGATATGGAAGCGAAAACCCTAACGGGTCGACTGATCTCATTGCTGCGATATGCAATCAGGAGGGCAATGTGATGGGTATGATGCCCCATCCAGAGAGGTCAAGTGAAAGAATCCTCAACCTCGACCGCAATAGAAAAAGCAGTTGTGAGGCCGTTACAATTTTCCGGTCGCTTGTCTCAAACCTAAAGCAAAAGGCGATAGCATAGAGATGGACGCCCTCACGAAGAAGGAGCTTAATTATCTTGAAAAAGAACTAAAACGGAAGGCAAACGAGATCGAACAGGACGTGGTGGGCGCTCAATGGTCAGAGCATTGTTCATACAAGTCATCTAAAAAATATTTGCAGTTGTTGCCAACAAAGGGCAAGCATGTAGTAGTTGGCCCCGGCTATGACGCCGGCGTGCTTGATGTTGGGGATGGCTACGTCTTGACGGTCCACATTGAGAGTCACAATCATCCTTCAGCCATAGAGCCATTTGGTGGAGCTGCAACAGGCGTGGGAGGGGTAATACGTGACATCATGGCGATGGGAACTCGCCCAATTGCTGTTCTTGATGCCTTGAGGTTTGCGCCAATAATAGACGAAAATAATAATTACTCTGCTGCGAAATCAAAGTGGCTCTTTAAAAATGTAGTAAAGGGTATTGCAGATTATGGAAACTGCATAGGAATTCCAACGGTTGGAGGTGAAATTGAGTTTGACGCTTCATTTCAGGATTATTGTTTGGTCGACGTCGCAGCAATAGGCTTTGGTAGAAAAGAAGACATCATCACCAACAAGGCCCAAGCATATGACACAATAGTACTTGCCGGTGGCCCGACAGGCCGGGATGGCATACGGGGCGCCTCCTTTGCCTCAAAGACACTTGAAGAGGAAAACAGGTCAGCCGTACAGATTCCAGATCCGTTCCTTGAAAAATTGTTGTTGGAGGCAACTATGGAAGCAGTAAAACATGGATGTCTCAAGTGCATCAAAGACTTGGGAGGGGGTGGACTCTCCTGCTGTCTGTCTGAGACATCAGACAATCTTGGCAGGGGCTTTGACATAGAGCTGACAAAGATCCATACAAGAGAAAGTCAGATGATGCCAAATGAGCTCATGATATCGGAATCACAGGAGCGTATGCTCTACGTTACTGACAAACCGAGACTGTCTATGCTGCAGTCAATTCTTAGTAAGTACGGAATCAAATATTCTATCATTGGCACAATCCAACAACATCAGGACCTGGTAGTCAGGCATTCAGGCAATGTAGTCATGCAGATGCCTTCGCATTTGGTTGCTCACGCGCCGCTTGCAGATAGGATGGCGAAGCGGCCTAGTTATATAGATAAGATGAAAAGAGTTAAGGCGCCAGTTGAGCCCTCAAACCTTGAGGAGGTCTTACTCTCGCTCTCGGCTAATCCTACGATAGCGAGCAAGCGATGGGTCTATCAACAATACGACCATGAAGTGGGAATAAGAACAGTAATCAAGCCAGGAGCAGGTGATGCAGCAGTGATGAGGCTTGATAATGGCAAGTTTGTTGCTGTTAAGCTTGATGGCAATTCAAAGCACTGTTATCTTGACCCCTACCAAGGAACGCTTGGATGTCTGTCAGAAGGATTCAGAAATATTGTCTGTACAGGCGCTGAACCCATTGGCGTAGTAGATCACCTGCAATTTGCAAGTCCAGAAGACCCAGAGATTTACTGGACGTTTGTTCAGACGGTAAACGCCATAGTAGATTATTGCATGTTCATGGAGGTTCCAGTAGTCGGAGGCAAGGTGAGCTTTTACAACCAAACTGCTAAAGGTCCAATCAAGCCGTCTCCTGTCATAGGTACACTTGGGCTACTCGAAAGTGAATCGTTTATTACTCAAATGGCACTCTCATCTGATGAGTCAATCTTTATCATTGGACATACTTTCCCTGAAATGGGAGGTTCCGAGTACTATGAGTATTTTCATAAGATAACAGGCGGGACCGTTCCACAGGTTAATTTGAAAGCAGATAGGCAGAATAGGAATGCCGTGCTCAACCTCGCAAAAACTGGCCTTGCAAGGTCTGCCCATGATTGCTCAAAGGGTGGCATTGCAGTTGCACTTGCTGAAATGGCGATGGCTGGCTCAGTCGGGTTCAAAGTTCAGCTTGACTCTGTTCCAAACTCTTGCAAACAAATAGACGAGATACTATTCTCTGAAACTCAATCCCGCTATATCATTGCCACAAAGGATCCTGAGGCTGTCTGCAAAATACTGTCAGGTAGAGGTGTGAGCTTTGCAGAGATCGGCAACACCATACCTACCGAGATTGAATTTATCAAAGGCAAAAGGCACGTGATCAGACTCTCTTTGAAGCAGTTGCAGTCAAACTTTGACTTTCTTGAAAAGACATTGCAATCATGAAGAAGATATATTTTTAATAGCTTAATGCTCAATCTACTGTATCTCGGGGTGGAGGCGTTGGTCCATGAAAACTGTGGTGTAATTGGGATCTTTTCTCTTGACGGACGTAATGTCATACCTTTTGTCATAGACTCGTTACGAGCTCTACAACATCGCGGACAGGAAGCATGGGGTATTGCAGTGCCGGGCAAGCCGCCATTCAGAAGGCTTGGGCTCGTCTCTTCCGCAGCCTCAGAGTTCCCGAGGGTGATCAAAAAATACAAGTCCCACACGGCCATCGGACATGTCCGCTATTCCACCCTTGGCAAGAGCACAATTGAAAACGCACAGCCTCTCAGAGTTAAAGATCTTTGTGTTGCACATAATGGCACAATTGCCAATGTCGAAGAGCTATCAGGCATGGTTGGTGGTTGCACCTTCACGCCACAAACAATGAGTGACACTCTGGTGGCAGCCCAGCGCCTTCTCATACATTTAGCTGACAAAGGGGACATGGCAGAGGCTATGCACATTTTGAAAGGAGAAATGGTCGGCTCCTTCTGCTTTACATTTCTAACAGATGAGGGTTCTGTGTATGCAGCCCGAGATGCACGTGGTTTCCGCCCGCTAGTCCTTGGATATCATAGAGAAACCAACACCTACATTGTCGCTTCAGAGTCATGTGCACTTGCAGCAGTCGGAGCTCAGCTGACGCGGGATGTAGAGCCGGGCGAGCTCTTGAAGATAAGTAAGGGTGGTTTGACTTCGCAGCATTTTGCCAATGAACGATCGCATGCGCACTGTGCATTTGAATATACATATTTTGCGCATCCATCCAGCATAATGGAGGGAATCAACATTTATGCCGCACGGAAGAGGATAGGACAGTTCCTTGCAAAGAAATTTCCTTTGACAAATGCAGATGTTGTAGTCCCAGTCCCTGATTCGGCACGACCAGCAGCTTTGGGATATGCACAGGAGCTCGGTCTCCCATTTGAAGAAGGGCTGCTAAAGGATAGATACAGCAAGAAAGGCTCTATGCGCAGCTTTATCGAGCCATATCAAAACAACAGACTCGAGATAAACAAGGGTATAATCCCTATCCCAGAGGTGGTTGAATATAAGGACGTTGTTATTGTAGACGACAGCATCGTAAGAGGCACAAGCTCCGCCGAGATAGTCAGAACGCTTAGGATGGCAGGGGCAAAAAGAGTGAGCGTTGTAGTTACATACCCACCTATTCGTTATCCATGCTATGCTGGCATCGACTTTCCATCTCAGGAGGAATTAATAGCGTTCCAGCATGGCACTAGCGGAGATTCAAGCAACAAAATAGGATCACATGTTGCACAGCTAATAGGGGCGGATTATGTCGCATATAACGATACCGCCAATCTGGCAAGGGCAATAGGAATGCCGGAGCAAGAGCTATGCTTTACCTGCTCTACAGGTAATTATGCGTCGCTTGGAATACGCCCAGTGTTTAAGTCAAGGATACAGATGAAAGGCGAATAATAGCTTAAATATTTTCAAACTGAATCTTTTGTAATGCGCATGGCAATTATTGTGATAATAGCGGCCGGTATAGTTGCAGTCGCCCTCATCGCAATGTTTGCTTCCTCTCTCCCAACAAAAGATTATGACCTGAGCGTAGATGCTCTCAAGGACGAGCAGTCACTCTTTACAAATGCTCGGGTAGTGATAAAGAATATTGGCAGGTTGCCTCTTACAGATGTGCTTGTCAATTATGGAAGCAATAGAGAGGAGCCTACAATAGACGTTCTGCAACCAGGCGAGACGCTAACGCTTTCACCCCCTGAGGGTGTACAGCTCGATCAGGTGACAGTCACTGCCAAGCCAAGCATTCAGATAGTACAACCCTATCGAACCCCCTGGAAGTTGCCTGGCATGATCGGCTCTTAGTTTGTTTAAATAATGTGCAAATGAAATTTATCACATGGAAAAAGACTCTCACTCAGATGACGAAATAAAGAAATTCTATACGTTGAAAAACATCGCGGTGGTAGGAATGTCAAAAAATGAGGACAAGGCGGCACATTATGTCCCGAAGTACCTGATTGATCATGGCTACAATGTTATTCCTGTTAACCCTACTGCGACAGAAATCTTGGGGCGCAGGTCATATCCTACTGTCAGCAGCGTACCAGACAAAATAGATATCGTCGATATTTTTAGACGTTCAGAAGATGTGCCCTCTGTGGTTCAAGATGCTATAAACAAGGATGGCATCAAGGTGATCTGGATGCAGGAGGGTATCTACAGCAAGGAAGCGGAGAAAGTGGCTAAAGAAAGGAATATTTCTACAGTCTACAACAGATGTATGATGGCAGAGCACAGGAGGCTTTTTGATGACTGAATTAAATTATACGTTTGATGATATGATATTATCGTATGTCAGGTATAGAAAAGCTTTTAGAGGGGCTCAAAGGTGTTCTCGAAGAGCTTCACAAGCAAAATATCTTTTTCAAAGTAAGTGTCGATAGAGACGGCAGCATTGTTAGACTCTATGGTGAAGGTTCTCACTATATCAATCGGGCATCTTCTGGTTTAGAAGAGGTAATGGAACTAGCATACACAACTGCAGAGCATCATCCATATTGGGCGCTGCTATATAACGCTGTAGAAATCTGCAAGACTGTCTTGGACAGATGGGAGTCTGACTTTACTGCAGACCAGATAAGTGAAATGTCCTGGCGCTCTGATGAGATCAAGATGGCTCTCAGAAGGCTGGAGAAGTAGAGGTTATAAATATTGGTTGCTAAATAAGCGAGCAGCAAATCTTATCCGTTAGCACTACTATAGTAATACGGGATATGCAGGTCTCAATTCCAGCATATAAGCAGAGAAAATCTTCATTGGCTGAAAAGAAGGATTTCTTTATCTACCTTTCGCTGCTTGGAGGCTTTCTAGGTTTAGTGGGATACCTCACAAGTGTCTGTCACCATGTCCACTGAGCATAGTGTATATATAAATAATAATAGAATGAAAAGCCATGATCAAGATAGGCCTGATCGGTAAGACAAATACAGGCAAAACGACGTTCTTCAATTCCGCCACATTGCTGTCTGCAGACATATCCAATTATCCATTCACCACAAAGAAGCCTGCATTGGGCAACGCTCATGCAATAACACATTGTGTTCACAAGGAGTTTAACCTGCGGGATAATCCCAAGAACTCTGATTGTATAGATGGCTGGCGCTTTATCCCAGTTGAACTTGTCGACCTGCCTGGACTGATCAAGGGTGCATGGGAAGGCAAGGGACTTGGCAATCAATTCCTCACAGTAGCAGCACAATCAGATGCTTTGCTGCATATCGTTGATGCATCGGGCAGTATTGACGCATCGGGCAAGATTGCGGAGCCTGGCACAGGCGACCCAATTGCAGATGTTGCAGACATTGAGGAGGAGCTTGTCATGTGGTACCTAAAGCTGCTTGAGGCAAATAGGGACAAGATATCACGTGCCATAGGCTCAGGTATGAACACTGTTGCTGCCATAACAGAGGTCTTCCGGGGCATTGGGGTAAAAGAAGATCATGTCAAGCTTGCCCTTACGCAGAACAATCTGACTGAGACTATGTTTGACAACTTTGGGATACAGGAGAGCAAGGACTTTTGCTGGAGCCTACGGGACATTTCGAAGCCCACGCTGATAGTTGCAAACAAAGTCGACCTTCCTACAGCTACGGAAAACTTTAAGCGTCTACACGAAGAATACCGTGACGTTATAATTATACCCGCAAGTGCTGATGCAGAACTTACACTCAGGCGCGCAGAAAGCAAGGGGATCATTCGATACATTCCCGGCGATGAACGCTTTGAAATAAATGATCAGACAAAGCTCAATGACAAGCAAAAGTGGGCACTTAACTTCATACGGAAGGATATTTTAGGCGAATACATGCGCACGGGAGTACAGTTTGCAATAAATGTGGCCGTCTTCAAGTTGCTCAAGATGAATGCTGTCTACCCCGTTGCGGACATCCAAAAATTCTCAGACAAACATGGGAATGTGCTGCCAGATGTATACCTGATGAGGTCAGGATCTACTGTCGAGGATCTTGCAAGGGAGATCCACACTGAGCTGGCAAAGGGAGTAATTTATGCTCTTGACGGCAGGGACGGCATTAGGTTGCCTGTGAACTACCAGTTAAAGGACCGTGATGTATTGTCTATAGTATCGGCAAGGACAAAGAAAAAGTGATTGACTTGACGTCAACAGAGCTGATGCAGGAAATACAAAATATATTACTTCAGGAGCCTTCAAAGATGTACTCAAGGGAAGAGATCCTGAATTTACTTGCGCCAAAAAGGTGAGATTATGAAATTGAACTATTGCTGACGGAGCTTGAAATTACTAGTTCATTTAAAGAAGGTAAATGTGACATCTACTCAACGTGTAGAGGGGGCACTGTCTATTACAAATGGAACAATACCACAATAAGCGGTTAGTCTTCTTCGTGTGGGAAGATCGCTATGCTTTTTAGTGTAGAATAGATTGATAGGTATCTTATGCCTTTTTCTGTGGTCCGGTAAGCCAAGTGTCTCTCCTCTTCGTCAGCCAGTTGCACTACTAAGTTTTTTGTGACAAGAACATCAAGATACTGTCTAAGCTGTCCAGTGGTAAGATTAGCGCGAGTGAGTAGCTTTGTCTTTGATATCCCACCGTTAGCAGACTCTAGAATAATGGCCATGATATCTGGTCTGCTACGATTTCTCACATAATAAAGAGATTTCCTGACGATATAAATTATGATTGAAGCAACTTAGCAGACAAGATGATAGAATAAATTTGATTATTATATTATAGCCGGTTATGCTCACTAAAACATAATGCAATCAGAAGAGCATCTCCTCTCCTTGCTCAGGTTGCAAAAAGGGTACATATCAGGGAAAACCCTAGCAAAGGAGATAGGCATTTCAACAAGCGGAATCTCAAAGCGGATAAAGATCCTACGCAAATTCGGTTACAATATTGAGTCTAGGCACAGGAAGGGTTATAGAATTGCCGATGTGACGAACCTTCCTCTACCATGGGAGCTTAGAAATGTACTCGACACTTTATTTGTAGGTAAGGATAAAATAATCTACCGGCTGACTACTCATTCAACTCAGAACCTTGCAATCTTGCTTGCTGAGGAAAATCCAAGTTCCGATGGTATAGTGGTTATTGCAGGGCAACAAAAGAGCGGACGTGGCAGGCAAAACCGGAAGTGGGTATCGCCCAAGGGAGGCATATGGCTATCAGTTGTCTTAAGACCTAGAATTTCCACTTCCAAGATCACGCTCCTTTCTTTTACTGCCGCCCTCGCAGTATATGATGCAATCAAAAAAACCACACAACTTGATCCCAAGCTTAGATGGCCAAATGACGTCACGATATGTGGTAAAAAAGTAGCAGGCATTCTCATTGACATAAGCATGGAGGCAGAGGGGATCAACTACGCTGTCATAGGGATTGGAATAAACGCAAATGTTGACTCGTTGGCGATTTCTTCAAATCTTGAAAAGGGTGTCAAGATCACTTCATTAAGTGATGAACTCGGGCATGACACTAACACACTGGAGTTGACAAAGGTGATCCTTGAGAGACTTGAATATTATTATATGAAGCTGAAACGCTGCGCTCCTTGCACAATTATAGAGGAGTGGAAGAAAAACTCTGATATATTACATCAAAAGGTTGCATTGATGCAGAACAATAGAATCATTCGAGGCATAGCTGTAGATGTAAAGAATGATGGATCGCTTTTGGTTAGAACTGATGACTGTCATAATATCAACGTAGTAGCGAGCGATATACGTGTAAGATGCTAACGATGTCTCAAGAATCCACTTTGCTTCAATCAATGATGTCATAATCCTCTGCTCGCAACTGTAAAAAACTGGCTTGGCACAATTCTTTTTCTTGCAGTAATAATATTTTGGAACTATTGTCAGTTGTCAACCTCGCTGCTGGTTTGAGACACCTTATTGCATTTCTTGGGCTGTGGAGTTAATAATACACTCCCTTTTGTGAAGTTCAGAAGCGAGAGCTGCATGTGGTCCTTCTAGTGTAAGATCCATTGCTGTACTGGAAAGGGGGAATGGGGAGAGAGAGAAAACTGGTGGCTGCATCGGCTACTATTGCTACATATGCTAAATAGAGAGAAGGTCCTCCTTTAATTCAGGACACATGATAGCAATATCGTTTACATTGGTGCCAGTAAAACCAGTGAAGATAAGTGAATTCAATTTTTTGAACGCGTGATAACTATCGTGCATGTTAAGATATTTCTCGAGGTTCATCTTTTTGGCAAGCATTATTGTCTTTGGAGACACGAGCGCGCCAGCTGCATCAGAGTTGCCATCCATTCCGTCTGTTCCCATGCATCCTATTGCAACATCTCCTCGATCAAGTCCAGTCAAACATGAAAGCGCCGCTTCCTGGTTCCTCCCTCCAAGACCGTTTTTACGTCTGCCTAGATTGACAGTTGTCTCGCCTCCAGCCACTATTGCAAGACGCTTACATCCGAGGCCTAACGCACGCTGCGCCAGAAACGTTCCAAATTCCTTAGCCTCGCCATCAAATTCTGATCCAAGATTTATTGCTTGCACGCCGCGCTCTTTGAGGTAGCTTACTGCTGCTTTGCATGCGATAGCATTGTTCCCAATTAGCACATTATGTATGCGAGAAAACAGTTTATCTTGTGGCTTGGGCGTTTCTTTGATCTTACCCTTGGCACCTTTGGCAACATATTGGATAGCAGCAGTAGGACCCTTTATGCGGTATTTTCTCAAAATATTCAAGGCATCCATAAAAGTCGAGCTATCAGGACAGGTAGGGCCTGAAGCAATCATTCCGAGGTCATCTCCTATGACGTCAGAGATGATCAGTGACAGCAAGGGGCATGATTGGTTCACATGTCTGAGGAGCTGGCCTCCCTTGACAGCCGACAGATGCTTTCGCACAGTATTTATCTCCTGAATTGATGCTCCAGAGCGAAGGAGCGAGTTTGTAGTTTTTTGCTTGTCGGCTAAGGAGATGCCTGATGGAGGCAGGGGCATTAGTGCGGACCCGCCACCTGAGATTAGGAAAATTACAAGATCATTCTGATCAGCCTTTCTCAAAATCGAGAGAATATTTCTTGTGCCCTTTATTCCTGCCTTGTCAGGGATCGGATGTGAGGCCTCAGTTATCAGAACTCTGTTGATCTCCTTTGCTTTGATCCCGTGGGGAACAGTAATCGCACCAGCAGCAATCTTATCATCGAAGACAGAGCAAACAGCATAGGCCATGCCGAGTGTTGCCTTACCGGCACCGACAACGTATACGCGGTCAAACTCTCCAATCTTTGCGACGTTACCGTAAATGTCACGGACTGTCAGTTTGCTATTGCTGAATTCTATAGCATGCTTTATGAGCCGAGCAGGCCTCACGCTGTCGATTGCAACCTCAAGTGTAGAAAGAATTAATCTAGATGATTTACTCTTGTGGAATCTATCCAATTTATGACGATTTATAATCAATTAATTAATCAGTAGTTACCGATTACAGCGCCTAATAATTTCTTTTCATGATGCTGATTTCTTTATTGTATACAAGCAAAAGTCGCATACTTCGCAGACATAATACAGGTGGTCAAAGTCAGAACAAAGCATCATATTATCATGACAGCGAGGACACTCTATCTCCTCTTCTAAGAACGGAACTGAAATTTCTTGGTCTTCGTTGGCCTTGATGCTTTCTGGCATTGCCTTTTCTGTTTCAAGCGTCGGTTCTACCATGAAAGGAAACAAATAGGCAGTTCTTTTTAAGACTTGCAACACCTTCAAGAGAGGGAGGGAGGGGTGTCCCTCTTCCTCTAGAATTATTTAAAAATGCGCAAAAGCTTGACAAGCTCTAAAGCGCTTTGGTCTGCATAGATTAGGCATATAATTCATCTATCCTCTACGCTTTGATTTATGTGATTGTCATCAGTGAATTTGACTGCTTTTGTCTGTGATAGAATTGGGTTGGATCCACAGCAATAAGCGTATCTTCTTTTATTCTCGCCTCAAGAGCAACGAAGAGATTACAAATCGAATATGATAAAGGATACAACATGATCTTAAAAATTGTATGCCATTCCCTCATCAGGTGCTAAAAGCATAAATTATCTAAAAAATGAACGAAATCTCGTTAATGTTTACTTTGTATACGCCACAGACTGCTGATAAGGCACTGCCTAAGGTCAAGCGGTTATTTGAAAATATCATAATGCAAAAGAATCATGTTGTAGCTTTGCAAGAAGAGATTCAGACCATAATCGACTCGGGCAGTGCTTTTGAAGGTTTTATCAACAAAAAACAAGAGCTTAATACGGCTGTCACCGACCTATACAGGGCAATAGAACAGCTCGAGGCGACAGGGGTAGTAATAAAAAGCGTAGATGAAGGCTTGCTTGATTTCCCCTCAAGGAGATTTGATGAAGAGGTCTGGCTATGTTGGAAAGTAGGTGAAAACAAGATCAAGTTCTGGCACGGAAAAGATGAGGGCTTTATGGGCCGCAAGCCCCTTGAAAGCACGGGCGTAATAGAGCCGTAGTTTTATAGAAGTTATTGGTGGTGGCAGATTATAATATGCCTATAGACGCCGCAGAGTTTGATGCCCACAAAGACGTTGGATCAATTATAACGCAATTCTTATGTAGAAACTCGGACAAAGGGTATTCTGCCAAGGAGATAGCCCAGGCAACCGGTATTGCAGAATCCAACGTAAATAATGCCATGCTCAAGTTAGGATTATCTGATCTTGCAAGCACTATAGCAGGCAAGAGGAAAAGCTTTAGGATAGAGGATGTAACGATAAATGGTATAACCTATTATCGGTGTGTCTCTCAATGATTTCAAAAACATACTAATAAGCTCCTCTATATATGGCAGGAGATAAGTGCTATCTATCTGGCTACGAGCTATTCGAATCCGATTCCTGCTAGCGTCAGTAATTGCAGTCAGTAACGGCCTCGCGATTGCTTACTGGAAATATGGCACCATAGACCCACTATATGCCGTACTTACGTATATCGGCGTGGTTTTTTTGCATGCAAGTGTTGATCTTCTCAATGACTACTGGGATCATAAGCGAGGTATCGATAGCACAACGAGAAGAACAAAGTTCAGTGGGGGAACAGGAGTTCTTCCTGAAAATCTACTGACGCCTCGAGCTGTATACATAGCTGGTATAATATTTCTGATCCTTGGTGCGTCCATAGGGGCATATTTTGTCGCAATACGCGGGATAACAATAGCGATAATACTTATCTTTGCAGTCCTTGCCATCTACTTTTACTCAACAAGAATTGTAAATGCTGGTTTGGGTGAGCTCTTTGTTGCTATCAAGGGAGCAATGATCGTACTTGGAACGCTTTACGTCCAAAATGCTGTATTAGAGCCGGCTGCTCTATATGGTGGAGTAATAGTTGGTATCCTATCTGCAACAGTACTCTTTATCAATTCATTTCCGGATTATGAAGCAGATAGATCAAAAGGACGTCGCACCTTAGTGATAATTCTCGGAAGGAAAACCGCTTCAGCTATATTTCCGATATTTATCATTGCTGCTTATGCCTTGATCGCCGGAGGTATTTTTCTAGGCTTTACGACAATCTATTCGCTGATCAGTTTTGCATCGATACCACTTGCTATAAAATCAATGTTGTCATTGAGAAAAGAACCGGAAAGTATTGAAAAGGTAGTGCCTGCAATGGCTTCAGCCGTAACATACTCTCGAATTACTGGTTTTTTGCTGGCTATTAGCTTTATTCTATAGTTAAGAATAATGTATACTCTTGAGATTTTTTCCGTAGATTGATTTGATGATAGGTTTTCTCTTGAAAATATCGTGGCAAAAAAAGATAAAACCTAGGTTCCTATTGACTAATGAGAAGTAGATTCGATCCGTTATTATTTTGCATGTTACTATATGTAAACTGTTGTCGTCTTCGTCATCGCCGTCATCATCCTCCGCACCATACCAAATACTTGAGGGTTATGCTACGGCACAGGGTACAAAGGAATATGCTGAGTATGCCGCCTCACAGAGAAGGCCGAGAAGCCACTTTAAGGCTTTTGACAACCTGCACCTATCAAGCATAGGCATGGGCACATACCTGGGTCAGCTAAGTGAGGAGGATGATCAGGCCGTTGAGAATGCCGTGTACCAGTCAGTCAAGTCTGGCGCGGTCAATGTCATCGATACTGCCATAAATTACCGTGCTATGAGGTCCGAAAAGAGCATTGGCAGAGCACTTTTACGTCTTGTAAACGATAGGATAATTTCACGAGATAAGGTTTTTGTGTCTACCAAGAATGGATATATCACGAATGACGGTGACTACCCAAACATCGACGTAATGGAATACATCCACAGAATGTATATTCAGACTGAGGTAATAAGCGCCGACGACATCAGCTCTGGCTACAATGTAATGAAGCCTAACTACCTTGCCAAGTGCATTGAGAAGTCACTTATGAACATGCACATTTCTACCATTGACCTAGTTTACATTCACAACGCCTTTGAAAGTTGGTATCAGGATGTAAGCAGGGACCAGTTTATGGAGAAGCTTGTAAAGGCGTTTGAAGTATATGAACAATATCGAGCCAAAAACAAGATTCGTTACTATGGCATGGCAACATGGACCTGCTTTAGAGTTCCCAAAGAGAGTCCAGAATACCTCTCGCTTGAGCAAGCAGTCAAGAGCGCAGAGAGCAGCGGAGGCCCGGACCACGGTTTTAGATTTATCCAGCTTCCGTATAATCTTGCATACAGCGAGGCACTTTTGCTTAGGAACCAGTCTGTAGGTTCTGAGGAAAATCTTACAATTCTGCAAGCGGCAGCAAAACTCAACATTGGCGTATTTACTAGCATACCTCTCTTTCAGGGAAGGCTTCTACGTAGCCAGATTCCTAATTATGGAAATGTCAGTGATCCTGTGGCCAAACTGCTGCAGATAATTCGATCAAGTCCATCAGTCATCGCACCTCTCATTGGGCAGAAAAAGGCCGAACACGTTGAAGAAAACCTAAAGATTGCGGATATCCCGCCTCTTTCAGAGGAAGAATTCAAGCAGGCTATTCGAATACTCGCCAGCCAGCAACTATAAGAAATCTAGAAATTACGGACGTGGAGCGCAGGTCGATGATAGTATCGGATGAAAGAGGTTCTGGTATTGATTGAAGCGATTTTCGTTATATTAACAATAGTAGCAGCAGCAGCAGCCCTTATGGCTAATAACTCAACTTTCATGCAAGCCTATTCCTTATTACCTACAGTTAGTGTTTTTAGTTCAGCTGACAGCTCAATGGCAGATTCCTTGGCAGGAGTATTGTATGTACAATACTCAAATTCTAACGCGATATCTGTCATAGACCTTGCAACAAACGCAATTTTGAGAAATATTACAGTTGATGGAACGATTCATAATATCAAACTCTCAGATGATCAAATGACACTTTATATACTCACATCAGATGGAGATTCTGGAACTATTTTTATGCTGAATACTACAACCAACGAGCTCATTAAGGAGATACCTACAGAGGTTTCTATTCAAGATATTGCAATCTTCAACGGTACTATGTATGCCAGTGACGTACTTGAAGGAAGGATACTAGTGATGGACGTAAATGGAACTCTCATAGATGAAATAGATGTTGGCTCTAAACCCCAATACATGGAAGTGAGACCTGATGGACAAGTGCTATATGTCACCAGCTTAGCAGGACCTATCTCAGTAGTTGATTTGGAACAAAAAAGGGTGATAAAGGAAATAGATTCTGGGAGTATGCCTCATCGTCCTTCCTTTACTAATCAAGGCGCAATTCTATTCGTTGCAAACACTGGAAGCGATACGCTGTCAGTCATCGACTCACGTAAACACGAAATTATCAAATCTATCCCCGTTGGTGACAGTCCTGAATATGTCGCATTAAATCCCGATCAGACACTTGCTTATGTATCAAATATGGACTCTAACACAGTATCAGTAGTCGACGCAGAAAAAGTAGTAAATGAAATTCCTGTTGGCAACGGACCTTATGGAATTGCATTTAGTGCAGATGGCGGCGATTTGGCTTATGTTAGCAACATGAGGGAGAACGATATCTACGTTATCAATACTACAAGTAGCAACGTCACATCTACAATCTCTGCAGGAGGGGCAGGACCGCATCAAATAGTTGCAAGAAAACCAGACATGGAAATAGTACGAACTGAAAACAACAACAACACCAATAATAATAATTCGTCTGTTATTGGCCGCATATTTGTTGAAGTTCCAGATGATCGGGAGGAGTTTGCCAGAGGTCTTATGTTTAGAAAACATTTGCCCTGGAACGCAGGCATGCTGTTTGCATTTGACGACGAGGAGATTAGAAGATTTTGGATGAAAAATACTTTAATCCCATTAGATATGATATTCGTCGACAGTAGCTCCAAAATTATAGACATTAAGGAAAATGTCCCTCCCTGTAAACAAGAAGAATGTCCAACCTATCCCTCAAAAGAACCTGCCCAATACGTTTTGGAAGTGAATGCTGGCTTTGTACAAGAGAAGGGAGTTAAAATAGGAGATAGGTTAGTGACATTCAATGACTTCAAAGCAGACGATGCTGACCGAAAGTACTCTGAGATATCATCATCTATCAAATTTTAAGACTTTGGATTATTGGAATTATATCATGCCTGTTGCTACTCTTTTTTAATACACAATAGTATTAAGATCAAGATCCCTCTGAATTGGACAGTAGCGTGGTTTAGAGATTCCAGTAAAAAAATTTGAGAACAATGAAAGAATATTAATAATGAGATGTAGCATCCCATCTGCTTCATTGACAATATTTAATCTTAGGGACATTTGGGGCCCATTTAAATTTGGGTTATAGAAAGATTCAATGCTTTAATCATAAAATGAAAAATATGATAATTGCCAGAAGTAAGCACAATAATTTCAACTAGCCCCAGTATATTGTATAGCTTTTCCCAACCTATTACTTGCACAATACAATTTCACAAAGATGAAATTTGACCTGTATTTTATAATTTGTAAAAACTTTCTTTCAGAACCAAATGGTTTCTTCATCGGTTCTCTTCCTTATGGCCAAATGGGAGAAAAGGTCTGATTCATTACTATTGTTCTCGAAAGCGCCATGCCAATGCAATGTGCCTGCAGGTACACAGACTACATCTCCTTCAGATAACTCGATTAATGAAGAAGACGATTTCTCAGGTGGTTGTTTTATAACGGCGCTCTTGCCATCACTATTGATTTCAATTTTATCTACAAGGACAACAATTCCCCTTCCTTTGACTGCAACCAGTGTCTGGTCCGTTGCATGAATGTGCGGCCTTGTTCTGCATCCCTTCTTAAAAGTAACATAATATACTTCCTGTTCCTGCGATGTGTTTGCATCTATTATCTCGTGTATATCAAACTCGTCATTTGTGAATTTCCCCTGATACTTCTCTTGTTTCTTTTCATCCCCTGAAAAATAATGTAGATTTTTCTTACCGAGTACCAATAAATCAGTATCAATAGTCATCATTATATAAAATCACTCCCTTTAACTGTCAAGAAAAAATTTAATATACACATCAAAATTCATTTTAGTATACTACTATAATACTAAAAAACCGATAGTTGAATCGTCTAACTTTCTCTGGTTGCGCTGCGCCTGACATCAAAACCTACGAACGTGATTAGAGAGGTTCTAACTTGCTCCCTAGTGTTTGTCACACTAAACTCTCCCAAACTAACAAAGAGTTGGTCGCGTTGTACTAGGAGGCCTTTTATTCCTGGTATTTCAGGAGCAGGTAGCCCTATCGTGAATGCATTGCGACAAAACATTCTTGCAAAGCTCTCCGCCACAATGGCAGATATTCCCGCGTATTTTTAACAGCTGGTTAGCGTAATACGTTATGATGTTGATGATGGTGAAATCGTTTTGCTATATTTTTAGTTAGCCTATCCAATGCAGGTGATCTGTCATTTCGTTCCAAATGCACATCTAAAATGCTAAAGGTATTCCTAAAATTAAGGGCTTCAGAAATTGCATTGTTGAATTGATCTTCAGTCTCTATATGAAAACCTCGCCCGCCACCAATAACTTGGGGAATATTGGAATATTTCCAAGGCTGCAAATTATTAAAGTCACCTTCTAGCATCAGTTGTTCTGTAAGATATATTCCATTATTTAAGACAACAACAATTGGATTCAGGTCATATCTAATGGCAGTCGACAGCTCCATACCTGTCATTTGAAACGCACCGTCTCCTACTATGACTAAGGGGCGCAGAGTTCGATCTGCAAGCTGAACACCTATACTAGCTGGTACTGCAAAGCCTAATGACGCATAATAAGCTGGTGAAAGAAATTTTGTATTCCCATGTATAATCAGATCGGCACCTGCAAACAAAGCATCACCAACATCGGCAAGTACTATCATGTCATCGGTCAGGCATGAATTTAGATATTCAAATACATATTTGACTGTAATCTTCTTTTTTCCATCTGTGGATTTTGGAACGGTTTTTGATGTTATTGTCAACGGCGCGTCAGTATTGGCTGTAATAGAAGAGGAAAAAGAAGAAGAAGAATTATTCATATTGAACTCCTTCCTTGCTATATGTGCATCAATCAAAGCATCAAAAAAATCTCGAATATCTATATTGTCGTAATGGTGATACATCACAGATAGCTTTTCTGCACTAACATAGATGATCCTATTCTGATCGATTTGTGCAGTAAACATGCCAAGTGTCATGTCGCTCAATGTTGCCCCTAGTATAATCAGGCAATCACTAGATTCAATATATTGACGTGCTTTTTCCTGGCCGACTGCTCCTTCATAGATTCCAATAAACAGGGGGTGAAGCTCACTTATTACAGATTTGCTCAAAATTGTCGCCGCAACAGGTATCTGTGTGTTGTTTATGAAAGCCAAAAGCTTATCCTGCAACTCAAATCTATGAATCTCTTCTCCTGCAATAATGACTGGTCTCTTGGCTGCGCCTATCATATTGCTTGCTTCTATAATTGCTTCTCTAAGCGCATTTGGATCACTCTTCTCAGATTGCCCAATATCAAGCGGATGCCGGTACTGACCTATGATGGATGTATATACAATGTCTCGTGGCAGTTCAATGTAGATGGGACGTTTGAAGCGCAAGGCTGCAGTGAGTACTCTATGAATTTCATATGCAGCTGTTTGAGGATCAACTAATGTTGTAGAAGCAACAGTTATTTGATCAAAAATTTTCTTCTGTGTATCAAAATCTCGTACTTTATGATGAAGCATGGGATTCTTTACTTGCTCTTTTAACCCAGGAGCTCCACTTATAACAACAACAGGAGATTTTTCAGCATAGGCTTGAGCTGTTGTATTAATGACCTTCAACGCGCCAACACCATATGTGACGCAAACAACTCCCAATCCTCGAATTCGTGCATAGGCATCTGCAGCAAATCCTGCTCCTTGTTCATCGCATGTATTTACAACAGAGATTTTACTTTTAGTTAGTCTATCGTAAAAGCTGAGGATGTAATCTCCAGGAACGCCAAAAATGTGTCTGATTCCGCGCCCGTGAAGACTATGAATTAGATAGTCTCCTATGCTGTAAGAACTTGCCATACTATTTGTCATTTTCTAATGACATAATTAAACTTGCGAAATGAATGGAATGACGTTCTTTTTATTAGTAAATGCTAAAGAATAGCAAATCTTCTCTACCCGTCAGTTTATTAGCCTTTGCCGATCTTCCGCATAAGCCTGTTAATCTTCACAGACACCTCCATGATGGTATATACACATAGTCTTCTACTGCCGATCGCTTTGTTTTATTATTTTCTTCGAGTTGATTTGTGTCAGGTGATGGTGCAATGAAAAATAAAACACATATCATCTATTAACAAAATAGCAATTTGAGACAACAGTGAAGTAGTAACATAGATCTAGCCTTATTAGATTTTTAATCTTGAACGACTCCGGTGTGGGATTTGTTTATGGTCCACTCCAGTCAAATAGAATGTGCTTGCTTGATCTCCCTTTCCAGTCCCACTTGAAACCCATAGCATCCACTTCATCTGCCAAAGCCCTGCCCAATGTCCATAGAAGGTTCGGGACTTGAATTACTCATAGTCATGTCATTATTATTATTATTATTATCTACATCATCATTCATCATCGTCATCGTTGTCACACCATCACCTCCATCATCTTCAGCAGTCATCGATGTCGCTGATGATACCAAAGATGGAAGCATTCCTGCTGCAACCAAAATCCCAACAACGATCAGTCCGACGCCTGCAGCTCTTGCAACCCAAATTCCTCTATACCACACCTTTTCTCCAAAGATTATTCCAGCAAATAGACCCATCCAAAGTAGATTCATCCATCCAAGAGCTACCATAAGAAGAAAGTACGCCCAGCAGCAACCAAGACAATATAGGCCATGGTAAACTCCCATGTTCACAGCACCATATGTCCCACCTCTCCATCTACGCATGAAAAAGCTCATTGGAGATTCACAATACCCTATGCATATTCTCTTCAATGGAGTAAATTGGTAAGCGCCTGCTATCACGAGAAGAGAACCATACAGGTACTGTATAATGACAGAATTTCCTGTTGTCATTATAGTACTATTCATCACCACTGACCATGTAAGAAGCAGAGAAACGCCCGTGACAGCCCAAACTAAAAGATAGCTGCCCACAAAGATAGTTACCCGTAATGAGGGAAAGAATGAAATCGCCTTGTCGCGTTGTTGATGGTGCTGTTGTTCTTCTTGAATTGTGACTGGGCTTTGATTATCCCTATTATTCTTCGTGTTAATTACAAACCTATTATACATCAACACCATTGGAGTAATGGCTGGAAACATCATTGCAGCCATCCCTGCTGTCCAACTGACAGTAAAGAGGGATATTGACAACGGGTCATATGTAGTCATGGCAACCATCATGTCAGGTTGATTAATCGAAGCAATCCATGCTAGAGTAGAAGTAGCAATCAGTGACATAACAATTGCTTTCTGAACTCTATCCATAGCATAACAGCTTCCTATACTGATTGATATAAAATTTTAGCATTTTTCCTTTTAGCTCTCTCACTATAAGCCTCAGATCTATAGAAAGTTTCTGCGTTCAGTCCTCTTTGGCTGATTTTGGAGCCATTTGTTGCATGTTGTTGTTATTATTATTATCAGTGGTTAATTCTGTGTCTCTATTGATTTGACTGAGAGGCAGAGAATCTAATAAAATAAATTCTACAGAGCGAAAAATTAATCCTACAAAATGGTTACTCTAAATACCAAAATTGGACAATATATAGCAATATTTATCCATTTGACATTTCTATTGATCACCAGGTGCTAGATGATACTTATGGCTGACAGAATTAAATGCTCTCATATACTTGTTAAAAAACAAAGCGAAGCCGTAGCAATAATAGAAAGATTAAAAAAAGGTGAATCTTTTGCAAACCTTGCAAGAGAATTATCTACTGACAAGGGAAGTGGCAAACGCGGTGGGGATTTGGGGGTTTTTGGAAGAGGTATGATGGTGAAACCATTTGAAGAAGCAGCATTTAAGCTTAAGAAAGGGGAAATGACACAAGAGCCAGTTAAGACAGAATTTGGCTACCATATAATTAAGAGAGCAGGTTAACCAAAAAAAGGAGTGCAAAATAAAATTGGATGCTTATCTGGAAGAAGAACTTTATGACCTAATTACTTATTGCATACAAAATCCTAATGCTTTAGATTTTGAATCAAAGAGGCACAGAGTACAAGAAATTGGCAAAGAGTTGTACGCAGATGGTGGAGTTGATGCTATGGAGAATATCTTTTATCCAATTGAGTTTAGAATAAAAGAAGAGATTGGCAAAGATGCAAGGCCATATCGTTCATGGTGGAATGACATAAGTAAAGAAGAATGGAAATATTGAGAGAGAGACAAAAATCCTCTAGCTTAATGCAAATAGCTGAGAATTGCGAATAGCCCAATGAGGATCTCTCGTAATACTCGCTAGAAAATTGAGTCAAGATATCCGGAAACCGTGAAGATGATGAAGATGACACTTTCCTGTTTGCATGTCCGGAAAACGCGGACAAGAGAGTTTGGTATAGACTACCTTATTAACCGACTTCTAACCACAGAGTTATATGCTCCTATATTTAAGGAGCATATATAATAGTTAACTTAAAAGTTGGACATCTCCTTTTTCAGAGCATTCTATGAGATAACCACTGCAGTCTAATTATTAGTTCTACTGCCTACTAGACTCACCTGCTTTGCACGGAAAATTTTTTCTATTAAAATTGAAAGGCTCAATAACTGAATGAGCTACTTCTACTAGCAATTCTATATACCTCTGGACATCATAAGCAACACCAGGAGTAGTCTTAGTGTCAACCAATTCAAATGGAGCTGCTCTCTTACTAGAGGACTTATTATTGTTGTAATAGTCAGTTATTATATACTGTAAGATTTCGCCCGCTCGCAACATTCTGCCTTCCGCTGCTAGTTGGCGTAGTGCAGTGTTTTCAATAGTATTGACAACATAGCTGTCAGAATTTTTGGATAGCTGTTTTGTAAAGACAAGTTCCTGAAGCGGAACCTCTCGATCTTTCAATAACTGCACATACTTGTTAAGAACAGCTTTGACCTGAGGCATCAACATCCTGACTTCTTCGATTGTATTGCCCTTGGCAATGACTTTTAGAACTTCTGTTTGAAATTTGTCAAAAAATGGAGGATTGTCGCGCCTTCGCATCTCCAAGCCTCTTACTTTTAGGCCGCTGCCGTCGTCGTCGTCATCTTCAAATACACCAAAGTATCGATTCGGCACCGGGGTATGCTTACTTCTACTACTCCTCTTGGAGTGGATAAATGCAATCCATTTGTAAATACCTTCAAATGATATTGGAAAACCTGTATTCTGCTCTATTGCTTCCTTTAGTTTCAGATAATCCTCTCGCGCAGCATCTTGCTTGACCACCCATATAGAATCAACAATACCATGTAGTACTCTAAAGCCACGGGATTCGGCAACTCTGACTGCTTTTAGGAGCACTTGTCTGTCAAAGGCACATGTAGCAATATGTGCATCAATATTGCCGAACTTTGAATTGCTATATCCAAGGTAACCGAAGCTTGTAACCAAAATCCATTTGAGTGATCCTTGTCTTGCTTCATAGACCTGTTTTGTTTTTGGATCTATCTGAGGAGGCTTTAGTAACTGCTTATATTGTGCACGCTTCTTAAGCAATATTTCAAGTGATTGTGGCACAATACCAATCTTTTTTTCGCAGATATGCCAGCCAAGCTCTGGCACACACAGCTTTGATTCAGTGCAACAGGCGCATAGGACCGTCTCACCTGACAGGTTCTTTGCACACATGATGCTTGGATAAAGCGAAGAAAAGTCAAGCTCACCAACCTGCTCATGCACACCTACCCGCGGCTCAAATATCATACCGCCGCGGTCTGCTACAAATAGCTGTGAATAGGTCTTGAAGTGTTCTGCAAATGCCGATTTCCACGGAATTAGGATGTCATTTATCGATGCATGGTAGCATTGAAGGCTGCTCATGCAGCGTCCAATTGTAGCGCGTGAAGCCTTATGAAGTGGCATTCTGCATATTCTGGCAACTTCACAAAGCCCCTCCATTCCTGACTCATCAAGGATAAATGAGTTGCACTTGTCGATATGCACCCTGCCAAAGAGCTGTGTTGATGGAGGACGGTAATGCATCCTGCCGTAAGAGAAATAGGTTGTTCCATCTTGGATTGACTTTCTAGTAGTTATTGCTCTGGATGGCTCCCGACCAAGGACAAGGATATTGCTGCAATCGTTTACCTTGGCTCTGTAAGCGAGATAGGGAAAGCCAAATGAATCGCCATCTTCAGTAAAGACAAAGTCTGGGTCTAGAGCAGACACCATTTCTGCAAGGCTAAAGAGTATCTGAACATCATCAATACCATCAATTTCAATTATTTCATTTTCATTTCTGATAGATATTGAGTCTATCTTGTCTGTGAACTTGGGTAGCTTGCCCTCCTGTTTCCGGGGCCTGATGCTCAGGTGAATGGTCTTAAACTTTGGAAGCGTATAGTCTATTGACCACACGTCATCATAGTCTTTGTACGACCATGTTAGTCTACTACTACCATCGACATTACCATATACTGTAACTTGACAAAAAGCAAGAGGAAAGATATCATGTTCGTAAAAATATGATTGTGCTGGCAAGATATCGACGTTATAAGGGCGGAACTGTCCAAACCTGCCGCCAAGCATGATACACTTGGCGAGCTTCTGGGCTTGCGACGAGTCTGTCAAAGTCAATTTCAATACTTCAGATTTGGTTTTGTCAATGATCTTCTCATATTTCTTGACAAATTCATAGTGCTTTATGAATGAGGAAACGCGCTCGTCTTTTGCTACTGAAGCTAAGTCGTGTTTGTTATCAGAAGCGACATAGATTGACTGTGACCAGCTGTTGTCTTCAAGCCTGACAATTTTGCCATCCTTTTCCTGCTTTATCCAAAATATCATTCTGTCGCCTTGAGGATAGACATCAAAGAGCCAGCCAGTAGTGGAAGAAGAAGAGGTAGTAGTAGTCAAGTGCGCCTCTTATATTCTCCCTCTTCTTTTTCAAGCTCCTCCAACTTGGCACTTAGTTCAGCTACCTTTGGCACTAACCAATTAATCATCTTATATTGTGAAAATACTAGAGACATGAGCAATGCTTCATTTGGGAAAGGCTCACCTTTTGCATTAATTGCAGCGGCGTGAGCATAACATTTCTCTATCATTGTAAGGAACGCTTCTTTATCTTCTTGCCGCAGAGCATCGGCATAGCCTTTCCATTGTTCTTGCAGCTTGGCAAGAATGTCGTCAGTTGGAAACAGGCTCATTATTATGATAGATCTCCTTCTACTGCTTCTTCTTCTTCCCAGTTCCTAATTTCAGCCAAGAGCATCTGTGCTCTACTTGCTTGGCACACACTTAACCAGCTGTCTGAAATGGTACACAGCAGAATTGAAATAAGTAACGGATAGAGTTGGACAGGCGGAGTACAATAATAGCAAGTAAAACCTGAGAATGTCAAAGAACATACCTCCCAAACTTCTTTCTGTCTCTGATCTGTCTTGCAATATGTTACGAAATGCTTTCCATCCCTTTCTTCTTTCATTGCAAGCGCAAGAATAAATGATGGTATAGTGCTGATGGTGACACACATTGTGTATGTGTATGTATTCACCGAGCGAGAACTAACTGCACCTCTCTTTCAGGCAGTGATAAGCAGTGGCGCTTGCTGTCATGATGGCGATGGTTGGTTATCTCTAACTGCAAGTTGTGCGACCCATCAGATGATGCAGTAGCAGTGATATCAATCTGATTATCACAATGCGGCAAAAGATTCTGGTATTGCGATGGGCGGTTGTTGTTATTATTATAACTATTTAATGAAATAACAACTAATGCTTGAGCCGATATTCTCTGCAGCGACATTGCTATTTCTCTGAGCAACCATTGCGCTTCATCACGGTCTAGTTGTGGGTCTGATACTTCTTGGGAGAACATTTTCAGCATGTCAGATACTACTACAAGTTTAGTAGCAAAGCGATGTATAGCTATTGATTCAAGCTCGTATATTAGTAGTCCTGCAAGCTGATGAATGGTAAACGGTCTGCTTACCATTATACTATCCAAGACTTTTTGGATATCAAGTCCATATTGGCGGGCAAAGTTCACGCACTGGTAAATATCTGAGCAGTTGCCAGCATCAATAAATATTACAGAAGGTGAGCCAAAGCCACCATGCCGCCTTGACATCAAAGCCCTAACGCATAGCCTTGTGACAAGAGTATTTGCGTGCCAGCCGCCATCCCTACTTTTTCTACTACTGGCAACACAAATGCTCCCTCCCCCGTCTGAAAGGTCGAGCAAGGAATCTATTTCGACTATGTCGAAGACAAACTTGGTAGATCGTTGTTGTATATCATAGGCAGTCTCAAATATCATTGGTAATAGCGGCGACTGCAATCCATGAGCAGGTTGGTAAGGAGAAGGAGGAGAAATGTTATTCTGTGAAGGCATAAGCGGCGGCCGTTGTACTGCTACTATTACTGTTTGCTTCTGTAAGACATTATTACAACTAGCACATCTTTCATTATTGAGGGAGCGGAAAATGTTGTTGTCGATAGGGCTATCTGTCTCTTTTAGCACGGTACGACAGCGTGAGCATATGTATTGGTAAAGCAAATGCTGCTGATGATAGTTTTGACCAAACCTCATATGAGGACGGTAACAGTACAGTAATGTTCTTAATGAAGGTAGTGTGTTCATTTTTCTGGCAGATAAGGTCAATATTTCATGACTTAGGGATGACAAAAGTCTTATAAAGTTCTGTCCTCTAACCGTCCGTGTCCTCAACAAATATGCCAAAGCCAGGCTTTAAAACCATCACAGTAAAAGAGCATGTTTTTAACAAATACTATGAGTTATATAAGAAGGCAAAGAAAGAGCATAAAGTAGGCGAAGGCATAAGCTTTTCGAGCTTTATAACTAGCATGATGCAAGAAACAATGGCAAAGTACGAAGCCTTTGTCAAGCATGCGCCATTCCTTGAAAAGATCGCAATTGAACAAGATAGGGTAATAATTAAGGATAACAAGCGAGATAGAATAGCAGAAGTAATGGTAAGGAACCAAGAGTTGCAATGTCTTCTAGATGAGAAGACTGACTGCATACATATCGGGTTTGTCTATGCACTACCCGAAGTATATGCAGTACTTCAGAAGAAAAAGAACATCATTAAGTCAAGACCTCAATAGCAGTAAGCAGGACCGCTGTTCTTATGAAACGGATAGAAGTTAGCTAACCACGCCTACTGTTCCAATCATGTTTAGTGTGCAGTGTGTAGAAGTAACGATACTTGCTGCTGGGTTGAGTAACAGTATACTTAAATGTTGTAGTTGGAGCCATTATGCCAGAGTTATAACTCCGCGCTATCTGCCTGTGCATTTCATCTGATGTAGCAGTTGGTTGTGACTCACCGTTTGTCTATTTTACAGCTTGTTGATAATAGTAGTCTCTATTAAAGGGGGTTACTGCTATAGTAGATCCGGGTAGAATTTGCTATGATCCCTTGTATAGTCTCTCTTATATTACCATCTCTACAGACATAGAAGAATAACGTTGCTGTAATTCTTCTGATTCCTGTTCCTGCGTAGCAGTTATTTGAAGAATGAAATTAAAAAAGGCAGCAATTGCTGTTGCATGCCCTATTGCCTTTGTTTCACATACCAATAACTTTGATAATGACCTCATCTTAAAAGCCTGAAAGAATGGTGGTCACCCGAAAACAAGATATAAGATCATGGATGCACACTGTTCTCTTAAAACACCCCCACCCAAAGGCACAATAATGCGGCTTATCATATAGGCTAAACTCATCAGGTTCCCGATATCATCCGAAGACTCCTCTACCAGGGGCATGTCTTATCAAAGTGAACAGAATAGCAACAAAGAAACAGGAGCACGTGGAGTATAAGAAGTAACAATGGTCATAGTAGACATAAAGGACCAAGAAAGATTTGATCAAGCTGCAGATAGTCTGACATGCACTTACTGCAACACGACTTATTCGACTAAGGCAGAGATGTCCTATCCTAGCGAAGTGTATAGCCAGCGTGGTCGAGCTAAGGCATGGAGAGCTAAATGCAAAGAATGCGTCAAGTCGTCAGGCTTAAAGACAAGCATAGATGACTTTACTCCAGTGGCAGATTCAATCGCAGGCAAAATCATAACACCTAAAGACCGTGATGAGATCTGGGCGGCGCTTGAAAATGCTACGATTAACCTGACCTCATTTGGTGAAACCTTTGTTCCATTAGTTGATGTGATCAAGGCCGCATCTCGTGGAAACGAGAAGGTTCGCAGCCTCTACCAGATACGTGATTGGAATAGGCCTGAAGACGTAGAA
>DATMWK010000027.1:0-17605 GCA_035562555.1 Nitrososphaera sp. | reverse complement strand
TACCTCTATTCCCACAAAGGAACTTGGTTCTCGTTCTTCAACAGAACCACTAACAGTAATTGTATCTCCCCCTCTGAAACTGTCACCATTTAGAGTAGCTGTCAATCCTCCATTTGGCTCTAGTTGTTGTTGTTGTTGTTGCTGCTGCTGCTGCTGCTGTGGCAGCTGTTGTGCGTTAATTATTGCAAAATTGTAAGCCAAAAAAATAATAGCGATGGCGGCTGCAGTTAGAGCTCTTGTCATCGCTGATGAAACCAAAAATTGGGAGGACATTTTTTTCATAATGCCTAGGCACAAAAATAGAATCTTGCAAGATAAGGCTAGATGTCGTACATCTCTAACTCCTAGATCATGAAGTGTTATTGTTCTTCTCACATACATTGGTTTGTGATGACTGCTAAAAGAAAGAAGAACAAAGAAAGAGAGAGATACATGGTTGCATAGATGAGAAACATTAGGTCAGTGGCAGGGTGGATGCTAGTCTAGCTTCATTTGGTATAAAGTCAAGCCCAGCTGCCGATCAAACTGCCATAAACATACATCCCTGCAATTTGATTCAAGTCTTTGGATCTTCTAACCTCTTTGAGTGCTTGTCGAGTGCCCATTGTTAGCGTTGACGGTATCCTAACCATTGTCTCATTTATTTCTCCCTCGCTTTTTATTCATACGGTCTAAAATCTCAACTCTAACTTTTTCCCACTTTTGTTTTGCTGTAATAATGTTGTTATTGCTATTGCTGCTCGTCACCATTGTTCTTCTATAGTTGTCGCTAATAAAATCAACTGCGATTACTGATTCTAGATTGGAGTTACAGGCAGGGCAGAGAAAAAACTCAGTCAAGTCCTTCATACTCAAGGATAGTACCCTGAATAGACGTATTCTCCTCCTCAACAGGAGTGGTCTCAAGTTCAGGCACCAAGTAGGAGAAGTCTTTCCATGCTTTAAGTTTGACATCTCTGCTAATCCTAACCATCTTGCCATTTTGCATTAAAGCAAGAGTTCGAATTATCTTCTGTTCTCTAAATAGTCTTTCTAATTGATCATTTATACCCCCTATAGTAAATGTGCATCCCATTTTCGTACTTCAATTTCAAGAGGTTGTTGTTCTTCCCCGCTCATTCTTTGAAGAGGGTGTATATGTATATCTTATAACTTAAAAAATGATCCTGATGCATTATTATTATTATTATCATTGATTCTGCACTTCCTCTCCCCGTTCAATGCTGGACTGGTCTTAATCATCTTTAGATCTCATTAATAGGGTCTCAATTGGTGGGCTGTATTTCACTAGTGCAAGAAATCATGAGCAAAGTATATGGTTTACAAAAGATAGTAAACTTGCCGTCACAACCAAAGCTGCCTGATTTCTAAAGACATAACAGCAATTGCTCATATTATGACCATAATATGGCATTATTATGCCAATGTCTCCTCTGACTGAATCATCATTCGCGCCTTTTCAATTATCTTATGTCCTGTTAGATCCTTATGGTCGTCAATATCGCTGTGGAAAACAAATACCGTTCTGCATTCATGACAAATCCATATTGCTTTTAAGTCATCTGGGTGCATTATACCGCATCGAACATGCATAGTTGAATTATTGTATTTATCAAGTAGTCAATCATCTTCATAGTTTTTGTTCAAACAAATCATTTCGAATTTAAGAATCATATGCTGCCTTACTGTGATTCCTCTGTATAGAGGATTAATTAATTCTTGAATGAATTTTGCAACCAGGTATATCTTCTGTTTTTCTTAAATTTCGGCGTTGTAAAAAATATTCTCAGCCTTTATGGCGCCTGTAGATGAAGCATTCAAGAAAGAGCGTCCAGACAAGAAGGAGTATTGGCAAAATGAACTAAAGTCATTAGGCATACAACCCAATCGACAAAATGAGCTTAATGACAAAGAGGAGCTGCAGGCATTGGCAGAGATCATCAAAGAAGTCTATTTCCAAGATTACAAAACAGCATATAGTGGTAATATTAATGAGAAGAATATTAATAGTAATAATATAACAGCCCCGCATCCAAAAAAGAGTAGCAAGCCTTTTGCTAACTATTAATAACGATCTTTTAGTATTTCCAGACATGAAGGCTGCACGGATAATAAAGACAAAGGAGCCCCTTGAGATCAAGGATGTCAACATTCCAAAGCCAAAGAGCGATCAGGTTCTTGTAAAGGTTGAAAGTGCAGGTGTGTGCCATAGTGATCTACATCTGTGGGAAGGGGGGTATGCTGGCCCAGAGGGCGTGTTTATGAAGGTTGAAGACCGTGGTGTAAAGTTCCCTCTTACACCAGGCCATGAAGTTGCCGGCACGATAGATGAAATGGGCGAATCAGTGACAGGCTTTTCGAAAGGCGATAAAGTGCTAGTCTATCCTTGGATAGGCGAGGGCACATGCCCAGCATGCCGCTCTGGTGAAGAAAATATTTGTGATAGTCCAAGAAGCTTAGGGATATACCAAGACGGCGGGTATTCAGAAATGGTTCTCGTCCCTAGCTACAAATATCTCGTCAAGCTATACGGACTCGATCTAAACTCTTCTGCATCGCTTGCCTGCTCCGGCCTCACAGCATATACAGCTGTCAAGAAGGCAGAGTCGCATCCAGGTGAAATGGTTGTTGTAATCGGAGCTGGCGGCCTTGGACTAATGGCAGTACAGCTTGCCAAGGCAACAACAAATGCGCGAATAGCAATTGTGGACATTGATGAGAAGAAGCTTGCGGAAGCAAAGAGACTAGGAGCCGACGAAATTATTAATTCAGCGGCTGGCGACCCAGTCAAGAGTGTCAAGGAAGTCACTGACGGCCTTGGCGCTGAAATAGTCATTGACTTTGTGAACAATGGCAAGACCGCACCAAACTCGCTAAACATGCTTAGGAAGAGGGGTCGGCTTGTAATGGTAGGGTTGTTTGGTGGATCACTAGAGCTGAACCTTCCACTTGTTCCACTACGTGCATTTACATTGACCGGTGCTTATACTGGCAAATTCGCTGACCTAGTAGAACTGGTTGCATTGGCGAGGATGAACAAGATCCAATCATTAGTATCTAGAAAATTTACTCTGGATCAGGCAAACACCGCCCTTGAGGAGCTCAAAGCAGGTAAGATCATTGGAAGGTCAGTAATCAACCCCTAGATGATAGTAACTTTTTTCTTCTCCTCATACCGTGGAGAGGCATCTACCGTTTCTATAACCCTATTATTCTAAACAATCGAAAAGAGTTGCATAGGTCTAGTAGTGGCTCCTATAGTAGCCAGACTGTTAAGCGTAATACTATTTTTGATATTCTAGATGATTCTAGTATAGAACTCTTTAACAATCTCTGAAGTTTTATAAAGTTTAAGAACCTAAAACTATCGTGACAAGCGAGGATAAAACTGATACTTATGACGAGACGGTGAGCAGGACAACTTCAGAACCCACGGCTGATGTCACAGTTACTGAAGAGACATCCATAACGACAGTACCAGAAAGTGACGTTGAGACGTATGAAGTACAATCTGAAACAGCAACATCAGAGGAAGAAGAGTCAGTCTCTACAAAAGCCAGAGAGGCTGGAAGATCGCTCAAAGATCTATTTAATTCACTGGGTAGAAAGACGAAGGAGGTGACCGAAGAAAAAGCACGGGAGCTTAAAGCGCAATCAGTCGATATTAGCACAAAAACAGATGCACGAGACATTCAGCACTTGGGCGATGACGTTGAAAGACTAATCACAGTCTTTGAAGATACAATGACTGAGATCCGCAAAGAGCCATATGATGAGCAGGAAAAACTGCTCGTAGGCTACAAGAAGCTCCTAGAGGAGCAAATTAATGTCATAAATGCAAGGCTGTCAATGGCTAAGCGCCTGAAGCCAGGTGCCTAACTGAAAGAGAGTGTGTGTATCTCTCTCTACCTCCTTTACTCCACTAAGAGTTTGCTTGCAATATCCTTTACCACAACAGATTTAACGTTGACAAACTCCTTGATGCCAAACTCGGAAAGCTCTCTTCCAATACCCGACTTCTTGACGCCCCCAAACGGCAGGCGGGGGTCAGACTTTACCATTTCATTTACTGACACTATGCCACTTTCAACCAGATGGGCCAGACGTATACCTCGATCGATGTTGTTTGTCCATATGCTTGCACCAAGTCCAAATTCTGAATTGTTTGCTTCCCTTATAGCTTCCTCTTCGTTGTTAACCACTATAATTGGGGCTGCTGGACCAAATACCTCTTCCCTCACTACTTCCATGTGGTGGTTCACATTTGAAATTATAGTAGGTTCATAAAAGAAGCCCTCCCTATTGATAGGCCTGCCACCGGTTAGCACTCTGCCACCCTTGTATTTTGCATCATCCACCTGCTTGGCAAGTGACTGCCTCTGGCTATCTCTAACAAGGGGGCCTACGGTGGTCTTGGAGTCGAGGGGATCGCCAATGACTTCGGCTTGCGTGTTTTCTACAAACAGCATTGTAAACTTGTCTGCAACCTCCTTTACGACGATAAAGCGCTTGGCAGCAATACAGCTTTGGCCTGTGTTGAGCAACCTAGACTGTGTTGCCATGTAGGCAGTCTGGTTAAGGTCGGCGTCTTCGAGCACAATAAACGGGTCGCTACCGCCAAGCTCCAGTACAAACTTTTTCAGATCCTGAGAAGCAAGCTCTGCCACTCGCCTGCCAGTATTAACGCTTCCAGTAACAGAAATTCCATCGATGTTGGATTGCACTAGTGCCTCGCCAGCCCGATAGTCTCCTAGTACTGCCTGGAATATATTTTCTGGAAAGCCAGCATCCATGAACGCCTGCTCTATTTTTAGAGCGCTTCCAAGGCAGATGCTCGAGTGCTTTAAAATACCTACATTGCCAGCTGTCAGTGCTGGCACTGCAAACCTCATGACCTGCCAGAACGGAAAATTCCATGGCATAATACACGCCACGACCCCGAGCGGCTCAAACGATACGAAGCTCTTGCGAAATTCAGTCGGTATTATTTCATCATGCAAGAATGCTTCTGCGTGTTCGGCATAATAATCGCAAACCCATGCACATTTTTCGATTTCTGCTAAGGATTGTCTAACGGGCTTACCCATTTCTTCAGTGACCAATCTTGCGTATTCTTCTCTGTTTTTCCTCATTACTCTTCCAAGTCTACGCATATATTCCGCGCGCTCTACGACATCCAACTTTTTCCATTTGGAAAATGCTTCTCTAGCAGCCTTGACCTTTCTGCTGACTTCATCAGCGTTTACATTTTCATAGGTCGCAAGTACTTTCCCGGTAGTAGGGTTGATAGTTTCAATCTTAGACATGCGAAACAATGCTTGTACTTCCAGGAATATGAAATTATGTGTGTGTATCCCGCGGGCAGGATTTGCCCCAAATGGTTGTTGACCAGTTGTTTGAGCCTGCGACTCTTCGGTCACTGCCTTATTGTAAGCCCGATAGGCTGCTTCACGTGGTCAGCTACTGAGAAGCCAACATCTACAGCCGAAAGCTCTACCAGGCTGAGCTACCGCGGGATATTTCCGTTTTCTGCAAGAATGCTATATAATTGTGGCGTCAGAGATATTTGGCAACATCCAGCACAAAATAAGAGATGATTTTGTCAGCACCGGCCCTCTTTATTGAGGCAATAAAATGAACCTTCCATTCCTCTTCATTGACCCACCCCTGCATTGCAGCTGCCTTTATGATTGCATACTCGCCGCTGACGTTCTGCACTGCTACAGGATAATTGAATCTATTCTTTACCATTCTGACAAGGTCAAGGTACGTAAGAGCAGGTTTTATCATGACCATGTCTGCCCCTTCATTAATGTCAGTTTCTATTTCTCGCAGGGCAAGTCTCGGATTAGCATATGATAGCTGATATGATGACTTATCCAGCTGCGTAGTAATTTTTGCAAATGTTGCTGATCGAAAAGGCGTATAAAGGGATGATGCATGCTTGGCAGAGAACGATAGTACTGATGCATCAAGCCTGCGACTATGAAGCTCTCTTTTGACTGCATAAACCTGACCATCCATCATAGCAGAAGGTGCCACAATATCTGCACCAGCTTCTACATGACTCACAGCGATCTTTGCTAGGACTTTTAGTGTGGCGTCATTATCTACCCTGCAGTCGTTGCTGACTATGCCGCAGTGTCCTGTCAGGTTGTACTGGCAAATGCAAACATCAGTTGCAATACTCATTGCATTTCCAAAGGATGATTTGATTTCCCTTATTGCGTCCTGGACAATGCCTCTTCTGTCAAAAGCAGATGAACCAATCGGATCCCTGCTCTTTGGTATGCCAAAGACAATTATCGATGAGATGCCACTATCAGCAATTGATTGGACATGCTGCGAGATCCTTTGGATAGGTGTCACGGCTATGCCCGGCATGGATTTTATCAGGCTCGGACTATTAGAAACAAATACAGGAAGTACGAGGTGACTTTTGCTGAGGCCTGAGGAGGCCAATATTGCCTTATAACTTTCCTCGTCGCTGAGCGCATTTTGCCGCTCCAAAAGATATCCTCACTGCTTGGGAGGCGGCCTATGGATATATTGTTTTCATAGTAGCGCCAATAATCAATCACAAAACTCAAATGACATTTAGAGGACGAAGCCAATGTGCGCAGCATAACTGTAGGCATTCCTTCATACAATGAAAGGCAAAACATAGTAAACCTCTTACAGGCAATTGAAGAGCAAGACACACCAATATTTGAAGTACTTATTTCAGATGATTCATCTGACAATACGCATACCCTTGTGCACAATTTCGCCCAGCATTCATTGCTGGACATCCAACTTTTCCACCATGATACAAGAAGGGGAGCTGCAGCAGCATGGAATGAAATTCTTCAAAGGGCGGCTGGCGACATAATAGTTCTTTATGATGCTGACACCATCCCTCATCCGTCCTGCACCAGGCAGCTTGCATCGCACATTCAAGAAAATGTTGGAATCTGTGCATCAAACTCTCAGCCGGTAGAGGCAGTAGGCATAGCTGGCAGGGCGTCCGTATTCATCTCAAAATGGTTGAGGTCTTTAAGGCTAGCACGGCTGTCTCAATACACGGTGATGGGCAGGGCACTTGCCATAAATTCTGGTGAAGCTAAGAAAATAGAGATACCAACGAACATAATCGCAATTGATCTTTATATGCAGTGCAAGGTTCTTGAAATGGGACGAGACGTAATTTACAATGACGATGCAATAGTATACTTTAGGCCTGCTGATAATATAAGCGATCTAACATCACAGGTGATGAGGGCAGTCAATGGGCATAAGCAGATAGAGGAGTATGTTTCCTCGTGTGGTATTGGCTTGCCGCAGCGAATAGCAATTACCCATGCAATAAAGAATGCTGTCAAAGATCCGCTTGGCGCCCTGTCAGTTACAATAGGATATTCGCTGATACCGTACTATAAGTCAAGAATTGAGTACACGGACACAGCAAAGTGGTATACTGCTGCAAGCTCGAAAACAATAGACTACCAGCAACTGAAGACAAGGTTCTAAGGGCTTAAACACTTTTTTATAACGGGAAGCCTTTGTAACGAAACAAGCGAGAAGAGTTTACGGATGTCTGAGGTGAAAAGGCAGTTTGAGACAATCGGCAGTAATGGGGTGCTGTGGATAAATATACAGAAGCCAACATTTGCGGACATCAATGCTCTTGGGCAGAAGTACCCATTCCAGAGGCTCAACCTCGAAGATTGTCTATCTAAGATCCAGATCCCAAAGATTGACAGGTATGAAAGTCACATCTTTACTATTCTACATTTTCCTACGCCAGACAAGGAAAAGGGCTTCCTCTCTAGTCAGCTTTCCATCTTTATGGGGCCCGACTATCTAGTAACAATTCATCAAGGGGATCTGAAGGCACTTCAAGAGCTCTTCAATATGTGCAAGAGCGATGAAAAGCAAAAGCAGGCAATAATGGGTAGGTCGTCAGGCTATCTGCTCCATAAGATAATTGATACATTGGTGGATGATCTCCTCCACATTTTGATGAAAGTTGTGGGCAACATCGATGATATTGAGGACAGTGTATTTGACGAGCAAATATCGATCCCACGCCAGATATCTCTTTTGAGAAGGGAGATAACAACCTTAAGAAGAATAGTCATCCCGCTTCGCAGGACGATACTTGATCTGTCTAAGGATGTCCAGCGTTTTTCTAGAGAAGATGTTGCTCCCTATTTCAAAGATGTACAAGATCACATTGAAAAGGTGTACGAAGCCTTAGAAGAGGCAAAAGAAACAGTAGAGATCTACAAGGATACAGACTATATGCTCAGCCAAGAAAAAACCAACAAAATATTAGGCGTGCTAACAATAGTATTCACGCTGTCGATTCCGGCTACAGTCATTGGCGCATTTTATGGCATGAACGTCAATATGCCAGGCGGAACAGAAACTGGGCCTTGGACTAGGCTGGGACCTTATACTACTTTGATATTTGTTTTGGTGATTTCCTGCATTTCTGCCTTGCTTATGATATTATATTTCAGAAGACTTGGATGGTTAGGATCATCAAGGTAACTGTTTATATCCAGACAATTTATCGTAGCATAGCCATAAAGGCAGAGATATTTTGCTGAGAGAGAGAGAGCTATGTATGTGAAATTATTAACAGGCAAAATGCATTAGCAAGAGGAAGACTTGTGTTGTCTAAATGCTAAATGAGCTGGATCAAGCAGGCAGTAAAGAATAGAGATATGATTGATTATTTAGCTATAAAGAGTGAAGGAATTTTTGCAACCATCCAACAATTGGATGTCAACAACAACAAGTCCTATTCAGCAACCTACCAAGGATATTCTAAAAAAGAGAAAGTCAGTTAATCAGTGTTAGTTCTGACAGATATTGCATAGCAAATACTGAAAATCATATATATGTATCCAATCAGTAAAAAAGACCACCAAGAGAAAGGCATAGACCCAAATAATAAAAAAGGACAATTAGGAATCAGTCCTGTACTAGAATATGATTTACTAATGTTAACACTAGATTTTAGTTCTAAAATCAAGCGATATTAAAAAGACACGATTCTCGTTTATACCAAACGCTGTCATTTTGATCATTGCTTTGGAAGGTGATAGCTGCAGCAGCTCTAGCTGTTGCGCTCGCTGTCGCAATCGTTGTCTTTTCTATGCCGATGCAGACTAACTCTGATGTGCCTAACGTTAAATTCACAGAATTTACTCCTGATAAAAAAGATATCAGCGTTGGCGAATCTACTAAGATATTGTTTAATGTACAGAATCTAGAGATGCGGCCAATCATTGACGGACAAGTAATCATTGTCATTGAACCTTCCGGCTATCAGTCATACTTGACAATACAAAACCAAACAGTCCAGCTTCCCGACCTGCATAGCAGGGACGCACGCACAGGGCAGATGGAGGTTGTAATAAGTGCCGCTGGTGCACCGGCAAAGGAAGCCGTCTATACAGTAAAGGGAGTCCTGTTTATAGAGGGCAGCCAGTCAGATGTCCGAGAATTTGAACTTAGAGTAAGGCAGCAGTGATCATAGTACGAAATACTCTGCTTCTGGATGGTGTACTATTATTGCTGCAGTCGACTGATCAGGGACTATTTGACCTGATTCTGTGAGCGTCATGTCAGATTTTTCAGGCTCTAATATCTTCCAAACAAGATGGTGCTGAGAAATATCAGGGCAGCTTGGATATCCCCAGCTGTAACGAAGGCCACGGTTTTGCCCTATTTTTAGTTCGTCTCGAATTTTTGCATTGATCAACTCCGCCATAGCCTCAGCTGTTTCAACTGCAAGGCCGTGCAAGTAGTAGGCATCAGCATATCTATCTTGTTTGTTCCACAGATCGATAATTTCTGTGACCTTGTTGCCAACCGTCACTGCTTGGAATGCAACGATATCATCCTTTCCGAAATAATCTACAAGGCAGAGGTGCTTTTCTTTTGATGACCGCGGAAATTCAAACACGACCTGCTTGCCGTCTAGCAGGTCAATTGCGAGCCGGCCATTACCTCCTTGTCCAGATGTCAGATTGTGGCACTTGTAGAATCCATATACTGCACGGGGTTCAAACAACTGTTCATTTAGTACTTGATCCTTCCACCTTCTGAATAACTTTTCAGGGTCCTGATCACTTGCCCCTTTACCCCTCATCCCCCACTGCAATACAAACAGAGATTTTTTGTTAATGTATTTCCAAGTTTCGTTTAGATCAATCTGAAACGGCTCAAGCCTAGTGGGCCGGTTAAAATGAGGAGGTACTGGAGGTTCTACAGGCTTGAGACTGCTAGGAGGAATTTGGGATTGCTCTATTGGCATTGCAAGCTGGTGCCGCTCATCCCATTTCTCTAACTTTTGCTGCCACTCACTGACAAACTGTTTGCGATCAGGAGACATAAGTCTGTTCATCACTCTCAGCCCGTCAAATGCTGTTTTGCAGTAGAATACGCCTGGTGAGTAGATACCCCCCTCCTTTGCAATCCTGTTTATGTAATTACTGTTAATTGCTGCCCCACCACAGAGTACGGGCATGTTCATACCATTCTGCCGGGCATGCTCGATAAAGTATTGCATCTGCTTTGATGTTGATACAAGTAGTGCAGATAGTCCTACTGCATCTGCATTGACTTCACTTATCTTTTCTAAGATTTTCTGCAGCGGTACTTGCTTGCCTAGGTCGTAGACTGTATAGCCATTGTTAACGAGGATTGTTTTTACCAAGTTCTTGCCAATATCATGCACATCTCCATAGACTGTACATATCACAAGCTTACCCTTGCTCACACCCTCTTGCTTGATCAGATATTTCTCCAGTTCCGCAACGGCTGCCTTCATACATTCAGCAGACTTTAACACAAAGGGTAGGATCAGCTCGCCAGCACCAAACTTGTCACCCACCTCTTTCATTGCTGGAAGTAGCACTTCGTTGAGCGTCTCTACTGCTGCTTCATGTGCTGCCTCTTTGGATGAGGCTCTTAGTACAAGTTGTCCACTATTCTTAGTGCTCTTGCTGTCCTTGACATGGTCTGCTATTGCCTGGACTACGTCATCTTCTATACCCTCTTTTAGCCTGTTGACGATTCTGAAGTAGCAGCGTTTGGATGCTTCCCAGTTTGGATCTACTTGTATCCTCTTGGCGGCAGGGCCGGCCACTGTTACCGCCTTGGCGCCTTCATAGTATGCTATCAGCTCTGCAAGAGAATTTGGATGCCTGTTGAAAATCAGATCTTCTGCCAGCTTTTTCTCGTGCTCGTCGATCTCTGGATAAGGAACGATGTCGCGTGCATTGATAATGACAGCATCAAGCCCGGCCTGCAGTGCATGATATAAAAAAATTGAATTAATTATCTTTCTTGCGTTTGGAGAAACACCAAAGCTCACATTGCTCAAGCCCAATACAGTGAAACAGTCAGGAAACTTCTTCTTAACAAGCCGGATGCCGTCCAAGGTATTTTTGGCTGCATCAGCAAGTTCAGGATCTCCAGTCACAATTGTGAATGTAAGTACGTCAAAGATGAATTGCCAAGGTTTTAGACCATATTGCTTCGTACCGATTTCATAGAGGAGCTCTGCGACTTCGAGTTTTTCCTGAGGCGTCTTTGCCATCCCCTTTGGACCGATACATAGAGCTATAGCCGGCACACCGTATTTGACCATCAGCGGTGCAAGTTGATGAAATCGGTCACCATTACCCTCCAAGTTTATTGAATTTATCATGGGTTTGCCTGGAATCTGTCTAATTGCAGCTTCCATCACATTCGGGTCTGTTGAATCAATGACAAGCGGTGCTTCTACCTCCAGGCTGAGCCTCTTGACTAGCTTCACCATGAAATCTTTCTCGTCAGATCTCTCGGTGGTTGCAATACATACATCAAGGCAATGTGCACCATCGTCTACCTGATTCCTCGCAAGGTCAGCTAGCCCGTCAAAATTGTTTGCAAGCACCAGCTCCTTTGCTTTCCTAGAGCCCTGTGTATTAATGCGCTCCCCAATTATGAGAGGTCGTGGCTCCTGCTTTAGGTCTACTGCTTTTAGAGCTGAACTTATCCTTGGAAGCAAAGTGACTCTTTAATTATTAATAAGCCATTATATTTGCTATTCACACGCAAAAAAGTAGGGCCTATATCGAAAATTCCATCTTACCTGTTTTATAATAAAAACCCAAGTAAGAACCATGGCGACGATTCAACAGTTTAAATTGAGAAGTAATAGCTCTAGCCGGTTCATAGACAGAGTCTACGCTATTATAAGAAATAAAAGCGGCAAGGTCACAAGCAAGGATCTTGACCAAATTATCGGCAACAAACAAGATGTTAGGCTTGCAATCACTCGCCTGACGGTGCAAGGTAGGATCAAAAGAGTAAGGGGCTTTGGAGAGATAGGAATTGAATATTTCTACAAAGACATTGACCACCACCACCTGCAGCAACAACAACAAAAAACTGGTCGGAGCAAAAGAAGTACTAGTACTTATTCTTATGGGTGACGTCTAGAACCCTTCGTAGCTCTGCGATATGTTGCAGGTTAGTTCCGCAGCATCCCCCTATCATTCTAACGTGATCATATTTATTAACAAGGTCTTCAAGCGCTTCCGCTATCTCCTTTGGAGTCATCTTATATACTGCGCGGCCCCCCTCATTCTGAGGCATTCCAGCATTTGGCATAACTAGTATTGGCAGATCTTGTTCGCTTAACCATCTTACGCTTGGTACCATTTCAGATGGGCCGGTGGAACAATTGAGCCCAAATGCCTCGATGTTCATGTTGCTCACAGTGGTATAAGCTGCTTGAACGTTAGTTCCAAGCAGCATTTTGCCATACTGATCTAATGTAACGTTTGCAATTATCGGCACTTTTTTTGCTACTTTTGCTATCGCTATATGGCATGCCTCGATCGCCAACTTGACCTCTAGTATATCCTGACTTGTCTCTATTAATAGGGCGTCGACTCCTCCTAAAATGAGCCCTTCAGCCTGGAGCATAAAGGCCTGTCGTATCTCATCAAGAGGCATTTCTCCAAGCGTAGGGTCATTAGAGCTTGGCAAATATCCACTTGGGCCCATAGAGCCAATTATATATCGCGGTTTGCTATCCTTGAACTCATTGCATACCTCTCTTGCAAGTTCGGTTGCTTTCTTGTTAAATTCAATTGTTTTGTCGCCGTATCCATACTCGGCAAGCTTGAACCTATTGGAGCCAAATGTGTTAGTCTCAATGCAATCGGCTCCGGCCTTTAGGTAGCTTCGATGAATTTGCTTTATCCACTCCGGTCGCGATAAATTCAGACCATCATTAAATCCATCTTTGCCATCTGGAAAATCTTCCTTTTTGGGATTGAGGCGCTGTATTTCAGTTCCCATAGCACCATCGAATAGCAATACCCTCTTTTTTGCTGCCTCAAGGAATGACTCTTGCAAGTATTGTAAACTTTTCTAGCATTTGATGGAGTTTAAAACCTTTGTAAAGTGACACTCTATTGATACCATCATCATCTTCTTCTCTTTCCTAATACAGATTCAATAAATGAATACTGAAACTGTCAGAGGAAAAATATCCCTTTATAAGTAGAGGTATTGTACAAAACCACCCAATAAGAGAATCGAGGCAGGCAGCGAAAAGAAAATGTGTTGTCATTCCAGTTGGAAAAAACCCTTCTAGTGTCGTATCTGACAGGCTGACTACACGGAGAAACTAGAAGAAGAGAAAAAAATCGATAAGGGTGGCAGCAGCAAATAGCTATTGATGAAAAGAAAATTACAACATATATGCTACATCCATTAGTTTGGTCTATTATGGTATGACTCTAGACATTGTGCGCGGGAAAGGCACAGTGTCCTTGATATCTTCGACGTTTGTTATCCACCGCATCAAGCGCTCAATGCCAAGCCCAAAGCCGCCGTGTGGTACAGAGCCATAATTTCTTAGATCAAGATACCAATCATAGGCTGCAGGATCAAGCCCCTCTTTTCTGATGCGCTCAGTGATTGAAACAATATTATCTTCTCTTAGACCACCGCTTGTTATCTCGCCAAAGCCCCTTGGTGCTAGCATATCTGCGGTCAGCCCGCTACCCCTGTGGTGTGGGTTCTCCTTTACATAGAAGGGCTTGATTGCAAGTGGATAACCTACCACAAATATAGGCTTGTTCACACTCTGGGTCAGCTCTCGTTCAGAATCAATATTAAGGTCATCGCCAAGCTGTATCTCCCGCTTGCTGCCATCTTCCTGAGTAACCATTAACCCTTTTGACTTGATGATTTCAATTGCCTTTTCATATGACATACGCTCAAATGGCGGCTCAATTTTTTTCAGTTCAACTATATCACGTCCTAGATACGCCAGTTCCTCAGCCCTCTCCCTGGTCGTGTTCTGGATTATGTACCAAACAAGCTGTTCTTGTACTTTCAAGAGGTCTTCAAGAGTAACCCATGGCGCCTCAGCCTCGAGGTGAGAAAACTCTGCAAGATGTCTGACAGTTCGAGACCTTTCTGCACGAAAGGAAGGGGTAAGGCTCCATACGGGTCCAAGTGAAAAAATCATGGCCTCCAAATATAATTGCGCGCTCTGCGATAGGTAAGCTTCTTCATCGAAATATTTCACTTTGAAGAGCGTCGAGCCCCCTTCGACCGCGCCTTTGACAATGATTGGTGCAGTCACTTCCAACCAACCGTTTTCCACAAGCCAACGCCGGCCATAATCAAGTACTGTTGCCCTTATTTTCGCCATCGCAACCATCTTACGCATGCGCATTGCCAGATGCCGCTTGTCAAGTAACAATTCTTCGCTTTGATACTCACCTATTGGGTAATCAGTTCTGGCAATGTTGTATATCTTGAGGCTCTTTCCCTTTATCTCGTAGCCTCCCTCAGGAGCCCTTGCATCTTGACTTACAATGCCTTTCACTTCAATTGAAGATTCTATAGTAAGAGTGGCTACCTTTTCAACAGGGAAGATGCATTGGATTACGCCCCCCCTATCATCGCGTACAAGCACAAATGCATTCTCTTTTTGCTTCCTTAACCGATATACCCAGCCTCTAATCATGACTTCCTTGCCGACATAGATTGGCGACTTGATCTCACTTGTCCTAGCGGACATTGAGAGTTAGGTTTCTTGTCTAATTCTTAAGTTTATCACAAAAAAGCAGACTGAGGTAGTAAAACTATACACTCCTCTGTCTGAACCTCCTCCTCCTCTTCTTGCCCGCAATCTACAGTACGCAATGAGCATAAGTTAAGGACAATCTCTTATCAAAAGAGACATAGCTTTGGAAAGAGAAGAACTGTACTGTTCAAATTCCACCCGCTCCAGTCTAATTCTTTTTGTGTTTGAGGAAGTTGCCATGCAACTTTTTTTGGGACCTTGCTCTAACAAAAAAGATCCTCTTCATTAGACCAATAAATTAGATATACGCAACATATCTATGTAATTCCTATAATACTAAATAAAAAATTCACATATGTCAATTCAATAACCATTGTTACTTCTATAGAGCCTGTCTTCTTATTATGCTATTATTATCAGCACTGCTTATGTAAACAGGAGGCTTTTACAAGTTAGAGCTGGGTATGGCATTAACAATGATGGCATCGTCATCGACAGTAAACACAAAAGGGGAATATGCAGCTTCGGAAATTGCACGACCCTTACAAGACCTCAAAAAATGCAAATACTGTAACTATGAGCATTGGGATGACTTCGATTTGAGGTTTCATGAGGAAATGCACAAAGAGTATTGTGAAGAGAAGAGAGCAAAAAACAGCAAAAACGTATGGAATACCAAATGATGCTCATTGGGAGATCCAATCTAAGAGATCGGATTACTCCCAAAGAAGCTTCTTGCTGCTAACGAATTCAACATTAGGGACTAATGCTCAGTATAACTAGTGCCCCTAAGTCAGTTGAAGCAATAATACAAACATATTGTTACGAGCGCCACCTGACTTTTAGAACAGTGACTATGAGTATCAATGTTTTAGCTCGAAAAGAGAATGCCAAGACGCTAGAGAGACTTTTGTTACGGGCCACCGTCAAGGAGTGCAAAGTGCTGGTCCATGTGCCAAGAAATAATATAATCCACACCTTCTTTTCTTATATGGTTACAGAGTATCTCTTTATGTGCATTTAGCGCCTCAGGCAATTTACGTATTTACCGCCAGCATCTTCTTCTTCGGTAAAATCAGACAGTGAAATTTTTCATCCAAGAGAAGGAAGCAAGAACAAAAAAAGGTCATGGGGTAGGTCAGTACGGACTATACTTAGCAACAAGCGGAAGTAAGCCGAGAAGTCCTATCCCTACAACCATTCCAATGAGGCAGATGTTTAATTTCGTTACTTTCAATGACATACATTTTCTTTTAGTATGGCAAGTATTACTAGTATTCTCAACATTCTCTTTTAGAAGTTGAAAGGCACTTCAACATATCAGCAATGGAACTGATTAGTCATAATTGAAGAGTTATATGCATTCTTCAATATTTTGGCACCTAGCCACATCACGATTTCTGGATCATTTATTTCTTGGATGCTTTGATACAAGAACTCTATAATTATGGGGTTGAGCGAGAGCCGGTTGAAAATTAAGATGAATCTGCAAATGGAAATCAGGCTGCCAAGAGCACCCTAAAGCTAAATGTTACATCTTTTCCTTCCCAAAGTGGTCAAATATAGAAACTGCAGTTTACTCAATCAATTATGATTTTGTAACCCTTATTATCTAACTTTAGAGAGGAGGTAGAGCGTGTAGAAGTAGTAGATGCTGAGGTCATAGGTTCAAATCTCATCCGGTCCATCATTTTTATCAATCTGGTTAATTACAGTATTGAATTGAGCTCCTTTTTGGCCGGTTGTAGGACAAGAGCCTCTGTATCACTCTATATGTTTCAATAATCTAATCAATCACTTCTATTTTTCTTGCACCAATTTGATCAACCACATAAAAGTCGTTTGCTATTTGAATAATATCTCCTGAAGATATGTTGGTATGAGCTCTTTTCTCTCGTAGTGGAATCCCAAATGGTCTTTGTTCATTTTCCTTAAACTTTAGCCAAACTCTACCTGCATTCAGAATATTCTTAAACTCACATTCCCAGACTAATTCATAGATGGTATCTAATGCCTGCCTACTGATTTTATGGGCTTTTAGGACAATTTCAATAGTATCAGGCTCCTCCTTGCAAAAGTATACTCTTACTTTCATGAATTACAACAAGACCTTACGTGGCTCGGTACATAATATATTATAGATGCAAGCATTCTATTAGAATCACAACTCATGATGAAATGACTAAATCCGCTCATCCTCCTCTCGCCGTAAAGATCTCAGTCTGCTCTTGTGCTATTCAACTATAATGCGCTGCACTCAAAGTTATCTGATTTCCTGTTAGGAACATTTACTTAAATAAATTTAACGAATCGAACAGATAACATAGGTGTCAGGATTATCGTGAGAAGTGCAATTAGAGGAAAAAGACATCCAGAGACCGATAACAATAACAAAAAAATGTAAGATCAGGAGCCAGATTCTCTACTTATGCCTGGCACAGTGTTTGTCTGCTTTCCTTGTACGTCCACCCCATGAACTTCGTCTTTATGCTTTTTCAGTTCCTGATCGGA
>DATMWK010000026.1:0-33209 GCA_035562555.1 Nitrososphaera sp. | reverse complement strand
TGGCAAAGATGGCATCTTCAATTTTAACGTCTCTTATCCATCTCTACTATTTCCTATCAAAGTGTCGGTCAACCAACATCAGATATATGCATATAATACATAAGGTTATTGAATATAGGTCTGGTTGGTCTTGTCAAAATTCCTGACAACTTGAAAATCCCTACCAAACTGTGACTGCATCAATGACCTTAACTCAGGGTATATAGTGGACGGGCCATTCTTCGCCATCTTAGTTGCGGTATGATCATCACCCAACATCCACTTGCATAGCTCAAAAGTCATCTGGCGCACAGTGTTCTCATTTATGATTCCAAGGCTGTGGAGGTATTCGTGGGCTAGCACCATGAATATGTAAGAGTTGTACTCTTCAGTTGATTTGACTATCGTTTTTAATGTAGTCAAAAGATAAGTATTGACCACTATTGCATTTGAGCCTAGCATATGGTAGGCCCCAAGGTTGCTTGGCATCATTTGCAAGATCAGGCTAAGTCCTGCTCGATGCAGCTTGTATTTTTGCAAGACTACTTCCTTCACTAATTCAAAGGTCTCATTAAAGTCCTTCAAGCTTGCAATCTTCTCTACAAACTGCATCTGCTGCTCTGTATGCATTGTTACTTAATGCGCACAAGGGATGTATAAAGTATAGTAGTGGCTTCGCAATCTTTTTACAACCAGAATATGGCCTTACTGATGTGGAAGCAAAATCCAAGCAGGTCAACCTGCGCGAGATAATAGCCAACTATCCTGATTTTCCCAAGCAAGGGATATTGTTCCGTGACATAAATCCTGTTTTCAAAAGAAATGATGCCTTGAATTATATCGCCGATGAGTTTCACCATATTTATAGCAAGACAAAGGTAGATATGGTGGCCGGTATCGAATCAAGGGGCTTTGTCATAGCGACAGCACTTGCCCTCAGATTTGGCAAAGGTATTGTAATGATTCGCAAGGCAGGCAAGTTGCCAGGCAGAACTATCAAGAAATCATACGATATTGAATATGGCACAGCAATAATGGAGATTCAGCAAGATGCGGTAGACAAAGACAACAGCATATTGATCGCTGATGACCTGATAGCAACAGGTGGGACTGCAGTAGCCGCTGCGCAGATGATCAAAGAGCTAGGGGGAAAGGTGGCTGGTTTTGCATTCATAATTGAACTTTCAGACTTGAAGGGTGCTAGCAGATTGCGCGAGATGGGCTATAATGTTGAATCATTGGTGACTTTTCATGGAGAATAGCACAGATATTGGCATAATTGGTGGTACTGGAATCTATGACCCAGAACTTTTTAGTGCAAAGCGTGAGATCAAGGTGCATACGCCTTATGGCGAGACCTCCGATCTTGTGATAATAGGCGAATATTCAGGGGTCAAAGCAGCATTTGTACCTCGCCACGGACGAGGCCACAGGATACCCCCTCACATGATAAACAATAGAGCAAATATATGGGCTTTACAGCAGCTTGGGGTCAAACGCATCATCGCCCCATCTGCGGTTGGAAGCCTTAAAGAGACTTTCAAGCCTGGCGATATTTCAATTCCTGATCAATTTGTTGACTTTACAAAAAACCGCCGCTATACATTCTACGATGGTGGGCAAGTATGCCACATCTCTTTGGCTGATCCATTTTGCCCAGAACTACGCGATATTGCAATTGATAAAATAAAGAAACTAAATTATTCACTGCACAGCGAGGGAACATACATCTGCATTGAAGGGCCCCGCTTTTCAACCAGAGCGGAATCAAGGTTCTTCCGCGATGTAATGAAGGCAGACATTATTGGCATGACGCTTGTACCAGAGGTCAACCTCGCAAGAGAAGCTGAAATCTGCTACTTATCTATAGCCACCATCACTGACTATGATGTTTGGGCAAATCATCCAGTGACCTCTGCCGAGATAATCGAGACGCTTGCCAAGAATGCAGAAAAGACAAAGAAATTGATTGCAGAGTTGGTGGCTACGATTCCTGCGGAAAGAAACAAATGTACCTGCAGCAAGGCACTTGAAGGTGCTCTAGTCTGACGGCCGGAGCTTTGATCCTTCCTGCAAAATAATATCACCTTCAATCAACTTGCGCTGAATTGATATTTGTAGCTGCTCTGGGTCAATCCCCATTTTCGCTATTTTGTCCAAAGTGGTCTTGGGTATCTTGATACTTGCATTGTGACCTCCAATGCGACCAAATGCTATTGCAGTAAAGCGGAATTCTCGACCCTTGACGACAAAATATCCAGAGAGCTTACTTGCTATTTCACTCCCGCTAGCGCTTTTTACAAAGACGGTAACCGGAATATCATCATCGCGGATCATTTTTTTAACACATCCGTCACTTCCATGTTACGGTTGACATTCTCTTCAACCAAAAAGCTCCACCACTGATGGTCAACAATTTTAAAATTCTTGACATTTACTTCAACTGCATTGTCATCTGCAGCCGTAAATGTCATCCTACCTTCCTTTATTATCTTAATAAGCCGCCAGCGTAGGTGGTCTTTTAAATTTCTGTTGATTGCCACAGCCCACTTTTTGTCTTTGTCAATCTTAGGCATGCCAAGGTAATCGACTATTTCTAAAACCCCTAAACGCTTTTCTTCACAGAACATTTCCTTTGTCAGAAGGCTTCGCCAGATGTCCACTGAACCTATCGTCCTGCCATTCTCGTTGATATTTATTACGCCAAAATAGACTACCTTGTCGCCGCCAGTAGGATCCGAAGTCGTCATTATGATAATATTCCTTGTTGCATGTTGCCACTTATTTAGTTCTTGCATCCTCATAGGACTTCTCAAGAATGATTCCGATGTTGTCGATCTTGATGTTCCTTTTGAAGGGTATGTGCTCTTCTTCGCAGCGCCTTCTGTAGCGATTAGTTATTGCAAACCGGGGATGGAGTGATTCAAATTCCGTCTTTGTTATTTCAATGACCATGCCTCTGTTGACCAGCAGTTTTGCTGTAGTAAGTACGCGCTGCTCATCACCCCAGCCAAGTACACTTGAAATCTTGGCGGGATCCATTTTGCCTTTTTTCACAATAGCAATGTAAACCTTGGTTTCGTCTTCGCTTATCTTGAGTTCTGAAATTATGACTTGCTCTAGATTTGATGTATTGACTGTCATGTTACTTTCTTTGTAATTCAAACGATTTGAGCGTATGTCTTCTGCCAGCGTGGTAGTTGCTCAGGCAAAAGTTGTGCGTAAAACAAGAGATTAGAATTGCACTAATTTGCAGTATTTCCCGTAGCGGTCCTCTACATCATCCTTTGTTATCGATAGGAGGCGCTTGATCCCAAAGTCTTCAACAGCAAATGAACCCATTACATTGCCGTAGATCACTGCTTCTTTCATTGTGGCCATATCCATCACGCCCTTGCGAGCAATGTGACCGAGAAAGCCACCTGCAAAGGAGTCGCCAGCTCCAGTTGGGTCCACTATCTCATCAAGAAAAAATGCTGCAGCTGGGAACACCAATTCCTCTTTAGTAAAGAGGACGGCACCGTTCTCACCCTTTTTGATTATCGCAAATTTTGATCCCCATGACATTATTTTTTTGGCGCATTTTGCAAGGTTAGCCTCCTTGCACAAGAGTCTTGCCTCATTGTCATTTATCACTACTCCATCTGTCATCTCTATCATCTTTACTACGTCGTCACGGCTCCCATTTATCCAGAATTCTATAGTGTCACATACTACAAGCCGGGGATTCTGAAAATGCCGCAGGATTTTGATGTTCTGCTTTGGATCATTGTTTGCAAGATATACGTAGTCAGACTTGATATATTCTTCAGGGATGATAGGATCAAAGCCGGCTATGGCTCCAAGCTCAGTCTTATTGGTAGTCCTATTCGACAGATCGTAATCAAATGAAGAATCATAATGGAAAGTCTTGCTTCCCTGTATGATGATGATCCCCTTTGTATCTATACCCTTTGAACTAAGTGCTTTTATATGTTCAGCTGGCATGTCTGATCCTACTGCCGCCACTATTGAGGTGGGCGCAAACATGCTTGATGAAACGGAGGCAAAGGTGGCAGCACCACCCAGTATTCTGGTCTCTGTCCGAAAAGGAGTACGTGTTGTGTCTAGTGCCACTGTGCCAAAGACCGTCAGCAACGCCTATTTGGTAGCCAACAGAGTTCACTATTAAATGCTTGCAGGCACCGTTAAATAGCAAACAAGGTAATCAGGTATTTGTTTGGTGCTAGTCGTTGCAATCACCGGCGCTTCTGGTGTCATTTACGGAATAAGGACACTCGAGGTTCTCAAGAGGCTGAAAATTGATACACATCTTATTATCACAGAATGGGGTGCCAAGAACATAAAGATAGAGACTGACAACACAGCTGACTATGTTAGGTCACTTGCGACTAGGCATTATGAAGATGACAATATGGCCGCACCTGTTTCAAGTGGCTCATTCAAAGTCGAAGGCATGATCGTCATTCCCTGCAGTACTAAAACGTTGGCTAGCATAGCAAACGCCCTTGACGATAGCTTAGTCTCAAGAGCAGCAGGCGTTTGCATAAAGGAACAGCGTAAACTTGTTCTTGTGCCAAGGGAGACTCCACTGTCAAAGATACACCTAAAAAATATGACCAAGCTTGCAAGTACCAACGCAGTAATTCTGCCAGCCATGCCAGGATTTTACCATAGGCCAAAGACAATGGATGATTTGATAAACCATCTGGTAGGCAAGGTGCTTGATCAATTCAATATCGATCACAGTCTTTTCAAACGCTGGAGCGGAGGTTAGTAAAGGCAAACAAGAAAGGCGAGCCATAAGAAAAATTGCTTAATCTTGCAGTATTAGTTAATTTAGGATATGGCAGTATAGGCGAACAGTCATCTATAGATCATATAAAAAAGAATGCACACCGATCGTTGGCTTTATAGCCTCATTAAGAGTCAGAGAATGTAATTTTATCCTGATTTTCTTCCCATAGGCGCATCTTGTCCAGCTTGTCTTTCCTTTTTGCACCCTGCAGCATATTGTAGACGCTTTTATGCATGCTACCCTTGGCGAGCATGGCAATTGCTTCAGTTGTAAGCTTGATTTCCCTGAAGTTGCCGATAAGGCATACAGTATGGCCATAGACAGATACGTATGAACCACTCAACTCTTCAATCATTCGACGCGCCTTGCCGCCTTCGCCAATTATCCTGCCCTTGATACGCTCAAGGGCATTCGGAGACTTGCCGGTGTAGTCATGTAAATCGATCTGCTGGAATATTAACTCCTCGTCCTCAAAGAGCAGATAAGCTCGCTGTGGAGAAAATCCTCTTGAAATTGCGGTTATCACTTCGACCGCCCGAAAAGCTTCCAGACGATCAGCAGAGCTGTTGCCAATGATCATAGTATCGCCAGTCTCGCTATCGATCTCGATTTTGACGCCGCATCTTTCTTCAATTTGCTGCTTTACTTTTCCGCCTTTACCAATCAGGACACCTATCCGCTCCCTTGGAATCTTGACCGTGTGTCGAAAGCTCATTGTTTTGTGTCACCTCTAATCTTTTCTACTGCTTGAGTGTTAGTGAGGACCTCAATTCCTCGTTTTTCAAAGAACCTGTTTATGTTCAGGACATCGCGCAATAAAAATTGTTTAGAATTTGGGTGTTGAATATCAACAGCAGATCCAAAATCAAATAACATGATGCCAAGGTCTGTCTTGAAAATATTGTACTCCGACAAGTCAGCATGCACCAATTTGGCTTTTTGATACAACATACTCATCTGCTCGATTACCTGCTGATAGTCGTTCAATGTGATATCTTCTGTATTTATTAGTGCCGGCATAGGATTACCTTCACTGTCACCTACAAACTCCATTACAAGCACATTCTTCTTGACTGCTATTGGCAAAGGTACCCTCACTCCGGCGGCGTACGCTGTCTGCATGTTCTTGAACTCCTTTCGAGCCCATGTCATTATAAGGCTGCGAGCTCCCGGCTTTACGTCAGAAAATCGAGGATCACCAGCGATGTATTGCATCCGCTTTTTGAACTCGGCACTTACTGTGAGATATATTTTGGCTGTTCGAAGTGAGCCATCTGGTGCAATTGCAAGGTATACTTTAGACTCTTTACCTGCACCAAGTGAACTCTTGATATACTGTATAACGCCATCACTCCTCAGTTCATTTATTGTCATAAGAGTAGGTATATCAAATACATTATCAAAAACGTCGTAATCTTCAGACATCTTGTTTAGGAACCTACTTTTGCGTTCATATTTAGAGAGCCATCTATCAGCTCGTGCTGCGGCCTTGTGATTCTCCTCTCTTGGCAGCTGATCATCAGGCTCTTCTGACAATATGCAAAAGTTAGTGCTCTTTTATTATATGTGTAATGCTAGGCGGGCAATAATACTCAAATTGGACATAAAAACACAAAGCAACAACAGACTTATCTTCCTTATCCATTCACAGTAATGCTTACCGGAAATTCCGTTATGATATGAAAACCAATGAAGGCAAAGGTAGAAACGATGTGAGACAGCTGTTTGAATTGAAGATATAGAGTAGAGAAAGTAAAAGATATAACTGTTGACTTAGAAAAAACCAAGAAAGAGATAAGCTGTATCAAAAAACCCGCCCATTTAGATATTAGAATATTTCTATATCACGTTGATTTTGCATCTAGAATAGAGCCTTTTCATCAATGGTGAAATTTGTAGATCATGAGAAAAGGCACACCAGCAATCTTTCTTATACTAACCTCTTTTGCCAGCTTCATCCCAATTGCCTGTTTTATTATACTCTTGCCTACAAGATTTGCAATATCGCATTTCTGGAGAAGCTGCCGTGCATATGTCTGCTCGATTACTTCCTGTTGGTAATATTCCTTTGCAAGGTGGATTACAAGGCCATTCTGTTCCAGTTTTGTCCCAACTAACTCAATATCGCAGATATCGACCATCATTGAGCCTTGGTATCGCATAGTTCTTGCTGCATAATATGACAACTGCCGCTAATTGGCTGCACAGCATAATGAGGGTTTTGTTGTCATCAGATGTAGGTTTCAATCTTGATGTCAAATGATCCGTCCTCGCGCTTCTTGCGGTTGCTGACAAACCCAAGCGGACTCAGAATTGAAATGACTGCATTGATGGTTCCAGCGTAGCCGCATACGTGGAAGAAAGAGTTTTCAGGCGTAATTTCTTCGCCAACTGCTTTTTCAAGTTGAGATTTGTAACCGTCTTTTCCTACGAGTAATGTCTCAACTCTACCTACGTTTCCCCTCCACTCATACGATAGATCATGGTCAGGTCTGCTTACAGTCGTCAAGTATTTGAAATTCGGATTGCTTGCAGACAAGCTCTTAAGCATGTCATAGTAACCAAGTTCCTGGGCGTATTTTGCCCCATGAAGCAATACTATTTCTCTCTTTGATTCGATATTTTTCAAATGTAGAACATAGCTGATAAAAGGCGCAAGACCTGTTCCTGATGCAACCAATACTAGTCGTCTTGTGTCTGGAGTTCCATCAGCCTTTTTATCCTCAATGGTGAATGCGCCGGCAGGGTTGCGCCAGTAAACTAGATCGCCTTCAAACATTTTGAAAAGGGTGTTTGTAAACCTGCTCATTACATATTCTGATGCGGACTTGATGTAAAACTCGAAGTACCTCTTTTCTTCAGGAGGCGACGATATTGAGTAGGGCCTATACGTTATGTTGTAATGACTATCCAGTTTCAGCCCAAGTGCCACGAATTGGCCAGCTTTAAAGTCAGGCACCGCGCTTCCATTGCCTGGCTGCACCCTAATTATTGCAAGTTCCGGAGTCAGGTCCCTGTGATAGTTTATCTTACCTACATGGGGTGGCGGCGGCACCTGTTCACCCAGGCTCATATTTACGATGTCTGGGATATTTGGGTATATGTTAATATCTTTTTATTAGACGGGACTAGAGTTATGCTGGTTTGGCAAGCAAGAAGGGCATAGCCATAACAGCAGCCATTGCAGCAGCGATAGTTGGATCAAGTTTTCTGATATGGCTGATACCTCAAAGTAGTCCTGGCAGCATGATTACGCCCTCCCGCAACGACAATGGTATTATTTCAGACATATATTCTCAGCATCAGAGCCTTGCAACCAATATTGAGTCAAAGTTTGAGCAATGGAAAAGTGTGGAGGCGACCTCTAACGACCTGCTGAGTCAAATAAGCCTTGATCGATCAGATATACAGAATATGCAGCAGCGGCTTAATAGTACCTCGCCGGCTCAAGGATGGCAACAAAGCTATGACTTTTACATTCAGGCACTTGATAGCTTTCTGAAATACCTTGATCTGATGCAAACAGTAATTGAAGAGAATGACAGAATGCCTGATTCCAATATTAAACTAGATGACCTAAAGCAAGAATGGGAAGGCTATGTCAACGACTCCATAAATGTTATGCCTATCTAGCGCAAGACATTAAGAATTGAGTCGATCCTTGCGTCTGTCTTGAATGCGCTAGTATTCAGAGCAGTCTCCGACGCAACAAAGCCTGCAGCGTGCAGCTTTTCAATGATCCTTTGCACTGAATGTGTGTTTGATTTGAGCTTTGATGAAATTTCGTCAGTCCGAAAATAATATGGTATTTCACTTGCTTCTTCCATCGCTGCTTCGAGCACCTTTTTGCACTGTCTATCGGGGTCTTGCTCTAACATTTTCTTGACAAATTCTTTCTCGTATAGTGAGCCCGTCCATAGCTGACCTCCTACAGCCAAGCTGGTATTGCACAGCTCGCATTTTCCTTTTCCATATTCTTTGGTATTGAAACGGTGGCCACACTGGAAGCAGTGCATTAGATAGCCGATGTTGTTATAAACGTTATTTGCTCGGCTACTGCTGACTGACATCTTTGCATAGACACGAAGATAGTGTTTAGTGGCATGTACAAATACTGGCTTGATCGCAAGTTCAAGCCTTGAGGCGGTCAATGCAGTGAGTGAAAGTAAAAGTCTTATTGCGGTTTCATTGCCATAACTATTGTTGAGCGGTTTTCCATAGTAGCGGCGCAGACAGACTTCAGGATAAACTCCCCACAAGACTGCAGTATCTGTCGCAGTTATCGAGACAAGCCCGTTGTCGACTACAGATCTCAGTACACAGTCTACATGCCTAGCAGGGGTACCGAAAGGGTCTAGATCAACTATGGAATAGCGGTCACCCTCTTTATCGCCTTTAAGAAGGAACTTGCAGACATCGTCAATTGAGAAATGGCATCGGTCGATTACAGAATTAAGCCTAGCGGCCTCTTTAGCAGCTTCTATTGCAATACAGTTAATATCATTGCAGTAAACCTGTTCTACTTCCGGTACCTCGACTGCAACTCTAAGAGCGCGTGCGCCAATACCAGTGAACGAATCGGCGAACGTTTTTTTTCCAAATGATGCTGCAAAAGCGCTGTAGGCGAGTATTGAGAGGTCGCGGTTAAGCTTGGCAGCAGGATTGAAGAAAGCAGGCATCTTTGGAGGAGCTTTGGCGGTAAGCGAGTACTTTGGAACCATAAGTATTGTTCTGCCCTCAACTGTCCTAACAAATTCTGCCATATCACAGCTCTGCAATAACACGCTATATTTATAACAGTATAAAAGACACTATTCTTGTTTTAAAAGCACAAATAACGGTATAAATACCCACAAATGAGTATACCAGTTGACAATTTTGCTATGTCAGGATAACAGTATTCTAGTTGGTGGTGTTGACGAAGCAGGCCGCGGATCTATTGTTGGGCCCCTTGTTGTTGCAGGGGTCGGTATCCGCGAGTCAAAGATTGCTCTTTTGCGCCAGATGGGCGTCAAGGATTCCAAGGCTCTAAGCTCCAAAGCGCGTGCGAGGCTTTTTGACGAAATAATGAAGGTCATTGACTCGGTTTGCATCCACAAGATAGACCCTGTCGAAGTCGATAGCAGCGTGTCACTCAGGGGCCTCAACAGGCTCGAGGCAAAAGTTATGGCCAGGGTAATCAACAATATTGGAGTGGATGAAGTCTATGTTGACTGCTGCGATGTCAACCCACAGAGATACAGAGAGTACATGGAATGCCACCTTATATGCAACCCAAAGTTATACTCGCTGCACCATGCAGATGTAATTAATATGGTCGTCTCGGCTGCATCAATAATTGCCAAGATAACAAGGGACCAAGAGATCCAACATATATGTAGCAAGTATGGAAATATGGGCAGCGGATACCCATCAGATGAACGCACAATGCGTTTTATTCGAGACTGGGTAGCCAAGAATGGTTCAGCTCCGGAGTTTACAAGAAAGTCGTGGAAACCTCTTCAGATGATACTTGACGATATAATCGACTGCAAGCTCTAAGACTTGTAGATACAATATATCATGCCGTGGTCCTTGTCAAAAGGCTCAAGATTAATTATCTGAGCTATTTGGAAACCATTCTCTTTGAGCTTACTTGCCTCCTGTGCCACTACGACTCGCGGATCCATCGTCACATCTATGCTTCTTGTCTTGACTACCAACAACATTATACCTCCTATCTTCAAATACATCGAGCAATTTGCTATCGCAATGTCTGTCTGGTCAGGCTGCGCAATGTCACAGTAGACGACATCTATTTTGCCAAATACTGCAAAATATGAGTGAGGTTTTCTTGCATCTTCGATTATCGGGAGTACATTCTTGCGCTTTGAAGCGACATTTTCAATAAGTTCCCGTGCAACCCTTGTTGCGGGCTCAACTGCAAATACTAGGCCGGATAGTCCGACGATATCAGATACATGGCTAACAGTTGTCCCAGTAGACGCGCCAAGGTAAAGTACTTTGCTGCCATTCTTTATTGGCACATTTTTCATTCCCTTTTTGAGTGCAGCCGCAAGCTTGCTTCTAAAAGGATCCCAAATCCTGTATTCTTCGCCCTCATATTTCACTAGCTTTTCTCCATATACATTGTCTCCCTTTACTAGATTGAGAGTGGCAGCATTTTTCTCGCCATTTATTGAAATCCATCTAATAGCGTCGTCGCTTTCCAAATCTCTTTCTTCTATCCTCTTTCTTCTTTCTCTTATCATGTTTATCTCTTGTCACATCACTTCCAGTTCTATACTGCTGACGCTGGATGTGCTCCTTGTATTTCCTGTTCCGCTCCTTCTCAGGTATTGGCTCCCGATATTTTTCTCGTATTTCATCGATGCGGATTTTCAGCTTATCATAAACGGTGCTGTCCTTGCCGTCGTGGCGGTAATAGTCGATCCTTGCAGCTATGGCGACCTTTGACGCAACTGCTCTTGCTATCTTACCTCGCTGCCACTTGGGCGCGGAATGAATGAGAGGGTGCTGGAACAACAACCCATGCTTTGGCGGCCTGGCGCCTGTCTTAAGTGCACGAAACAGCGCCTTCTCGGCACCTAATATCTGGATTGTGCTCGCCGGCAATCTTGCAAGTCGGGCCAAACTGCCTGCCTTCGAAATTATCCTTGCGCCGACTGCTGCTGTCAGTAATTCTTTGACATTCGGAGCCACGGTTTCCATTGCAGCTTCAATGTGATCTGTAAGCACCCTGCGTAAATCCGATTGTGCAATGACCTCATCTGCAAGCCGTTTGACAATTGCAAGGTTTTCTGGCGTCATGTCTCCACCTTTGCTGCGCTTTGCAGCATCAAGTATAACTTCAACCTTTTTCTCCGGCAAGCCAATATTTTGTAAAATTTCTACAAGGATATTCTCTCGCAAACCAGCTTTGCTTACGATCTCAGCATACACAACAAGGCTTGATACAAGGTTGTCAAGCTCGGGAAAATGGAGTCCGTACCACTCTCTCATCCTTGCACCCACTGTGTTGATGATCTTGTCAAGCTCATCTAGTGCATTTATTGACTGGATGATGTGAAGATCTAGCTTCTCGGATGCCTCCTTTACTCTTGACGATGAGAGGTTAATAGCAAATTCACGTAGGGCTTGCATTGCGTCCTGCTCATTGTTGGCAAAGCCGGCCTTTACTACAAGAGTTGGTTTGCTGTTTTGGATATATTGCTGCTGATCCTCTGGCATCAGCTGACTATCCAAGCCAGCCTGTCGTAATACGGAGACAATGCTTGCATCATTTGTTGATACAGGCTCAAATGAACGTAATTTTTCAATAAACCATCTTATTTCATCAAGGTTCACTCCGCTCTTGAGTAACCTATAAGACCGGATTGCATTATCGAACTTTTTTGACACTAGGAGGCTACCACCTCGGTCAAATGCAGCCACACCAAGTTCCAACAGAACTACCGAGCAGGTGTTATTTCCCATTTGAGAACCTACAACAATTAGCTAATAAAAAATGTTAGCATTATTAAACTAACATGCATAGTGATACCTACGTAATGGGCCTGACAGCCAGCGATAGGAAGGAGTTAGAATCACTTATCAAGGCAGCTACCCGCGATCCAAAGATGCCAATAGGACTTGCCCGCAAGATGATGCCAAATCAGGGCAACATCGAGGATTTTGCATACGGCCTTCTCTCTGGCATGGTTATGGGCAATTTTATTGCACATTTTGGGAATAGGAATGGGAGGCAGCCAGACAAGGATGAGATAATAGATATTTTGTCGATAATGATGTCTGAGATGCCACGTCTTCGTATGTCAATAATGGAAGAATTTGACATGCGTTAGAGTGTAAAAGTTTATCTAACGAGTGGCATGATTACTTTCTCCATTGCTAGATAAGGATAAGTCTAGGCTGCCCGTTGTCATTAAAGATGTTATAATCATTGGCATCGGAGTTCTTGTAGTCTGGCTTGGCATTTGGTTCGCGTTTGGGGCTAACCCGTTTTATGTTGTCTCAAGCGGTAGCATGGTGCCTGTGCTCAAAGTCAATGACGTTCTTATTGTCAGAGATGGCGGATCGTGGGATGATCTCAAAATAGGTGACATCATAGTATTCAATAGGCCTGTAGGTGGTGACAGGGTCATAGTCCACCGTATCGCTGATATTGATATGGGCAGCGACGGCGAAAGAATGGTTAGAACTAGAGGAGATGCCAATCCCGCATCGATACCGGGTACCGATTATCCCATTATGCAGGATGATTACATTGGTAAAGTGATTTATGTCATACCCGGCATCGGTATAATAACAAAAGTGATCAGCCCACCTGTCAACTATATCATAATTGCGATCATCCTTGCAATCTTGTTCTTTAATAGGCTTGGCAAAAAGAATAAGGATGACAAGAATGCGGCATCTGCTGCAGCCGACAGTTCTGACAAGCCGCCGACATGAAGTCCAAGACTGAATACCTTATATTTAACACGTCAACTAGGCGCGCATTTATTAACATCACACCACAGGTTGCAAACATAGTGACAGAAAGTGGCATCAAAGATGGCCTCTGTCTTGTCAACGCAATGCACATCTCTGCTAGTGTCTTTATCAATGATGATGAAAACGGATTGCATCAGGATTTTGATAGATGGCTTGAGAAGCTTGCGCCCTATTCTCCGGAAAACTACATGCACAATCGTACAGGTGAGGATAACGCTGATGCTCATTTGAAGCGACAGATAATGGGACGCGAGGTGGTAGTAGCGATAACAAAAGGCAAGCTTGATTTTGGACCGTGGGAACAAATATTCTATGGGGAGTTTGACGGCAAGCGACAAAAACGGGTGCTAGTAAAGATAATCGGAGGAGAATAGTCACTAGCAGACAGAAACTTTCATGTCTTTGAAGAAGATAAAATCTAGATTTCATTGATATGCATGATGTGTCATTTTTTACTTGAAAATTGTAGCAAGCAGGTATATATATAGCGCCTTTATAAAGGCGCTATATGCCGCAGACCAAGCCAATTGTAAGCATCGAGAACGTAGTAGCTTCTGCTACAGTAAATCAAACTGTCAATCTCAACCTCATTACTCAGATATTTCCAGATGTGGAGTATCATCCTGATCAGTTCCCCGGCTTGGTTTTTAGGCTCAGATCACCTAAGACTGCGACTTTGATATTTAGCTCTGGCAAGATGGTGTGCACAGGCGCCAAGTCTGAAAAGATGGCAATTCAGGCTGTCAAGAGTGTTGTTTTAAAGCTTAAAAAAGGAGGAATACCACTTGAGCATGAGCCCCAAATTGAGATCCAAAATATAGTGGCGTCAGCAAGCCTTGGAGGTAAGATCCACTTAGAGCTTGCTGCAAGAGTGCTGCCGAGGAGTATGTATGAGCCCGAGCAGTTCCCAGGTCTTATTCACAGAATGTTGGATCCCAAGACTGTCATACTGCTGTTCGCATCCGGCAAACTGGTGTGTACTGGTGCCAAGAAAGAAAGTGAAGTATACAGAGCTGTGCATAACCTACACACACTCTTAGAAGAGAAGAACTTAATGATCTATGAGGGGTAGTTACTCTATTTCATACTCTCCCTGGGTAACCATTTGTTTCAGTACCGATTCAAGCGCATTTCCATCTATTAAGCTGGCTTTGTACAGAGCGTTTACAATGTCGTTGATGCTTGTCACTGCGCTCAGTTTTACTCCCATCTTTCTTAATTTATCTTCCGCACCCTCGTATCGGTCTACTAGCGCCACTACGTCTTCTACAATACCGCCGTTAGCCCGTATTATTTCGACAGCGCTGCTAAGAGAACTGCCAGTCGTTGCAACATCGTCTACAATGATAACTTTTGAACCCGGCTCTAAGAAGCCTTCAATCATTTTGTTGGTGCCATAGTCTTTAGGCTCCTTTCTGACATAAATGAAGGGTTTGTTCATTTCATACGCTAGGACAGAGCCAAACATAAGCCCAGAGGTGGGCACTGAGGCAAAGGCATCAAACTGGCCTAGCTTTTCCACCGCCAGGTCTTTCAATGCACCTATCCCCAGCCGAAAATATCCCGGGAAACTAGGCAACACTCGCAGGTCTATGTAGTAAGCGCTCTGCTTGCCACTTGCAAGGGTGAATACCCCAAACCTCAGAGAGTTGCTCTTGAGTAGAAAGGATGCAAACTTAAACACAAAGTCCTTGGGGGGTATTGGCACATTGTACATGTAAAAAAGGATTTATTTTAACCCTTCATAACTTACAGAGACTCCATGCCGGAGATTTGGCTAAGATACGGAACTACTGATGTGGTGCTAGAGATCAAATTTGAAAACTTAGCAAACCAGATCTCTTCGGCGTTTCAGGCGCTACAGGAACAAGAGCTAAAGACAGCAGTAACATCCGATGTACCCCTAACCGATAAAATGCTCTTTCTAGGACTGTCCGGCTCAAAGGCTGCAGCCAAGATTATGATGATGCTTGCAGAAGAAGCCCATGCAAAGGGGTTCACATTTACAATCGATGTTCCGCACAACATCGAAAGCGCCCTACGCGCCAACTTGACGAGGATCGAAACAATTTCAATCAATCGCATCAACTACCAGTCACTAAAGGAGCGGATGGCCAAGTTTCACAGCACCATCGTTGTTTCAAGTGTTGCATACGATCCGCTGTTTGGATTCGCAGGTGCGCCGACTACTTTAGTGCGTAACTTACTTGCGGACTATATGGCAGAGGCGTTCAAGGCAAGAAAGGATAACAGGCCGGCACCGGGGGTTGAAGGAGACCCCCTCAAGATCGCCACTTCTGCAATTGAGAACACGCCAGCGACATCTATTGAACTGGTGGCTAACACTGACAATGTGATGGGAATCCATATCGGAAGCATCAAAGAAGCCTTTGATAAGGCAATTGCACAGCTTCAGTCAATCTCGACCGTTGAAGCTGAGCCGGTCAAATGTGCCATAATAAGTGCAAGCGATGAAGCCAGCACACATTCGACGCTTGCCAGTGCGCTAAACTCACTTTGGAACTCTATCCATATCGTCAAGGAGGGAGGTACTGCAATACTTCTTGCGGAAACCCGCCAAGGAGTTGGGGGTGGAGCGCTTCAGATGTTCATAGAGGGCCGGCTCAAGCCAGAGCAGCTGCATCTAAGCCCCTACATTGAGGGTCTTGAACATTTGCTGTTCATGGAACAGCTGCGGCTGAATTATGAGATTGGGCTTGCCTCTACTCTTCCTCATTATTACGCCAAGACGAAACTTGGTTTTACTACTTACTCTGGCACAAAAGACATCTTACAAAAATTGCAAGAAAAATATGGCAAGAACTTCAGGACACTCATTTTATCAAATGCAGACATAACTTTGCTCAAGCCCAAGGCAAGATAGAGTCAGGTATGGGTGCAGTCACTATGGCAATGCCAAGGGTTATGAAAAAGAGTATCTTGCGCCTTTGAGAGAGGGATGTGACATCATCTAGGGGGGTATTACTAGGTATCCTCCGACTAAGTATCAGGACTAGTATTGCCATAGGCCAAAATCCCATCAGGAAGAGTGCCCCTATGCCCGCATAGGTGATAATTCTGTGCCACCGCTCTCCAAACATAGCACGAGCAAGGTGCCCCCCATCAAGCTGCCAAGCAGGGACGAGGTTAATGGAGGTAAGTGCAAATCCTATCCACGCAGCAAAAAGAAGAGGCGACATTACTAAAACCATATTTTCTACGACCTTGTCGGTCATATGGAGGGTAGCAATCATGAGCAGGCTAGTATCGAATGAAAATAACCGGTTTTCTGCAGATAGCGTCTGATACTCGTCTAGAGGTATCAGAGTAGATATAGAAGAGCCATAGATCGATACAATTATCGTTATTATTAACCCTGCAATCGGTCCAGCAACGCCTACATCAAACATGACATTTCTGTTGGGCATATTGCTCTGTTGAGTTATCAAAGCTCCAAATGTCGGCATAAAGCCGGGAACGCCGGGTATAAAATATGGCCATGATGCCTTAATATTATAATGCTTGAGAACAATCATATGCCCAAGCTCATGTACGCCCAGTATACCCATGAGCGACATAGTGTAAGCTCCTGCAAGCAGGACAGGATCACTCACATAGGTCTTTGCGAATATACTGTTTGAGCGTAGGAGACCATCATAGAATACAAAGATGACTGCAATTGCAAAGAATATTAGATGCAAAGGCAGTTTTCTTTTGACTCTAATCTTTTGTTTTTGAATCCTAAATACCGTGATAACTATGCCATCCGCTATCTGAAGCCTTATTGCAGACGACAAGGCAGGCATTAGTCTTGAAAAATGTTTCTGCTTTCTGGCACTAGCGACCATGCCAATCTCGCTTAATTCTTTGAGCAAGATCGGAAACTTATCTTTGATATCAGTATCGGCTACCAGAAACTCAATGTAGTCTTCCCTGATATTCGCCTGTGTATCTTTTAACGTAAAGAATGATGAAACTATTGGAATTACACGAGAATAATCGCTGTTCAGGAAAGTAGTAGTAGTCACTGAGGATTTCTTTTGGGTTTAACCCAATTAAAATATTATTATTATCTTTCATAGGACATGTAAGGTTAAATAGTGTGTTTTTGTTGTTGTAGTTATTACTTTGCAAACAGCTCTGCGGAAAGTAGGCGACTATGTTATACGCCGCTGCGAAGCAACTGATCTCCAAGCAGTAATAGATATTAACATGGCGGCTCTTCCAGAGCACTACTCAGACTACTTTTTTGAATCGATTCTGCGAGAGCTTCCAGAGGCATTCATTCTTGCAGAGCTGAACAGCAAAATAGTCGGCTACATCATGTGCAAGATCGAGTTTGGGTTTTCAAATTTTAGAAAACTAGGCTTTGTTAAGAAGGGTCACGTTGTTTCTGTTGCGGTATTAGAAGAGCATAGAGGCAAGGGCATTGGCAAGGCACTGATGGTTGAAGGAATTAACGGCGCAATGTATAGAAAAGCTGACGAGATATACCTAGAGGTAAGAGTCAGCAATACAAGCGCAATCAAGATGTATCAGAAATTGCGTTTTGAGATAAAATCCAGGTTGCGATCTTATTATAGGGACGGTGAGGATGCCTACCTTATGGCGCTAGAGCTAAGCTAAAAAGATTATTAAGATGCTGCAAATGCCTCTCCGCTATGAATGTTAAAAGGAAGGGAAGCAAAGGAGCCGGTGCTGTCCTTCTTTTTGCATCTATTGCAGTGCTTATCGCTTATGCATATCTTCTACTAGGAACAGAATGGAGTACGTTGATACTACAGTTTACCGCATTAGCTGCAGTAACAATCCTTCTGGCGGTGCTTGGGTGGATAGGATATACTATGCTTACTGCGTCAAGTAAAGGGGAAAAGTCGGGCTAGTTTTCACTGAAACATCAGCCACTATCTGGTATATCCGTGGGCCTACTCCTCTTACCGCTCTAACCTGCTGCACAATATGGTTGTATTTTACAAAAGCGTTATGCGCATCCTGTAATCCCAGCTCCTGGCTTCTCTTTTTGTTATCGGCCCTGATATGAATAAAATAATGCACAATACCTTTTTTCTTGAGTGCAAGCACTGCAGAATCAACAAACTCTTTAGCTCTCTCGGGAAGAGGCATGAGCACTCTGTTGGCCTGACCTGCAAGTTCATCTTTGATTACCTTACTAGCATCGCCACGAATTGAAATAACCCTGTCCTGTACTTTGTTCAACTTAGCATTTGCTTCGCACAATTCTGCAGCAACAGCATTAGAATCGATGCTATATACCTTACATGTCTTGTTCATTCTTGCCATCAGAATTGAATATGTGCCCACTCCTGCAAACATATTGACTATGGTTTCATCTTCGCCTACCATATTTGCAATCCTGAGCCTCTCAGTTGAGAGCCGAGGTGAAAAATATGTTTTGGCGACATCTACTCTAAATCTACAGCCATGCTCCTTGTACTCAGTGGTTGTTCTGTTCTCGCCTGCAACAAACTCCAGGTTGCGGACGCGATAATCGCCTTTCACTGGCGAGACCTGAGCAAAGACCACCTTGGCGGTTTTAACATGAGCAAGGATCATATCAGCTATAAGCTTCTTTTTTGATAACAGGCTGTCAGGTATCTTGATGATTACGATATCACCTATTTGATCAAACGCCGAATATACATGTGAAACTTCGCTGGGCGACAGAATATTTGATAGCATATTCTTCAGCATGTGTGGCATTTACTGAATCTTCAAATAGTAATAGTTGCCGGATTCCTTCTGTTCGCGGTCGAGCCTGCCGCCCTCTTTGTTGACGCGCGGCCTGCCCGTTGTTTCGTCACGCCGGTATGTAATTGAAAGTGCTTTGAGAAAGCGATTCATACCCTCCTCTTTTTTAATTGGTGTAGTGGCAGAGCCTTCAAGGCCTGGCTGCCCTTCAAATATTACCAAACTATCAGCCACCAGATCAATCAGCTGTATATCATGGTCAATAATAATTGCTGACTTACCCTGAGCCCTTACAAAGCGTTGGAGGAACTTAGCTACTGCTATCCTGTCTTCTGCATCAAGAAATGCAGACGGCTCATCTAGCGCGTAAATATCTGCTTGGCGCAAGAGAGATGCTACTACTGCGACCTTCTGAAGCTCGCCACCGCTCAGATTCTTGACATTCTTTTCATAGAGTTTGTTTACACCCATTGGAATAATGATCTGCTGTTCTACAGATGATCCTTCAATTGGGTTCAGATGTGCCATATACATCAGAGACCGTACGTCACCATCATGCTCTTGATTTAGGTACTGCGGCTTGTAGGATATCGTGGCACCTACATCTATCTTGCCCGAATCAGGCTTTTCTACACCTGCCAGCATACGCATAAAAGTGGTCTTGCCAAGCGCATTGGCACCAATGATTCCGATTATCTCACCTCTTCTTACGGCACCAGCTGCCACATTGAGTTTAAATGATGGAAATGATTTGGTCAGGTTACCATAGCTGGCAACAGAGATATCTAGAAGGACGTCTTCGTTTGAAGAAGTAATGTCAAATCTGAATGCTTTTTCGCGAAAGCGCACATTTTCATTAGGCAAAAAGCCTTCAAGGAAATTGTTGATGCCGACTTTTGTACTTTGCATACCAGAAACGATACCATATGCTCCAGGCTCGCCGTAAATAATATGGACATAGTCTGACAGGTAATCAAGAAGCGTCATATCGTGCTCTACAACCATCACGTTCTTTCCCTGCTCTGCCAGCTCTCTTATTACTTTGGCAACTGCAAGCCGTTGGTAGACATCGTTGTACGAGGATGGCTCGTCAAAGAAATAATATTCAGCATCCTTTGCAGCAGCTATAGCCACTGCAAGTCTTTGAAGCTCGCCACCGCTCAGCTGTGCAATGTCGCGATCTAAAATGTGTTGCAGGCCAAGCTGCGGTATTAGCTTGTCAGTCATTTTGCGCTCATCATATCTCTTCAACAGTTCTTTTGATGTCCCTTTGAATGCCTTTGGTATGAGGTATACAAGCTGCGGTTTGATCGAAGCGCGCATCTTACCATTTGCTATTTTTTCAAAGTGGGACTTCATTTCAGTGCCTTGATAATATTTCAGAATCTCATCCCACGAAATTTCTTGATCATACTTCCCAAGATTGGGCTTCATATTTCCCGACAAAATGTTGACAATTGTAGACTTACCCATGCCATTTTTTCCAACCAAGCCAACAACTGCACCTTTCTTGGGAGTTGGCAGACGATAAAATCTAAATGAATTAATACCATACTGATGGATCTTATCTTCAGAGAGCTCTTTTGCAAGGTTGACGATTACTATGGCGTCAAAAGGACACTTCTTGATACAGATGCCACATCCCGTGCACAGATCCTCGGCTATCACAGCTTTGCCGTCACCCGGGCGCTGGATAATGCACTCTCCACCAGTCTTGTTTACTGGACAGTAGACAATGCATTCCAAGCCACATTTTTTTGGCTGGCATAACTCCTCGTCAAGTACCGCAACCCGATGAGTACTTTCTGCTTCAGAATTGCCCAATTACATGTAATTTTTGTAAGAATGCGTTATATACATACCGCTTTATCACGACAACTTTCAAAGTTTTTTAGGCTCCCGACGCCATGCAATTTGCGAGATTATTTCTGTTTATATCAATCACCCCTTTTCAGGATCTTCTGAGGGTTCAGTAATCAACAAAGTACTTTTTCATAACGCCTGACATCTTTGTCCTGCTTGCCACTTCTCTGCTGTAGATCTCCATATGCTTGTCCCTCAAATGCTTCAATGCAAGTCGGACCTCGTCGCCACAAAGCCTGCACTTTGCCTTTCCAAACATTGCCAGTCTTTATTTTTCCTTCAATTACCTTTTGAGCCTTGCGTTTAATTGCTCTCCCTGCCGCACAGCCTTGTTTAAAAAGGCTTTATTGTTTAAAAACTCCTCATTTGTTTAAGAACTATTTTTCTTATTTAGAAGCTCCGTAAACTCTGTTGGCGCATCTATCCTAGTCATTAATCTGATCATGCGTGACATCTCTCAGTCGTGAGATCAAATCCCAAGATCCAAGTTTTCTGTATATACAGATAAGACTAAGAGTGGGGTGGTTTTTGACACCATTGGAGAGGAGGAAAGAAGCAGTACCGTCACCGGTATTTTATGCGATTATACATGGGAGAACGGAACAGCATAGAAAAGTCTAAGTGGCGAAGACTCTAGTCTTATCTCTTTATTATTTCCTCCAACTGCCTTGGAAACATTCTTCATGTAAACCAGTAAAAATATCCGGCCTTTATCCAAGCCTATGATTTACAAATAAAAGTGCATTTTGCAGACATTGTTTGTGCAACATCCAAAGAATCATGCCTAAGTAACTTGGCATGACAACAATGTGGAAGTTAATGACCTTCATCCTGTGAAACTCCTAATCGTTTAGAAACTCAGAAGAATGTTTAGAGAGTAGATCAAATTCGATGGTTATTAAACAAGGCCCTGTCGCACATATGTTTATACTTTTTTAAATAGATTTTAGTGATTCTTCTCTAAAACAAACTATACAGGCCCAGGAACTGTTGGCAATAAGAATCCTATAAACGTGGCAGATATCCACACTACCACTGCTATCACGAATGCTTTGAACCATCCAATGTTATAGAGTACCTTAAGCGCTATCAGCCGAATTATGCCGCCTATTAATGTGGATATGACTCCCTTGCCAAAAATATAATATGCCACAAAATAGATGAGTGTACCAATAAGGGCGGTGACAAGTACCCGCCCAATACCTTCCTCAGGTTTTTGAGGAACAGACTATTTTAACCTCTGATGTCTATTTCTATTGAAGCAACATTAAATTAGCCCTTTGGCAAATCTTAAGATAAGCCGGTCATAGCGGCAGGGTGCGACCCGGTCCCATTCCGAACCCGGAAGTCAAACCTGCTGTCGCTGCTGTGTTACTGATCTGCGAGAGCGGTCGGGAAGCAGCAGTGCTGGCATCTTCTTCCACTACTTTTCAGCATAGTCTCCCAGGTGTATTCTCTTGACTAATTGCCTGACATTATAGCCCATCAGATCTATTGCCGAGAAGGCTGACGCAAGGCCTGCCGGATCCCATGTCTGCGTTTCTATGATGCAGCAATAGTTTGCTGCTTTTATCATTATCCTTTTCAATTCCTCCTTCATTATGTTTCTTGCAAAATCCTTTGACAATACTACATCTTTTGCTAGCATGTTTGCGATCACGCCGCCACTCCAACCCATGTTTATTACCTTGCCGTTGGATAGCGTGTAGTACGGCGCGGCGTCGAGCAACTTGTGTGCATTGTCGTCAGTATCTACAATAAAATCATTTTCTACAAGGCAGTAGACATCATAGAATGGCCCCATGCGCATCACTTCCTCTATGCCGACAAAGTCTATGCTGCCGCTCATTAGCCGGATAAAGCCGTCCCTGTTTGAAAGCCATCGCTCAAAGTATGGTCTTTTCGTGGGATGCACATCCAGCTCCATATTACCTATTCTGCAACTAAAGCCCTGCTCTTCGAGGGCTCGCACAAGTGCGCTCAGCGGGAACAGCGGCATATATTCTCCATTATGCGGGTAGCTGCTTTTCGTCTTCCATTAGCAATTTGACAAGCGTTCTTACTCCAAAGCCGCTAGCTCCTTTATGGTTGTAACTTTTCTCATGGGTTCCTTCTTGCATCCAGGCAGTGCCAGCAATATCAATATGAACCCATGGGACATCATTGATGAAGTTAGATAGAAATGCTGCAGCAGTGATCGCTCCACCAGGCCTGCCTCCAATATTCTTGATATCTGCATAGGTGCTCTTGATCTGCTCGTGATATTCATCATACAGCGGAAGCTCCCACATCTTCTCTCCGGTCCTATCAGATAGCTTGCGCAGCCTGTCTATCAACTGTTTGTTGCTACCCACCATCGCGGCCACATTGGCTCCAAGTGCAATTACAGCAGCACCAGTAAGTGTAGCTAAATCAATTACAGCCTTTGGGCTGTGTGTGACGATTCCATATGCTAGGGCATCGGCAAGAATCATGCGGCCCTCGGCATCTGTGTTGAGGACTTCTACGGACTTGCCGTTGTACATTCTGATGATATCGCTGGGTCTGTAGGAAGTAGCAGACGGCATATTTTCAACAGATGGGATAATGCCTACAACATTGACTGCCAACTTCATCGAAGCAACTGCCCGTATAATGGCTAGAACCGTGCAGCCACCGCATTTATCAAATTTCATTTCATCCATTTTCTCGCTAGGTTTTATAGAAATTCCGCCAGTGTCAAAGGTCACCGCCTTGCCTACCAGCAGATATGGCTTTTGATGAGGGTCGCTTGCACCAGCGTATTCAAGGACTATGAGCTTGGGAGGGTTATTGCTTCCTTTGCCCACTGCTACAATACCACCCATCCCCATGTTTTCAAGCTCATAACGATCCATTATTCGTACCTTCATGCCGTAATCTTGCGCTAGTGAAAGCGCAATACTTGCTAGATGCGCCGGTGGGCAGTCGTTTGGCGGCAGGTTGCCGATGTCGCGTGCAAAGTTTACTGCTTCGGCTACAAGGTTTGCCTTCTCAGCAACTGATTGAAATCTTAGAGGATCAGAATTGATCAATATTGCGACTTCTTCAATTTTTGTGGCCGGCTCTTTGGTCTCCTTGTATTTGTCAAATGAGTATAATGCAAGAGCGATTCCCTCTGTCATGGCCTCCACAAGCCCTTCATCAAGGTTTGAGAACTGTAGCATTGAAAATTCCTTTATTCCCAGCTCTTGAGCCTTCCGTGTTGCCTTGCCCGCACAAATTCGCGCACTTTCATCCGTGAATTTTTCTCGCTTGCCAAGACCAAGCAGCATTATCTTTTTCATTGGCCCCTTATCCAAAGTATGAATTACTGTTGAGGAGCCAAATGTCCCACGGAACTCTTTGTTCTCCAGCGTTTCTATGATTGAAGAAGAGACTGCTGAGTCTAACTCCTTTGAATGTGGAAAGTCTAGCTCGCCTTCAAATACACCTATCACCAGAAGAGGAGTCTGCTTTTGATCTATCTTGACCTTCTCGACTTTGACCCGTACCACGACATGCTAAAGTTCAGTATTGACTTTATTTTAAGTTTATAATCGCATAAATGCATAAGGCAGCAATGCAAAGTTGCCTTCTAGCATTTGAGTTACCGGTGCTCTGCCAAATTAGCTCTCAAATTTGTCGGGTAGAAGGGATGTAGAGGGTTATTATCTTAGAGGTTAGAATCAGAATATGCCCTCCTGCATTTTCTGCCGTTACCTACTCATTACAACAGATAAAAATCTCGCTTCTATGCCGATGCCACAAAGACGACGATATAGTCCTCTACCCTCAAACACATTTTCTGAGTTTGTAATGGGCAATCGCAACTGCTATGTGTTAAACCTGAATGTCATTCCCTTGCGGAGTGTGCCAGCAATCCTCTTTAACACATCCATGAGCGTGTAGCACGACATATTGTTGGTCTTGTCATCATATTCGCATGCTGCAATAATATCGCTAACCTTTCCATTTCCTCTGAAAATGCCTACGAGAATTTCCTTTGCCAATGGCAGCAGGCCCGATCGTGCGCCATGAGCGCCGCTACTGTTGATAAGCCAGAACATTTTAGTTGCATCATAGTCAGTAGGAAAGATCACTTCCTTAGTTTCCTTGCCTAACTGCGAATAGTAGTGACCGGCTGTCCTTATCCAGCCGCGAGAAAGCATGCTAGCCACTTTGGCGAACTTTGAGCAAGAATAGCACTTGTCATCATAAATAAGTAGTGGTCGTTTGAAAGATGACGACAATGACGACACGATGTATATAAAATTACATTGTCGAGCTTTTAAATCTTAAGTAGAGAGAGATTGCCGAACTATATCTTTTTATTTTGCTGCAATGAGCTTTTTCATATATTGCTGTTTAAATGGGGGGATCAGTATGGGCTTTAACATGCGTTATCTTGATCTCAAGAGAAAGATCAGAGATGCGCGCATGTGGGCAATTCAAGGCATCACTGAGGCTGGTTCTGGCCACCCCGGCGCCTCCTTCTCTGCTGCTGAAATAATGGGTACCCTATATTTAAGAAGGATGAGGCACGACCCATCAAACCCAGACTGGAGTGAGCGCGATTATTTCATTAATTCAAAGGCACATTCAGCACCTGGCTTTTATTCGGCACTTGCAGTTGCAGGCTACTTTCAGCCTGAGGAGCTCAGAACACTTCGCCAGCTTGGTTCACGCCTTCAAGGTCACCCAGTGAGGTACTCAGAGCATCAAAAGCGCCATAGCATACCAGGTATTGAATACTCGGGAGGTTCAGAAGGGATTGGGCTTTCAGTCGGCGTAGGCATTGCACTTGCAAAAAAACTAGATGGCAAGAAGAATAGAGTATTTGTATTGATTGGTGATGGAGAATCAAATGAGGGTCAGATATGGGAGGCTTCTATGGCCGCCGGCAAATTCAAACTCGATAACTTAGTCACCATTTTGGATCGTAACCGCATCCAGCAGGACGGGTTTACTGAAGACATTATGCCACTTGATCCCACAAAGGACAAGTGGACTGCATTTAACTGGGAGGTCTTTGAGGTAGACGGTCACAGAGTCGAACAAATAGTGGACGCTCTTAACAAGGCAGGACAGGTGCATGACAAGCCTGTGATAATAATCGCTAATACGGTCAAAGGAAACGGTATACGTCATATGGCAAACAACCCCCAGTGGCATGGAAAAGCACCACCGAAGAGGCAAACTGAAGTGCTGCTGGAAGAGCTAGAGAGTGAGTGCCTCATCGCGCCATCAATAATAGCAGGCGAACGTGAGAACTATGAGGATAAAATAAGGAAAGTCGAGCGCGAAGGAGTAGACATGATCCATTTAGATGTAATGGATGGCAAATTTGTTCCAAATACTACATTCTTTGCTGATACTATTAAAAAACTAAGGCGACTAACCAGTCTGCCGTTTGACACCCACTTGATGATAAAAGACCCCCTAGAGAATATACAGGATTACATCGATGCAAGATGTGACATCATTACGGTGCATGCAGAGGCGTGCACCGAAAATGAGTTTAGAGAAATTCAAAAGAGACTGATCGACAGTGGGATCAGCCCTGGCATTGCAATTAATCCGGGCACCGAGGTGCCCAAGTGGCTCTACCACTGCTTGCATAACCTTGATGTTGTAATTGTTATGTCTGTTAACCCCGGCTCTGCAGGCCAAAAGTTCATGCCGGAGGTATTGTCCAAGATGATAGCACTTAACAAGCAACTAAGGCAGAATGGCTTTAGGGGATATATCGAAGCTGATGGAGGCATCGATGCTACGACGCTGGAGCAGACATACGATGCTGGTGCAAGAATATTTGTTGCTGGTGCTGCTGTTTATAGCGGCGGAGACATTCACGGCGCAGTCATCCAGCTGAGACACAAAGCAGAAGTGGCACTTGAGAGAAGGCTTCTTAACCACGCGACCCAGCTTAACATAAGGGGAGACTGGATGAAAGCCCGTAAACATATATTGATTCCTTATGCAAATGAGCTTAGGATAGAGGAAGAGCTAGATGCTATTAAGTAGCGAGAAACGAACCGCAGACATGAGAGGAGCCTACGGTGATACTCTTGTGGAGCTTGGAAGAGAGGACCCTCGCATTGTGTGTGTTGGAGGTGATACAACTGAGTCTCTTAAGACGAAAAAGTTTGGCGACAAGTATCCAGAGAGAATGTTCAACGTAGGAATCGCAGAGGCCAACATTGTCTCAGTGGCGGCAGGACTGGCAATAGCCGGCAAGATTGCATTTGCGAGCACTTATGCTGCATTCATACCTGGGAGGTGTGTTGATCAGATCCGCAATACCATATGCTACCCCTATCTTAATGTCAAGCTAGTTGTTTCCCACTCAGGGCTTACGGTGGGACCAGATGGAGCTTCTCATCAGCAGATAGAAGACGTTGCAGAGATGAGAGCAATCCCTAATATGAGAGTGATAGTACCTGCTGACGCAGTTGCTGTAAAATATCTTATCAGAATGGTAGCATCTACCGCTGGTCCCTTTTATATGCGCCTTGCAAGGCCCTCATCTGATATAATCTATGCAGACCAATCAACGGCATTTGAGCTTGGAAGGGGCAACATTCTTGAAGATGGATCTGACGCCACAATAATTGGATGCGGCCTTATGGTAAGCAGGGCACTCGAAGCAGCAAAAGAGCTCAAGAGAAAAGGTATTTCTTGCAGGGTAGTCGACATGTTCTCAATAAAACCTATTGATAATGACTTAATAGCTAGATGCGCCAAAGAGACGGGTGCCATAGCTACAGCAGAGGAGCACAATGTCATTGGAGGCCTTGGAGGCGTAGTATCTGAAGTTATTGGTGAAACCTACCCAGTACCCATCAAGCGTGTTGGAATACACGACATATTTGGCGAGTCTGCACGCGATGAGGAAATCGATTTGCTCTTGGAGCACTATGGTCTGACTGCAACTGAAATAGTAAAGGCGGTGCTTGAAGCAAGAAGCAGGAGCAGAAAATAACATGAAGATCTTTCTTGATACTGCAAATATTGAATCGATTAAAAAGTACAGCGATATGGGCTTGGTAGATGGCATCACCACAAACCCTACGCTGCTTTCAAAGGAGAAGGGCAACCCCGCTGAGATCATGCGCGAGATAGTCAAGATAGTCAAGGGACCGGTGAGCCTTGAAGTAATCGGAACTACAATGGAAGAAATGGTCAATGAGGCCAGAGGACTCAAAAAATACGGACAGAACGTTGTAGTCAAGATTCCCATGATCCCAGACGGATTGAAGGTTGTCAAGAAATTAAAAGAGGAAGGAATCCAGACAAATGTCACGCTCATATTTTCAGCAAACCAAGCGATCCTTGCTGCCAAAGCTGGTGCAGCATATGTCAGTCCATTTATTGGTAGACTTGATGATGCAGGACATGAAGGCATGACAATCATCGGTGAAATAGTGCAAATATTCAAGAATTATCAGTTTAACACAGATGTGCTTGTTGCAAGCATCCGGCACCCTCTACACGTCACCGAAGCCGGCAAGATTGGCGCGCAGGTTGTGACACTTCCACCCGACATACTCGGCAAAATGATTTCCCATCCACTGACAGACAAGGGACTTTCCGCTTTCCTGAGTGACTGGGAAAAGGTCAAGAGGGAAAATCCCAATCTAGTCATCTAACTAGTATGCAGCAGCTTGATCACTTTCTTTGGAATATCTTGTAACCGGCTAACAGAGACTGCCTTTTCGTAGTCGAGGTACTTTAAATTGTGCCCTATGCCGACAGAGTCATGTACATTGGGGCCAACCCCTATCGCCACCATATGGATGGCCATTTTCCTGTACGTGAGCACCATCTGTCTTACTGCATCAAAGTCTGATGGTTCACCATCTGTCAGAGTGACAAAGATGTCCGGCTTGAATGACTTAAGTATAGGCATGAGCAGACCATAGACTTCTGCCAAAGGTGTGCCGCCACTTGCTCTTATCTGGACAAGACGCCTAGCGCTCACCACCGACCACTTGATGTTAGGCGGCTTGATGACCCAGCACCTTACTTGCTGCTTGTCTGTGCTAAACGCATAGACAGCGAACTTGATTCCAAGGTAGTGTAAAGCTTCACAAAGTGCGACTGTCGCTTGCTTGTATTCTAACTCTACATCAGCTATACTGCTAGAGTGATCAAGCAATATTACAACCTTGGTCTTGATTGAGAGTTTGAAGTCAGCGAGGAAGGTCTTCGGCAGAGCCTCAACGTAGCTTTCCACATCAAACTCGTCGCCAGATTCATCGTGCTGCTCGATCCATCCTGTTTTCCAATCCCTAAATGCCGCCTTGACCTTCTGTATTAGGTCAATGTCATAGATCTGTGTCTCGTCAACGTCCATCTTGTCTGGCACGCTTAGGCCAAAGTTCTCCAGTGACTCATATCCCTTGCTCTCTGTCTTTTTGCTCTCCGTGACAAGGGCCTGAAATTCTTGAAGCACATCGCGACCTTCATAGACATCTTTAGTCTTTTTCTGCACGTCATCTTTCTTGTGTCGCATATGCACTACCTTTTCCACCTGCTTGAGCATGTCGCTCTGGTTAAGTGACGCTCCGACTCTTGTCCTTGGAGATAATAGGGGGATCGAAACCAGAGGGTCAAGCTCAAGTATCTTGATCAGCTTTGGGATATGTTGTTCTATCCAGATGGTGCCGTAGTTATTGTCTATCGCTTCCTTTACTATTTCATTTGCATAATCAGCTGCCCTTTTCACCTTATCAAATTCGCCACCAAATAGCTCACCTTTCACATAACCGGTAAGAAAATATTGAGAAAATGCCTCCGCTATTTTGTAGCGGCCATAAATCGAATTCAAAAGCTGGCGAGACATCCACGAAATACCCTCGTTAAACATCAGCTCATTGGCCATTCCTTCCCATTCTCTCAAGCTAATGATCTCGATTCTCCTTGTTTCAAGTGTATTGAGCAAAAACCCAAAGGCATGCTCATTACTCAGCACTTTAGAAGAATGTTTCATCCTCATGGATTCAAACCAGAGGGCCACACGCCACTGCCTATATTTCTGAAAGTCGGTGCCAGGATAATAGTTGAGAAGAGAAAGAATGATCTGATTCTTGTCAAGCTTGGTAGTTGGAGGTTTGTCTGGCATGAGAATTATCACTACCTTGCCGTTGCCAGACCATCTTCTGGCAAGAAAAGTCGCAATGTCAAGCAAAACATCGTTTCGCATTACAGGGCTTGCGATCTTGACCATTAACTGTCACCAAAGATCGACGTTATCATATCCATTACTTTCTGATACTCGACTTGCCCCCATTGGTCGTATGTGTTTGCATATACAACTTCGGCGGTCCGCTTGCCAGAAAGTCCAGTGTTAAGCATCTTGGCAAAGGCTATTGTTTCGCGTATCGATGGACTGTAATACAATTCTTCAACTGCCGCTGCTTCGCGCAGGCTCTTGGCAAGCTGGATTGCGTGCTTGATATCCCTAACCTTTGAATCGTCAATTTTCACATGACGATTAACAATATCAAGCTCGATATCTTCCGGCGGGTAGTCAAGCTTCATCCTCACAGGAAACCTACTCAGGAGCTGCGGTGGTAGCTCTTTTGTGCCAACGTGCGATAATGGATTAATCGTGGCTATTACAAACCAGTCATCCGCTGCTTTGACAACCTGGCCCTCTGCTTCTTTTAGCACAAGCTGTCGCCTGTCATCTAGCGCTTCGTCGAGTCTCAGCAGCACGTCTGCCTCTGCCGCATTTAGCTCATCAAGATATAACAGGGTGCCATTGCGCATCGACTTTACCAGCACGCCTTCAACAAAGTTTATTTCGCCCTTGCTGAGAGTTCTCGATCCTACTAGATGCGACTCTCTCGTGCGAAGTGAAAAATTGACAGAATCAAGTTCCTTTTTCATTTCCGAAGCAAATCTCCTTACAAGGGTAGTCTTGCCGGTGCCCTTTGGACCAATAATTAAAACAAACAAGCCTGACCTGTATGCTTTTTCTAGAATATCAAAGGCATTGTTCCAGTCAAGGTAAATTATTTCTTCTTGACCAAGTTTGCTTGCTACCGGCGGTGATTCCATTCGATTTATAAGCACTGCAACATATTTGAGCGTTAAGATATCAGATTACAATATTATCATTTGCAGTATTTCTGTCCTAAGGGAGTTAAACTAACACAGATCTAGCCAACTGTTGCTTGCAACTCTAAGCTACGTTTGTATTTTATATTCAACTGCATATCGATTTTAAGTAGAGAATAGTCTGGCAATATTTTCAGAGACTAAGATTTTGTGTTTTACATAAAACCACCAATCTCACATCAATCCATTATTCCAAGCGAACAATATCTTATTCGTTCCACAGTACTCATTGGTACAGCTTCATCCAATAGTTGCCAACATTCTCGTATTCCTTTTTTAGAAATTTCAGACATTCTTTTTGCTGCCAATAATCTGTTGCCATTGTAAGAACCCATCAGCTTTAGGATCCATTGTTTTTGCCATTGTTCCATCATAATAACATGATGATCCATTAATCCAATTTAGACAAGGCTGCAAAAAATATTGTCCACTTTATTAAAATGCGGCAGCCTTTATTGCATTAGCAACATTAGCACCACAAAATATCTAAGCCAGTTACATAAAAAAAGAGAGAGACATACAATCTGTACAGAGAAGGGAATAGAGATACACTTCATAGTTGCCACAAGCTTCTCCTACTTGCTTTGAATTGCCTCACAATATGCTTTGCCTATGCTCTTCGCTCTTTCATTCAGTTCAGTTCATTTCTTTTCAATGCCATACAGGAATTCACAGATGGCGACTTGACCTGTTCCTTATCGAAGAGGGGATTTTATATTAAAAATACTCTGAAAAATATCTTCACTTCTTCCATAACCATCATTATAGAATACGAACAGCAAAAAACTTGTTAAACTGAGAGACAAGAGATTCAGGCAATCACATTTTTCATAATGACGAAAAGGTTAGAGAAACCTGTTGTCTTATCTAAAACAGAAGCTTGGAAGCCAGAGAAATTGCAATCAAAGAAGATAAAACCACGCATCGCAAAAATCTGCCTCACGCAGAATTTGAGATGATTTGCCGCTGAATACACAAATACATTGGTACAATAAAAACTGCATTGATACTGGGAACGCCAAGAAGGACAGCAGAGAGAGTATTTTAGCGCCCAGATATGTCACCCTAATGTCTTTGATAGGGGTACTGTCGTATCTTTATCGGATAAGATCCACTAAACTTTTGGGATGGAGGAATATTATAACAAGAGGGGGCGCCTCCAATAGGATAGTGCTGCTTACCAAGCTACAAAAAAAATAGGCGCGGTTGTCTTGGGGTTATGTCAGGATTTTTCCTAATCAGCTTGACTGCGCATTGGGTATCCGCATGGTTTGCATACGTGCAGGAACAACAGGCGCATAGTCAGCCGTTAGGACTGGCGACTACCTCAATATGACGTTTCGGAACATAATAGAAACCCGGCAGTCAGAGTTTCTACAGCTGATGTGGCAGGTGGCAGGGTTATCGTTCCCATTATATGCAGGCTCACCTCAATCAAAAGAATCGAGTGAGAGAATAGAAGAAAGAATTGATCTTATAATGAATAAGCTTCAGGAACGAAACTTGGACCAAGAGGAAAGGGAGCAAATAGCAAGATAAGAAAAGAGAAGCAGAGCAGGTTGTATAGCCTCTCCTTCTAAACTGCATTCTATAATTTGCTTTGCTTCAGCTCTTAAAAGGGCGTCTGCAACTGTTTTTATGATAACCGGGAATTTATAGACATCAAGTTGCATTCCACCATAATGCAAATTATGCATAGGACTTTCAATATATCATTATATCTTTGAGGTATATAACATGAAATAAAAAATTCATGGAGAAAAAGAAGGAACAACATATAAATTAATAAAAATCATCATTGAGAGTGATGCGATAAAATGCCCCCTCATTTAGCAAAATTGACTGATTTAGCGCCTATATCGAGAAAAACAGTCATTGCTGCTGCAATAGCAATTATTGTTGCCGTTATAATTGATTACCTAGGAAGTCGACAGATGTTTCCTTACGATAATTTTTTAGGAGCAATAATTTTTGGATCAACTATAATCGTTGGAGCGGTAGGATCATTCATTATTTTGAAATATGTTAGTCAAACAAGTGCAGATTTAAGAACCAGATCCTTACTTTTTGACAGAATGTTCAAGGTCGTAACAGCAACCATGTTGGTTCTAATTGCCACTTTTGTAGCAATGTTTATTGGATTTTATTATTATAATGTTAGTGTAAGATACCTAGCATACTTTGTCTTTTCACTCAGCACCATAGTTTCTGTTGGCATAATGATAATAATCGGTTTCAA
>DATMWK010000025.1:0-16662 GCA_035562555.1 Nitrososphaera sp. | reverse complement strand
AAGATTGTAAATTGATGTTGTTACCTATGCCATCATATGAGGTAATTGTAGGACTTGCAGTTGAGCACTCGGTTGTTACTGAAGATTATAGCCTCGCTAATAAGATTGAAAGAATATTGGCAGAGACTATTAAGAAGTCATTATGATGATGGCGACCTCTGCTGGTACTATTTTATTTTTGTTCCTCTCAGAGCGTATCCTCGTCCATGGCTCCATGCTGTGGGTGGCGGTGCTAGCCATAGTCCTGTTGCGCGAGGAAATCGATAGGAGAGCGATGTTGAAAGCATCGTCATCCTCGCAGCACACGACTCCTTGACAAAAAGAGAAAAAACTATCAGCGACAAATATATACTCCAATTGAGGGACGCGCATTCATGTCCCGAGTTTAACTGCCAGCCGTGTTCCTATGTTACCACTTTGTGTCCCTAATTTAATAGGCGGTCAGAATGTCCCTAAGATTTACGAGAGTCTAAAAATGATGTAAAAAATATGTTCTCTAGCATACAGTTAATATTTTTGTGCCAGCTTCTACTCTCTATTTCAGGCTTTATCAGCATTGCCTAAATTATTGGGAGCTCTCCCATTATTCCTGTGGCGTTCCACCCTTCCATTCCCACTCCCTAAAACGGGCTCCCTCAGGAGAGAATTCAGTTTGACCTATTGCGACCATGTTGTTAAGGAATGCTAGCCGTCCAGTAGAGTTTGTACTGAAAAACGTAGGAGAAGTTCCATCTCCTGTGCCATCAGGATTTGTACGACTGAGCATAACAAAAGTGAGAGTTGCATTTTCTTTTTTTTCTTCTGCTGCTGCACCATCCTCAGTCACTATGAAGGCTTGGCCTTGCTGAATGGAAAGCCCGTTAGGTTGGAGATTGACCGTGAGGTTTCCTGTCTCTGTTGTGTTTATGACAACACCTGTGGTGTTTGGGGGCATTATTATTCTGTTGCCCGAATATGATATTACACTATATGTCCCATTTATTTGGTTCACGGTTGCTTCTGTACCTTCCCCAAATGAGAACAGACTGCCCAAAACAGCATTTGAAACATTGTTGTTGGTAGTTGTAGTCATAGTGCTTATAGTTTCTTCTTCTTCCTCTAGCGCACCGGTGATGGTAGTAGTCTGATTCCCCCAAGAAGGAGCAGCGCTACCACTATCAAATGGAAGCTCTGCACCTTTCCATTCCCACATTCTAATAGCAGTTCCTTCCTGAGAGGCTTTAACTTGATATATTGCTATCATGTTATCAAGGAACGCTAGCTGCCCAGTAGAGTTTGTGCTAAAAAATGCAACACCAGTTGAACTTCTTGGGTCATCAGGTCTTACGCCATTAAGGTCGACAAGGAGGGCAGTTGCATTTTCTTGTTCTGAACCATTATTATTAGCTCCCTGAGTCACAAGAAGGCTTTGCCCTTCAACAAGAGTAATACCATTCGGTTGGAGATTTAGCGTCAGGTTTCCTGTCTCTGTTGCATTTATCGTTGTCATAGTAGTAGAGTCTGGGGGCATTATTGTTCTGTTACCTGCATATGATACCTCAGTGTATGTTTCATTAATTGGGTTGAAGTTTGTCAATTTATCTTCACCAATTAAGAACAGACTGTCCAAAACAGCATTTGAAACATTGTCGGTGGTAGTAGTCGTGCTGCTTACAGCCTCTTGCTCTCCCTCTACTGATGTAGTAGTAGTAGTCATTGTTATATCAGTAGTAGCACTTGCTGATTGAACCAGTAATAATGAGGCACCAGCTGCCACTGCAGCAATTCCTGCTAACGCTATTATTGTCGCAGCCACAATTACGCCTATAACATTTAGGGTTTCCATTATATGGTCGGTTGGAGATATATTCTATTTAAAAGACTCACACTGACATCTTTTGGAATATAGAAGTCAAGAAAGAATGAAATGAATGCTGCCTAGAGAATGCAATCAGAAAAAAGGGAATAAAGTGTAGTCGTTGTTGTAGTTCAGGATGAGGAACCTTCTCCTGTAGTGATATTCATATTTGGTAACGGAATCCCACTATGCCATTCCCATAATGTGACCAAGCCAGTTTCATCTGGGTGGAGTTCGTCAATACCTGTCAATATCATACCATTAAGAGCCGCTAGTCTACCTGTTGAATTTGTATCAAATACTGCGATTGCGATACCTCTACCTTCGCCGCTTTCCATGTTGAATCGTGCTATTTCATAGAATGTTGCAGTTGCACTCTCGCTTCCATCTTCTGTGGTCAGGACTTGTTTTCCAGAAAAGCTACCATCCTCCATTCTTACTAACCCCGTTCTGGTGCTAGTAGTTGTGATTGTTTCTGTGCCATTTGGCAAAGTCAGCGTTCCATTTCCCGATACGACTACCTCAAAATGGGTCTCATTTATTGGGGTTTGGCTTTCCAGTTTTTCCTGTTCTTGATAGACTGGTTGTGGTGACAGCTCTATCATTCCTGACGAAGGTGCTGATGGGGTAGTTGCTGTCGCAATCGTAGCTGTGGCTGCTCCAGTAGCAACCGTACTTGACGTAATGATTACTGCTAGTGTGAAGATAGTTGCTACTACTGCTATGAGGTGGTGGTTGTTGTTGCTGTTGCTTTTATTGTTGCTATCATGATTCTTCTTAAAATAATGCATCTCGGTTTCAAGTGTGAATACTAAGGCTAAATACATTTGCTAGATAAAAAATGAGGGAACAAGTAATAACCGCAGTTGCAAACAAGAAAATTACAACTAACTAACTAATTTTCAGCAATTCTGTTGCTCATAAGATATAACTATCGAATGTGCTGCATTCTTCTTTCTTGTGTTTCTTCCTTTTTTTGCCAACCGCTTTTTTTCTTGCTGCTATTGCTGCCGCTTTCTACTTACTAAGTACAATACAACCTCTAGAGAATATTCAGAAAAAGAAGTAGTAGCAATAGCTCCTCAAGAGGAAAGAAGAGGAAGAAGGAAAAGATGACAAAGCCCACGAATACTCTGTGTATTGCAATATTGCCATCTACTGATGGCAGTAAAGTTTCAATCCTTGATTTAACGCATTGGCCTTTCAGGTGTCTAGGTCAGAGATAGTCTTTAGCTCCTCCAAATATCTCTGATACAGTTAGTATCTTGGCCCATTCTTCTAGCGATTCTACTACAGCGCGGGCTTGATGAATGTCTTTCCCGACTGCAACGACCCCGTGGTTTTTGATCACGACTGCTCTCGTGGCACCTTCTTTTTGAAACGCCCCAGATACAGATTCTGCAAGATCCTTCGACCCAGAAGGTTTGTTTGAGATTATAGCCGGTTGGCCAACCACAATCTTGGCCTCCTCGATAACATGCTGGAATTTTGAGGATATCGAGACACCGATAGTAAAAGGACTGTGAGTATGTACAATTGCATTAACATCCTGCCGCTTGTTGTAGATGCTTCTGTGCAAGTTAAGCTCAATGCTCGGTCTGATATTTCCAAAAACTTTGCTAGTTTTTAGGTGTACTTTAACGAGATGGTTTGAACGTATTTTATATCTCGAAATTCCTGATGGTGTGATCCACATCCATCTATTTCTGAACCTAACGCTGTGATTACCTGATATGGAAGTAGTAAGACCCATCCAATAGAGACTTTCTACACACTCTACAAGCTCTTTCTTGCTATTCAAATATCTCTCTTCTTGTTTTTTAGAGACTCCAACAGCATTATAAGCAATAACTACTGTTTCTGAGAGAGATCGATAATTCTTTTTGGAAACGGTCATTGACTTTGTAAACAACTGCAAGACTGCGCCAAGGCCGTCAGTGACTTCCTTAACACCCTTGAGTGGGTCGCCAGCTGCTGAATTGAGATAATTTCGTCGGCCCCTAGTACTTTCTGTACCATTCGCATTTGTCTTGCTATTAGAAGGACTAACATATATTATCCATGCATTATCACATTTTATATCTCCGTCTTCATCCAAAGATTTTCAAATATTGACGTATAGGCAAAAACAGTTGGGTCACTATTAGAATAAGTAGCCAATCCTATAGCTTCATCAGAAGTTTCCTCTTTTGTATCATCCTCTAGTTCTATTGTCAAACATAAGCTTTGGTCTACTACTAGCGTTGTAAGTTTATTTTGAAAAGTCTGTTTGATTGTTCTAATATCAATTCCTACATCTTTCATTTGTTGTATCCTTTTACTTACTGTAGCATCATAGTCACTATTTCCAATAGGTACTAAAATTCTAATCTTTACACCACGCAGCATTGCCGCCTCTTTTAGCAACTCTAATGAACCTGCTTTTTCTTGATGGCGAAATGCATTGGCTGTAGAAAATAGTACGATTATCTCATCTTCTGCCGCTTTGATAAGGTCAAAACCAAGCTTTTGTATTTCATATGGGTCTCTTACAGTTTCAACAAATTCTCTTTTAGCTCCTTGCTCTATCTCTTTTATTCTCTGACTGGCAGGTATTGCCTTGTTCCAAAGAGTTTCAAAGAAGTATTGTTGCTGCTCTACAAATATTCTCACAGTAGTTCCTACTAAATGTGGAAGTACTTTACCTTCCAGCCCGTATGCATGAGAACTCAAAAAATCTTTCATCCATTATGGCAAGATAGCCCTTAAGCCCATCAAGATGCCGCAGCTCTTGAAATTTCATCAGCTTTTTGCAATCTACAACATTTTCTGGAGTAATCTCGGTGATAACCCTCTGTCTAACTCCTCTCTTATGTAGCTCGATATACTTTTGCATCACCGGCTCATTTGCTACTATGGTTGAAGGGCCATAGCGGTCACCACAGAGGTCTAGTGTTTTCTTTGCAGTATCCAGTCGCTGTAATACGAAGTTGATTACGTTTTCTTTTCCGTAAATTACCTCTGTCTTTTCTTCATAGTGAGAAGAGGCTGCTTTAACGTCGTCATCATCATAATCTTCAAGTGGCGATAATGGAGTCGCTGCTGATTCTCTCCTAATACCCTCGTTACTCATTTTACTTTTTTACATCCCTTATTGGACATTTTGATGCAGAATAGCTCAAAAAGGTTATAGCGAGCTTGCAATCACACATTACTAATAATTATAATAAACTCGTACGTTGCAATCTGGAGATCTCCTAAGCGGAGGTCGTTGGTTCAAACCCAACCCTTCAACACTACAATTCAAACTGCATATAGACCCTCGAAGGGACACACGGATATCTCCATTACATATATACTCTCCTGCAAAGGCAGAACTGTCTATCTAGCTAGCTAACCGATTGCTGACTGGTTAACTGCTGATTAATTACTTTTTCTTTCTATTTGCATAATTTAACCTATCTAAAAGTTAAAACTCGGAAGTAGTAGTTCAGGAATTCTTACGATCCAAGCTTGTGAATAAAATGTCCAAGCCAAGGGTACAATTGAAACCATCAAGAAATGATGCGCGCTCTGCATCTCTCTCTTTCTCTCTTTCTCTTTTGTTCAGAGGTTCTCGTTCTTATTCTATACAACAATATAATAGCATAACATGTTATCTGAACTTTTCAGAGATCATCGTTAACCAATTTATTTTTGTAGTTTAACCTAAGTAAACGCAATTAGATCCGAAAAGCCAGCAACTGCATATCAAGAGGAACATCTGTATTACATAACTTACCATCAAAATAGTCAGGAGGAATCTGTTATCTTGATTTCCAATTTGTTGCCATTCCGATCATAAGCTGCTATCGTCCTGTCTTCATAGGGATAAGCGATTATGATTGAAACCGCACCATAGAATCCTCTATTAAGATCCTGTAGCGATGGCTTATTTGAACCACCTGGGTGAGAGTGAGCACTCCCTATGTATGAACTGTCATAAGGTAGGTGATAATTGGAATATCCAGAGTAATATGGTCCGCTTAAAGCAAAAGGAGGGATAACAAGACCCTCAATAATGACCTGTTCAGGAGTTGTCTTGCCCTGCAGAATCAGGATCGCTTCGTTGGGGTGGAGTGTCTTGGAATAACTGATGATGCCATCTGCGGCACTTCTTGAAATGACAATCTGTTTTTGCATCTTCTTCTGTTTCTTTTCAAATGTCATTTAAGTCATTACCCTTGAGAGCTTTATTTTAACATTAACAACAGAGACATTAACAACTTGCATGCGAAGGAGAATCTTTAAACATTTTGTATTAGCATGACAACTCGAGTTATTAGAGCTCGCAAGCACATATCATGACCGTTCATATTTGCTCCAGATGAGCTACAATATACCTCTCTACTGCCTTTTGACAACCAAAGCCGAACAAGGAGGATGGGCATGATCAATAACCCCTTTTGCGACATCTCCTTTTCCACCATCTTCCAAAACCATAGATAACGCTGCTGTGACCTATGACAATGAGATTTGCACCCATATTTTTTGCATAGTCTACTATTGTTTCAATAGTAGAACCTCTGTCAAATAGTATTTCCATACTACAAATGATCTTCTTGCTACTACATTTTTCCGCGACCTGAGAGAACCATCCATTACTTTTGCAGTAATTTCATCTTTGACTTCTCGTTCTGCCTGTGGCAAATCGTAGACTTTATCAATGTAGGGCTCAGGCTCTACTATATGAATAAAGATCTGACACTTCCAAAAATACTTAACAATAGTACGAATGCTTGTGTAGATTTTAGTAAATTCCTTGAAGACATCCGATAATGGGGCGATATGCCAAAGCTCATTTGAGTATTCTTAGAATATCTTCTTGAATAAGATCCACTATTGATAGAATCGCTCACGTAATTTTGAATTTTATTTTGCACAAAGATAAATTAAAACGATAAAGCACTGCAGGTTGTGGCACGATAATTCCATTAGCCCCCTTGAGAAATAAAGACTTTTTTTCAGCATCGGCCTCTCTCGACCTTTTTCAAAGGTTCTTATTCAAAGGCGACAATGTAAAATATGTCATCTGAAGTTTTGATCATTGTTAACTATTATTTGCGCAGCTTGACTAAAGGTTAAAATTTGAATGGCAGGTAACAGGTCATGTGTCAAGCGAATATGAGCACAATGTAGGCAAGCTCTTGGCGAAAAAGAAGGAGAGGCTTGAAGAGCTTATGAAGAACCCTGAGCAAAACAGAAGTGATATTGCAATGCTTTCTACAGAAGTTGAAACGCTGCAGTCACTCTTTGAAAACTACAATCTTGGCATGAATGTCTTTCGCCGGGCTCAGGGGGGACGATCTAGTCTAAGAGAATAGCTCCTATCTGTAATGAATTTATATGACGACTTATTCGCTTACATTACATCTCTATGCATGAAGAGAAAATCAAGCGGCTGGCTTCAATGAAAAAGTCTGCTGAGAACGGCGGCGGTCAAGAGAGGATTCAGGCTCAGCATTCCAAAGGCAAGCTTACTGCTCGGGAAAGGATCTCTCTATTACTCGATGAAGGCTCATTTGTAGAGCTGGATAAGTACATCACACATAGAAGCGACGACCCTACGCTGCCAAAATTCTACGGCGATGGGGCTGTCACTGGCTTTGGAACCGTAAACGGCCGACAGGTATTCATATTTTCTTTTGATTTCACTGTTCTTGGTGGCTCACTTGGCGAAATGACAAGTAAGAAAATAGCCAAGGCGATGGATCATGCCATGAAGGTCGGCTGCCCCATAATTGGCATAATCGACTCTGGTGGCGCACGCATTCAGGAAGGTGTCATGAGCCTTGATGGTTATGGCGAAATTTTTTTCCATAATACCATGGCCTCAGGCGTCATACCACAAATCACAGCGAGCATAGGTCCATGCGCTGGTGGGGCTGTATATTCACCAGCAATGACTGATTTTGTGGTGATGGTTGAAAATGTCGGCCAGATGTTTGTCACCGGTCCTGAAGTGGTCAAGGAAGTGCTCAGCCAAGAAGTTTCCTTTGAAGAGTTAGGAGGTGCGCGTGCACACGCAACCAAATCTGGCGTCGCTCACTTTGTCGCCGCCAACGAATATGATTGCTTTGACAAGATAAAGAAGCTGTTGTCTTTCATACCGCATAATAACGCCGAAGAACCATCAATAGTTGAGACAAACGACGATCCTAACAGAATCGATCCAAAGCTGATTAATATCCTTCCAGAGAACCCCTACCAGCAGTATGACATGAAGGAAATAATCAAGTCAATAGTCGACAACGGCGATTTTTTTGAAGTGCATGAGCTGTTTGCTGAGAATATAATAGTGGGGTTTGCAAGGATGGGTGGCAGGTCGATAGGCATCATTGCAAACCAGCCAATGTACCTAGCAGGCGCGCTTGACATCAATTCATCAAACAAGGCGGCCAGATTCATCAGGTTCTGCGATGCATTCAACATCTCAATAGTGACACTTGTTGACACTCCTGGATACCTCCCCGGAACAGATCAAGAACATAACGGCATCATCAGGCACGGTAGCAAGCTGCTGTTCGCATATTGTGAAGCCACAGTGCCTAAAGTAACATGTATCATAGGCAAGGCTTATGGCGGCGCATACATTGCCATGGGAAGCAAGAACCTGCGCGCTGACATTAACTACGCGTGGCCTAATGCCGAGATAGCTGTCCTTGGCCCGGAAGCCGCAGTCACTATCATACATAGGAGGGAGCTAAAGAATACTCCAAATGCATCTGAAACAAAGAAAAAGCTTGCTAAAGAGTATCGTGACAAGTTCGCAAATCCGTATATAGCTGCAGAAAAAGGTATTATTGACGTGGTTATAGATCCGATGGAGACGAGACCAATGATAATACAGGCACTCAATGCTCTTGCCAATAAGAAAGAGTCAAGGCCTTGGAAGAAGCACGGCAACATCAACTTGTGATAGCAATGTCAAAAAAAATAACCTGCATGCTGATCGCAAATAGGGGCGAAATAGCCCTCAGGGTTATTCGAGCCTGTAGAGATCTTGGGATAAAATCGGTAGCTATTTACTCTGACGAAGATGTCCGCGCAGCGCATGTGAAACGAGCTGATGAAGCCTATCACATTGGTCCAGCAGCGCCGGCTCAGAGCTATCTCAACATGACGAAGATAGTCGAAACTGCCAATGCAGCGGGAGCAGATGCCATTCACCCCGGCTACGGCTTTCTCTCAGAGAATGAGAACTTCTCAGATATGTGCGAAAAAAATGACATCATCTTTATTGGACCAACTAGCACAGCTATGGAACTTACTGGCGACAAAATGAAATGCAAAGCAGTTATGAAAAAGGCCAAAGTTCCAACAGTGCCGGGAAGCGATGGCATTGTCGAAGATGTAGAAGAAGCGGCTGATATCGCTGAGGAAGCAGGCTACCCTGTTTTACTCAAGTCAGCGTTTGGGGGTGGAGGCAGGGGTATCAGACTTGCCAACGATGACAAGCAGTTAAGACAGGAGTTCGAAATGGCGTCAGCAGAGTCACATGCTGCTTTTGGCAAGGCAGCATTGTTTGTAGAAAAATACCTTGAGCGGATCCGGCACATTGAATTTCAGCTTATACGTGATTCGCATGGAAACAGCCGTCATCTGTTTGAACGAGAATGTTCTATTCAGAGGCGTCATCAAAAGCTCATTGAAATGTCGCCTTCACCTGTGGTAGATCAAAAGACAAGAGATCGTATTGGTGAGATTGCAGTAAGAGCAGTTGATGCTGTAGATTATTTAAATGCTGGAACTGCAGAATTCTTGCGCGATCCTCAAGGTAATTTTTACTTTATCGAGATCAATTCGCGCTTGCAAGTCGAGCATCCAGTAACTGAACTAGTGACAGGGCTAGACCTTGTAAAACTGCAAATAGGAGTAGCACAGGGTGAAGAGATCTCATTCAAGCAGCAAGATTTGAAGATGAACGGCTGCGCGATTGAATGCAGGATTAATGCTGAAGACCCATTTTATGAATTTGCACCTTCAACTGGCATTGTGCCAAACTGTAACATTCCTTATGGGCCCGGCATCAGAGTTGACACGTATCTTTACCCTGGCTGCAATGTATCGGGTTACTATGACTCTCTTGTAGCCAAGCTTTTGGCATGGGGTAGTAACTTTGACGAGGCAAGAATTAGGATGAAAAACGCCCTTGATGAGTTCGTTATAGAAGGCATCAATACCACAATTCCGCTTTACAAGACTATAATGTATGAACCAAACTTTATTGATGGCGAACTTTCGACTGACTATCTTGAACGTTTCAAGATACTTAACAGGATGAACGAGAATGCAAAGGAAGCCGCCAAGAAAAGCGCAAAGGCGGCAGTAGCAGCAGTGCTGTTGCAGTCAGAGTTTGTAAGAAAGACTGAGGCTAGTCCGCAGAGCTCTGTAACCAAGTCAAAGTGGAAAATGATGAGAGCATAAATGCAGTTTAAAGTTGGCGACCTTGCTGAGATGTTAGAGGGCGAAGTGCTGCGCACTACTGACAATAATTCTGTGCTAGTCAAGATAGGAGGCAAGCAGCATATATTACGGTTATTGAAATCTGGGACTAATGAGTTTGAATTTTTGCTTGATAACAGTTTTCACTATGCCAAGATCTTGCAGTCGGGCACCGCAGAAGTAAAGATAATCATTGATGGCCAGCCATTAGTGGTGAAAAAACACAGCAAGATGACGGAAGTGCTTGAGAAGGCATCGGCAACGGGTGGAGCCGGAGGCGGAGATCGCAACCTTACAAGCCAGATCCCCGGCAGAGTGGTTAACATCGCAGCAAAGCCTGGAACCGAGGTCAAGAAGGGCGACGTTATCGTTGTGCTCGAATCAATGAAGATGCAGGTGGCAGTGAAGGCTCATAAGGATGGTAACTTGAAAGAGATAAAGGTAAAGCAGGGCGCCAGTGTCGCAAGAAATGACGTGCTGGCAGTAATTGAATAACCGCGCTACTCTAGTAGCAGTACTACTTCTTGGCCTTCTTGAGCACTTCTTTGATCTCGCTATACTTTGGCTCTATGGTCGGATTATCTGAAATCCATTTATAGATTACCTTGCCGTCTTCGTCAAGGATAAAGATCGATCTTTTTGCTGCATTGTAACCTTCCATAGTGCCAAGTTTACTCATTACAATGTCATATCTTTTGATGGTATCGCGTTTGTAGTCACTTAACACTGGAAAGTTAAGATGATGATTCTGAGTGAATGCCTTATTTGCATGAGGACTATCAACAGAAATAGCTACCACATTTGCTCCATAGTCTCTAAGCTCGTCAAGCTGATCACGAAAGGTACACATTTCTGCTGTGCATACCGATGACTCAGCCGCCGGGAAAAATGCAAGTATTGTTTTCTTGTCTCTAAATTCACTCAACTTGCGCCATTTTTGGTCTACATCTGGGAGTTCAAAATCTGGAGCCTTATCACCTATGTTGGGAACCGATGCAAGAGATGTACTAGACATATCGTTTTGCAGCTGCGGACTCATAATAAAAACATTTCAGCCTACAAATTCAATATTATATGTTTTGCTATTACTTTAGAGAGTAAGCTGACGCTACAACTTGCATGACTATATCCTTAGTTTAATGAAAAATATCTTATTGTCGCAGGTCTATTGCTGTATATATTATTCCATCTTTTTTATACTTTGACTGAAAGAGAATGCTAGACTAGATATTTTTTTACTGAACCACAGTATCGCCATCATCCTGTTACAAACTATGCTATGTATTGCTGCTGCCGCTGTAGCCAATACCGTATTTCCACTGATTCTTTTCCATATCACGTATAAATGCAAGTAGAACATTTTCAAGAATACTTATTACCTTGTCTCCTTTGGCCTTAGTTGCCTTTCTTGGAGCACCGGTAGTTCCAGTGTCGGTCAATTCGTTGAACTTCCAATATATTCTGACATTATCTGGCAGTTGTGGTATAACATCTTTGGGTGCTATAGTCATATTTACAAGGTCCGGCCTAACAGCAAGCATTGCAGATGTTTCGGCCTCTCCTCCATGTCCCAGACCATTCCAAACATCAAATAGCTCCTTATCTATTGATCCAACTAAACTCCACCATGATTCCAGACAAGATATTACAACTTTGGGATTTCTTTGCTTAATTATCCTAGAAGCTAGTTCGATGGGTGCGATATTACCATCATGACCATTTATTATTAGAATACGTCTTATATTATTATTCACTATGCTCTGTAAAATATCACATATCACCTTCATCATCGTATCTGGCTCAAAGCTAACTGTCATAAAGAAGTCTTTATGGTGGGAACTCACCCCATATGGAATTGGAGGAAAAATGACTATTTTTTTACTATAGCGGGCAGCAACTCTTTTGGCAAGTTCAAATGGCATGATGAAATCTGATCCAAATGGCATATGGTCTCCATGATTCTCACAAGCTCCAAAGATTAATACTCCTACGGTCTCATGTGAAATAAATTGTTCTAGCTCACGGGCACTCATTTCTGAAAGAATATTACGATCACCATAAATTCCTTGATTTTTGCTATCGCTCTCCACATTTCTTAGTATAAGGTTTTGTTGATAAAGTTTATCATAATGAAGAATAACCGTATAGAATGCATCTCATATGGTATGGCGTCGATGGAGATCTCTTTTTTTCTTTTTTAAGAAACGACGGGAAGTAAGATTTAACTAACAGCTTGAATGTTAATTTGCTTTTAACTTTCATCAATTCTGATTGTGCATTTTCCCAAAATTGAATTGTTCAAGAAATAAATACATTACCAGCAAAACTTCATGCATGTCAATTTGGTCCTTAACAGGACTTTTTCTAAAGGATTAGACTAGCTTGTTGTGCTTGCTTGCTTCCTTGAATATTCTCTTCCTTGCACTTATGGGCTAATCTGACTATTTGCCCAATCTATAACAGTCCTGGTTGGGGCAACATCCAAATATTATCCCATAGATCAAAATGCAAAAAACAAAAAGAAATGCCTGAAATTTTCTATCGACATAGTACGTAATAGACTCTTACTTTGAGATTTGTTTCTTTATCAGATTCGACTATGTTATGTCTATTGATAATTTTACCGATATGTGATGATGAAGGGTTTCAATAGTATCAATTTCAACAAAAAAGGAAAAACAGGAGGTGCCATGATAAGTGGGAGAAACAGTAAAAAAGATCCACATTATTGGGCTTCTAATTTTCTCTGTTAACTAATTATATTCAATTGGTATCATTCACAACCGTAGCTGATTAAGTTGTTTATTTGATGAAAACTTCGCTGAAGGCTATGGCATCTGGTACAAATAATGGTATTAATGAACAAAAAGAAAGGCGCTGTCCCCAATGTGACAAAATAAGCGATTATAGCGCCGGTAATTGCCGATCGTGTGGATATGACCTTCCCTAAACAAGAATGTAATCATATCTCATACTCCCCTTATATCCAATCGTTTCTGTGGGCTAATAGAAATGATCTATATTATTATAGGCACATATATGCTCATCTTGTTGTCGTGTCATTGACAGCTGGCAAAGAGATCTGAAACCTGCTGCATTGTAGTAGACTCTTAAAAAGTAGTAGATAGAGTCTTATTGTCATGTCAATGATATTGCCATCACAACGTCTGCTATAATGTACATAGACGTTTATGATTCCATAGTATCTCTGCACTCGTTTAGTTACTCTGCCAGACTTTACCTAAAAATTTTTGTAAATTTTTCTGCTGCAATGTAGTCAGAATATTTGTTTTATGTGACCGGCTCCTGCTATTGTAAGTTCAATTTTGGTACAAATAGAGGGATTATTGATATGGTTGGTGCAGTATTGGTCATTCTACTGTCGTGAGAATAAGCGTAGCATCCATAGTCACATAATTCTTCTCTTCCTTATTTTTAACAATGAATCTAAATGTCCCAATCCAGGGTTACTATCTAGATTGGTATTTCACATTATTTGTCGTGATTGTCATTGGAAATCAGAGGATGTTATGATCCTTCAGCAATTCAGCAAGAAGGATTGCGCCTTTTGCCGATCCCATCTTTTCGTTGTGCGACAGGAGCATATACTTGATGCCGTTATCGAATGCGGTGTCTTTGCGTATTCTTCCTACAACTGTAGTCATGCCGTCATTTATTTCTCTATCAATTCTTGGCTGTGGCCTCGTCGGATCATCGTGCACGATGATATAGTCCTTTGGCGCACTTGGCAAAGTCGTTATAGTCACATTCTTTGAGAATTTCTCCATTTCTTTCTTTACATCTTGTGCCTCTACTGCCTGCTTAGTTTCCACAAACACCGACTCTGTATGACCATCAAGCACTGGAACTCTCGTGCAAGTACAGCTAACCTTGAGTGGGGCAGAAACAATTGAGCCGTTGTTCATATGGCCAAGGATCTTCTTAGTCTCAACCTGTACCTTTTCCTCCTCCTTTGGAATATAAGGGATGACATTGTCCATGATGTCGAGTGCGATGACGCCAGGCGACCTTCCTGCGCCAGAAAGAGCTTGCATAGAGGTCATAAACACTCTATCGATGCCAAACCTGTCAAGTATAGGCTTTAGTGTTATTGCCATGCCCGTTGTCGTGCATTTTGGTAGTGGTGCAATAAACCCCTTCCAACTGCGATTCTTTCTCTGAATATTCAGCAGTTCCGCATGATTATCGTTAATGCCTGGTATCAATATTGGTACATCAGTTTCATATCGGAACGCAGCAGCAGTACTGATGACTGGCGTAACCTTAGCAAACTTAGGCTCTACTATTTTTGCGTCGTCTGATTCAAGTGCGGTAAATATAAGATCAAAATTCTCTGGCTTAATGTCATCCACTTTGCTGACAACCATGTCCCTGATATACTCGGGTACTTCTTCCCTATTGTGCCAGCGCAAAATGCCAGAATTTGGATCACGGATTGCGTCAACATATTTTTTTCCAGCCGACCTTTCAGATGCCGCCACCTGCGTCAGTTCAAACCACTTGTGTTTGTTTAGACCAATAATGAATTCTTGGCCTACTGCGCCCGTGGCCCCAATGACAGCTACCTTGAGCATATATATAGGAGCGGTTTGGTATGTTGGAACTAATAATCGTTATTGACATTCTTTCATCAAGGGTATGTTTGGATTTTGGATTTAATGCTGCAATACCCATTGATGATCGCTCCTCAAGTAGAGGAGATTTCATGTGGCACTATTCATAGTAGGTAAAGAAGAAGCTCAAAATAAGTCAATTCAATGCCCTATGGCTCAATATAATACTGGTGACCATTGCTAGCTGGATGCACTGTTCTACTCTATTTTTTCCTATCCTGTCTTTACTCAGCAGCGTCTTCTTCTTCTTTTCCTAATGCCTTACCAGGACCTTCCACTTTTTTTGTAGGGCTGTCGGAGCTTGTCTTTGCAATCTCTTCTTCAAGTTTAGAAGCCGCTCCAGGTCCTAGCTCTTCCTCCCTCGCTTTGCCCTCTGTTCCACTACCCATTCCAATTGTTTCTTTCACTTTTTCCTTGATTCCTTGTGCGCCACCTTCCCCAGCGCCAATTGTTTCTTTCACTTTTTCCTTGATTTTTTCTCCTGTTGAACCATTAGTCATTGGAGGTATATCGCTAACAACATATTAATAGTAAACAGGTAAGGTTATTGAAGATAATTTCTATATATATATAAGGCTGGTTTCTAAATCACCGAATTTATTAAAACTATCTTCTCCAAGGTCATTTGCTACTATTCTGCAAAGGTACTAGAAGGTTTAGACAGGGTGAATTAGCAAGATATGTGTATATTGTATACCTTATATTGTACCAATACCGGATCAAACATCCATCTCTTTTAAATAACTTGAAGGAGATATATTCTCTATGAAGAAGAGTTGCGACAATTGCTTTGTGGAACTTTCAAAATTCTCATTATTCAATCCAAATAAGAAAATCTATCGCTACAATAATGCAGTGCTTTGCATAAGCTGCTATAGAAAAATAAGCTCTCGTGAGCAGTTAAAAGAGGAAGTTTGATTATTACTTTTCATAAATTGGATTTCTAAGATACGCGTCTTTTGATCCTCTTTTAGTACGTGATTGCTACCATATTATTTTCCCTAGCAGCATATGATGTACATTCAATAATGTCCTCCTCAAGGGTGGTACATCGACATCTTAATTGAAATTCATGATATTGCTATAATTATCTAAATCTCGAAAATGCCTTGAAAGTTGGAACAATTAAATCATATATGGTGCATACAATTTTGGGTATATGACCTCTCCAATTGAACAAAAAATTAATGACTGGCAGAAAATCGTAAACAAGCCGGTCTTCACCAGAGATGGTAAAGATATTGGAGTTGTAGAGTCAATTCAAGCTGAAAAAATTATTGCTACATTCGGTCCAATAACGCCAGCCAAATATCTAATCCCAAAGTCATCTATTGTAGATTTTGACGAACTTGGAGTTGTTCGTTTGAAAGAAGACGGCGACTTTGTAGAACACCATTACAAGTTTGCATAAGTTAACAACAACAAGAGCCATATGGGGATTAGGCATCATGGCAGAGAGAGAATATAATATATAGGAAACAATTTGGTGCAACTGTTAAAAGACATATGGCTTCAAAGAAAAGTATGAGTCACGACAGTCGTCTTGCAGATACCGCAAAGTCGGGAGTAACTCCTTCGACCCTTTCTGGTGCTGTTAGGATAAGACAAGACTATGAGAATTTTCTTAAGGAGGCTCATGTTCTCATGCCCAAAGTAGATCAAAGTCTTCTTCTTGATATCTTATATTATCAAACTAGGTATCCAGATTGGGAAGGTGGCGTGGTGTTT
>DATMWK010000024.1:0-17845 GCA_035562555.1 Nitrososphaera sp. | reverse complement strand
GAAGCCATCCATAGTAGAGGAGAAGGTCAGAGATGCTGCTACGGAGGTCAAAACCTCTGTCGGTTATGAGTTAGGACAGGCTTCCAAGACAGTCAAGGAAAAGATGAAGGATGCAGGTGAAGCTGTAGTCAATGTTGATGTGGAAGGAGCAGCAAAAGGAGCAGCAAAACAAGCAGCAAGCAGGATCAAGGATTTAGCACAGTCAGGAGCTGAAACAGCCAAAGAGAAAATGGGAGCAGCTCAGAGCAATGCAGAAGCTGGATTAAGCTCAGAAAATGTGATGAAATTTGAAAAGGAGTCGAAGCAATCATCTACAGAGACGGATCTAGGTAGCTATGAGGGCAGGTATCCAAAGGACCTCTTTAACAAGACAGTAATTCTGAATAATCGACCTATAGGACGTGTTGCAAAGGAAACAGAGGAGGTTATTGTCGTGTTTAGCGACACTGATAGTTCAATAAGGTTTGATATTCCAAAATCAGAGATATCTACAGCAGGGGCGTCTGTCATTGCAAATGAAGACCTGCTATCCAGGTACAGAACTGACAAAGATGCGCCAATGCCGGAGGACAGAGCTTTAAGAGCCTCAGCACAAGAAATACAGGCGGCAGCTTCAGAACAGTTAGAAATTGAAAAGAAGAGCACAACTGCGGACTCAATAATGGAGGAGGGAGGGCAGCTTGCGACAGAGCCAAGACCTGAAACGACTTCTGTGTCCAGGCCGGAAGGATATATCGACACAGAATCAGAAATATCAAAGAAGGTGAAGAGTGCGCTTGCGGAGCTCAAAGAGGTAATAGTAGCAGGGACCAAAGTTGCCAAGAAGAAAGCCAAAGAAGCACAAGAAACTGCCGCAGAAAAGCAGGCAGAAATGGACTCTGAGGCGATATCAAGAATGGGCGACCTTGCAATGAGGTTTGCAGACTCCTTTGAGGATGTGTTGTCTGAGATAAGAACACGCACTTATGCAGAGCAGGTGCAGATCTACACTGGCTTTATCAAGCTGATTGACCAGCAGCGCACCCTAGTGGTCGCACGTCGAGACTTTGCTGAGAGGTTGAAGGACTCAGTTAATGTCCCTGTAGTCGAACCTGGAGATATGGAGACCCGCGAGTTAAAAGCTCCACCTGAGCTTCCAGAGGAGCTTGAAGGGAACAGAAATTTGTCTGAGCGCAAGAGCACAGCTACTTCTACAAGAAGAAGGAAGCGAACAGGCAGTAGTAAGACAACAACAACAACAAGAAGAAGAGCCTAGTAATGTAAGCGCGAGTTTTCGTAGAATTCTCGATCCTCTTCTGCCATCACTACTTGCTTGTGACAATTTTCACATAGTAGATACCTAGCACTGGCAGGCAGCACTTTCTTGCACCTGCCGCAGAATTTCTTCAACAATGATGAATAATGTGCACTTCTAAGATAAAACTATGACAACAGAAATCTAATTAAGGATGACCTTCGCCATCAAAATGGCCTACTGCATTGGCTTTGCAAAATGAAATTTCCAACGCGTTATCTTATGCAACCAGTAAGGGATTTCAAATACATCCTCACGCGTTTGCAATGTTAAAGAGCCTTGATGTCGACGTGCTCAAGATAATTCAAGAAATAATCAAGATGAAAAAGCCGACGAAAAATGCAGTAATAGTAGTTGACGACATCAAAACTTTACTAGAACCAAAAAAACAGGAAGGTCCAATCGAGCAAATGTGCACGGTGCTCATAGATCCTACACCCAAGGTTACCACTGCGGAGGGGGTAGAGGGCTATACAGCGTTGTTTCGCAGTAGATTTGAGAAGACGATGCGCATTTTGGCTCAGCGGCCAGACAGCAAGCGCATATCAAAAGTGTCTGCTGTCAAGCAGAGAGTCAGGATCAGCAAGCAGGCTGAAAGAGGCGAAAAGAGCCTCCATGGCGCCGCTAGCTCGATTATAGTTGCTGGACTCTTGATGTCAAAGCGCACTAAGAAAAATGATGTTGAACTAGCAATCGACGATTACACAGGGATCTTAACTGCCACTTCCACGGTAGATGATGTAAAAAAGCAGACCTCAGCTCTTGCCCTTGACCAAATGGTGATGCTTGAGCTTGAAAATGGCAAGCGAAGGCCAGGGTTGACAATCAAGAGCGTCATGATGCCAGACATACCTGACCATTTGCCCAACAAGAGTAAGTCTGAAGCCTACGCGGTATTGATCTCTGACTTGCATGTTGGCAGTAAGTATTTCATGAAGATGGAGTTTTTGAGGTTCTTGGACTGGCTATCATCATCATCATCTTCCTCTTCTGATGACGACATTGTCAAGAAGATCAAGTTTCTCTGTGTCGGAGGTGATCTGATCGATGGCATTGGTATATTTCCAAATCAGGACAAAGAATTGTTGGAAATAGACGCAGCAAAGCAGATGAGCCATGCTGCCCAGTTGCTGGCAAAGGTTCCTAAACATATTAAAGTATTGGTGATACCAGGCAACCACGATCTTGGCAGAAGGGCACTTCCACAACCTGCGATCCCAAGGAACGATCTGGGCGAGCAGTTTTACGGTCTTGAAAATTGTATGATGCTTGGCAACCCTGCTTTTGTTGAACTCAATGGCGTCAAGGTGTTGATGTATCACGGCCAGAGTCTTGACGACATCATCGCTACAACACCGGGACTGAGTTATTCCAAGCCCTCAGAAGCAATGAAAGTGCTTCTTAAGGCTCGTCACCTTGCTCCAATATATGGCGAGCGCACGCCTATTGCTCCAGAGCAAGAGGACATGATGGTTATCACTGAGGTGCCTGATATTTTCCACTCAGGGCATGTACATGTGGTTGACGTGCAGAGTTACCGCGGCACTCTTGTTGTAAATTCAGGTGCGTGGCAGAGTCAGACAAAATACCAGCAGACAATGGGCATAACGCCGACGCCTGGTCTAGCCGTAATAGTCAACTTAGCAACGCTTCAACCTGTTGTGTATGATTTCAATCAATAAGTGATGCAAAATTGATATCCTCTTTGAGAGCTTCTTCAACTGTCGTTAGTGGTATCATAACTTTGATTTTTTGAGATCTACCATAGCGACCTTGATTAACTATGTCCGTCGAAACTAAACCGAGTAAATCCAGCTCATTTATTATCTGAGTCATACGCCGCTGGGTTAACGGCTTTTGTTCTGTCTGTTTGCAAAGTGATAGGTAAATATCATATACCTTGCCGGTTGTTCCATTTGTTGACTTTATGATAGCAAGAATGACAAGTTTATGGTGTGCTGGTGCATTCTTTAGTGCAATAAAAGGTGCATCTCTTTCAATCCTGTCTTCGCTGGCGCGCACATGCTTTTCATCGACCTTGGTGGCACCTTCTCTTTCTGCAAGCTCTGCCGCAACTCTTAACAAGTCAATTGCCTTTCTTGCGTCGCCATGCTCTCTTCCTGCTATTGCTGCACACAAGTTGACCGCCGCTTCAGAGATTGCGCCTTCATTGAAAGACAGCTTGGCGCGCTCTTGCAGTATCTGACGCAGCTGATCTACTGTGTATGGGTTAAAGACTATTTCCTCCTCGCTCAGACTACTTCTTACGCGTGGATCGAGTTTATCCTTGAATGTAAGGCTGTTAGAGATTCCTATAAGTGTAATAAATCCGCTCTTCATTCTCTGATTGGCTCTTGTAAAATTATAAAGAATATCATCACCACTTCTGTCTACAAGTGAATCTATCTCATCTATCACCAAGACAAGGTGAAGTTTTTTCCTTTGTATGAAGTTTAAGACCCTGTCTGTTGCTTCGCCCATTGACAAACCGGTAAAGTGCACTTGTTTTTCCCGCTCCTTGTTGATTCCAAGCTCTTCTGCAATTTCAAAAATCACCTTGTAGGCACTACCTCCTGCAATCTTTGCATTTACAAAAATAACTATTACATCCGCCTTGAGCTCACTTGCTTTTTTTGCCAGCCTATCTACTACACTTCTTGCCGCTGCAGTCTTTCCAGTACCAGGTTTGCCAAACAAAAGAAGGTTTGACGGCCTGGCACCTTTAAAAATTGTAGACAGTACTTGGGCAAGCGCCCTGGTCTCTTCGTCTCTGAAAGGCAATTTTTCCGGTACATAATCAATAGTCAGGGCTTGACGATTCTTAACAAGTGATCTGCCACTTGCCGCCTTTGTGAAAATATTATCAATATCAGAGCTCAATTGTTACCTACCATCTCACTCCTGTGTTCAATTTTAACCCGCTGCCCCCTGTTTTTCTTTTGCAGAACAAAAGTTTGTTAACTTTTTCTTAACAGTCATATTAACAAGCCATTTTTAAACTGTAAAATCAATTATAATTAACTGTTATATCATCTTATTGACAGACGTTAATGTAAGCTCAGAGAAGACTCTGCAGAAGAAAGAAAGGGGTGGCGGGCTGTAACTATATTTTTCATCTATTAACGATGTTAGCAATATTAGAACATCAGTAGAAAAAAAGACTTAAAGTTAACCCCTTTGTTTCCACTGGAGCGTTAATGTCGCTACTGGTGCTGTTAACAGTACCGATTGGAACCCCTCTATTTCCACTGGAACGGAGATCCAACGATTCTCTACCCAAGGATTAGTTAACTAAAGGCACATGTTAACCAAAATTGCCCCTCTCTCATACACAGCTAACATCAGCTAAGCTGTTTGTTATCAACATTGGCATAGCTCATGTTAAGTGTTAATACTTTAACAAGTTAAATCACCCTTACGCGATGAACTCTGGAAAGAAGCGGTTCAAGATAGAACTTGAGGATGCAGAAGGAAGTAAGTATAACCTCTCACTAGAAGGCAATGTCTCAAAAGAGAAGATAATGAAAATAGTGGAGTTCATGGATCTTATAAATATTGAGTCAAATGGTGAGTCAAATGGAAACAATGAAAATGAGATCTATAAGACCAACAGAGTAACTCCCGCCTCAGTTGGCGACAAGATATGGAGTATAGTTGAGGGCAAGTTCCCATATGGTGGGTTTACCTCTACCGATATCCTCGAACTGTATGAGGATCAGTACAATGAGCCTATCAAACTGAGCATTATCTCAACCTATCTTTCGAGATACGCTGAACGTGGACGGCTCATAAGAACCCGACAAGGGAAAGAGTGGATCTATAAGATAACTAGACAGCAACCGATGCAGGCTCAGTCCGCTTCTTCACCATCTCTCGACCTGCATCTGTAATGGTATAGCGGAAAGGTTTAGTGTTGATGTCTCTGCTGACAAGGCCTAGGTTATGAAGCTTCTTCATCAGACGGGCTGTATGTTCTCTTGTTCTGCCTATAGCAAGTTGTACTTCTCTTGATGATCGCGGTCTTTCAACCAGCAATTTGAATATATAATCAGTTGTACTATTAACTTCCTTCTTATTTGCGGCATGTTGCGTGACTGTCACAGGCTCGCTCGTGAGCGCTACGTGAGGTTGTGCTTGCGATGGATCTGGTGACACTATCTCCTGTGATTTGACCTTACTCTCTAAGATCTCTACCTTGGCTCGAAGCTCTGCAATCACCTTATCGTAGTCACGCAGTCTGCGAGTATACTCAAGAACTACTGCTTCAACAACTGCCTCGTTGGTTCTATACCTGCCTTCTTCAAATATGGCCTTGAGTCTAGTAAAAACTGCCGTGCCTCCCATTCCTACGAGAAAGGCAAAGATTCCTAGCATCACTACTATGCCACTATCTAAAGGGGTCACGCCCATGATTATATCACTACACTACTTCAAAATACCGTGATTTAATATTTTAGAGTAAGTCTGTTTTACAACTTGGATACTCTTTTTATGGCCTCATTTATCACAGATATCACATCATCCATGTTCAGCTTAGACAGAGCATCACTACTTTCTGAAGCAAATATCACAGCTAACTGTTCAGATAGTTTGTCTAGTATTAACGGCGCTTCTGCGTGAACAATTCCCGTCGACTGCAAAAGCATCATACTATAAAGGACGGAAAGCACCTTCTTACGGCACTGTTTGACTTGCCTATAATAGGCTCCCGAACTGATCTTTTCAGGCTTGCCGCCCCCTTCTAGTTGTTTCAAGATTATTGAAAGCTGTCGTGGTGTAAATAGAGAATTTGCAACAAGATAGGCATAAAGAGCACTAGAATTGTATGTTCGCTCTGCCATAGAAGCTATACAAATTTGTATAGTAACCACAGTATTAGAATCTTAGTAACATTAAACTTTAAAACAACGACATCCCACCTTAAGAGGGAAGTGGCATTAGGGAAGGTCGAAGAATACCTTCGAGATGAGATAAAGAATCATGGCACAATTTGCCTTCCGCTTATTGATTCTGAAAACTCGACAGATGCAGCATCAATTGCAAGGGCAGTGGAGGAAAGAGGAGCTTCTGCGATTCTTGTTGGTGGATCCTCTACAGTTGACCAATTAGAGCTAGCCAAACTCGTCGCCGAAATAAAGTCGACGGTTAACGTGCCTGTGATATTGTTTCCTGGAAACGTCACAGGTGTATCACCAAAAGCTGACGCGATTTTGTTTAGCTCACTCCTCAATTCAGAAAACACCTACTTTATTACTGAAGCACAGGCATTGGGTGCGTTGGCAGTCAAGAAATACGCAATAGAGCCGCTGCCAACCGCATACATTATAGTAGGTGAGGGAACGGCCGCTTGGTTCGTAGGTCGAGCTAGAGGAATCCCATTCCATAAACCCAATCTTGCGGTGATGTATTCATTGGCAGCTCAGTATATGGGTATGCGCTTTGTCTATTTGGAGGCAGGCTCTGGTGCAGCGGAAAATGTGCCCCCGGAAATGGTGGCAATGGTAAGGAAGCACTATGATGGTATAATCATTGTCGGCGGCGGTATAAAGTCACCAGAAACTGCGAGTCAAATAGCTAAGGCAGGTGCTGACATTATTGTGATTGGCACTATGATAGAAAAAGAGGACAACTGGCAAGAAAAATTTTCATCAATAGTCAAGGCCATTAGGGTGCGATGAGAGTATGATGTTTGAGGAAGCTGAGAGCCGTCTGAAGGACATCCGCATGCCGGCATTCTATTGGCGGTATCAGCAGAGTATTCTGAAGAATGTTGATAAAGGTTACCAACACGCACTTAAGGCTCGACGGCGCGGAATTGATGCAGCAGACATAATTGAGTCCAAGATTGCGTATGACTTGGCAGACCGAGTTGCCAAGATGCATGATATAGACATTGCAGACCGGCTTCGTTCTCTTTTGTCACAGACGACCAAGGAAAAGGCTGCGCTAAAAATAGCGGAAGAAATCGCTGCAGGCGAATACGGTTCAGGCGATCTGAAAACTAGGCTTGATAGTGCCGTCAGGGTCTCCCTAGCCGTAGTCACGGAAGGTGTGACTGTTGCTCCACTACAGGGCATATCGGATGTCACGATTAAGACCAACGTTGATACCTCACAGTACCTATCGATATCCTTTGCTGGCCCCATTAGATCAGCAGGCGGGACCGAAGCAGCTCTAACCATGCTCATTGCTGATCATGCAAGAAAGGTGGCTGGTCTTGACAAATACATAGCAAATTCGTTTGATGATGAAACCGGTAGGTTCGTCGAAGAACTCAGGATCTATGAGCGTGAAGTTATGGGCTTCCAGTTCAAGGTACTAGACGAAGATGTAGTGAAATGCATTTCAAATCTGCCCGTAGAGCTAGATGGTGTTGATACCGACCCTGTGGAAGTAGTTGGGCATAAGAACATGCGCCGGATTGCAACTGACCGGGTACGCGGAGGCACACTGAGAGTCATGAATGATGGGCTTATTGGCAGGAGCAGGAAGTTATTAAAGCTGGTTGAGACGCTAAATCTGGATGGCTGGAGCTGGCTGAAAGAACTCAAAGGGGCGATCCAGACGGGTAATGATGACGCCGTACACCACAGGATGTCGGAAGTCATCACAGGCAGGCCCGTGCTTTCGATGGCAAGAAGGATAGGTGGATTTCGCTTACGTTATGGCCGCTGCTATAATACTGGCTTTGCGACCGTAGGAATACATCCAGCAGTGCCAGCCCTACTTAACTATGCAATTGTAGTTGGTACCCAGATCAAAATGGACATACCTGGCAAAGCATCTACTATAGCTCTTGTCGACACTATTGAACCACCAATTGTTAGGCTGGATGATGGCAGAGTTATACAAGTGTCTACAGTAGAGCAGGCCGAAAGGGTTCGCCCCCGTGTCAGTAAGATCCTATACCTTGGAGACATGCTAATAAGTTACGGGGACTTTCTCGAAAATAACTCCCAGCTGCCTACTGCAAGCTTTGTAGAAGAAATATGGATACAGCAATTACGTTCAAAGCTGGCTACCATGCAGACATCAGATCTTGACAAGGAGAGGCTGATTCAGATAGCTGAAAACCCCCTTGTTCTGCCGTCAGTTGACGAAGCATTTGAAATCAGCAAAAAACTTGGACTGGCATTGCATCCAAAGTATTTGTTCTATTGGGACTCGCTCACGGTTGAGGAAGTAGCCTATCTAAAAGATAGGCTACCTAGTGACATGCGATTGCCCTTTGACACTAAATTAAAGGACATCTTAGAGCGACTGGGCATAGTCCATTCTATTACGCATGACCAAATCAGTGTTGATGACAGCAACCAAGCAACTTCATTGAGAATGCTACTTGGCGGGCCAGCCGTTGTTGAATCAAACAATGCCATAGAGTTTGTCAACAAGACATCCGGTATTCTTGTGCTGCCCAAGTTTTCTTCTGCTATTGCTGTGAGAGTTGGCAGGCCAGAAAAGGCAGCTGAGCGCAAGATGAAGCCGCCAGTACATGTGCTCTTCCCAATAGGGGCAAAGGGTGGCTCAACTCGTGACATCCTAAAGGCCTGTAAAGAAGACTCCTTCTATACCCAAATAGCTAACAGATATTGCAATAGCTGCAGGTTGCCATGTATCGGCACACATTGTAGGGTGTGTGGCGCTTCGGCCATGTTGCGCAACCTGTGCGTCGTATGCAGAAAAGAGGTTGAAGATGGGGAAAAATGTGCACGTTGCGGAAAAGAAGGTCGAACTTACTCCTCAGTAAACTTTCCGCTCAAGTTTGCGCTGGAGCAGGCAAAGAAAAAGCTAGGCGTAGGTCCGCAAGAGCCCTTCAAGGGAGTCAAGTTGCTTATGAGCACCCATAGGTCCGCAGAGCCTTTGGAAAAGGGGATCCTTCGTCAAAAGCATGGTCTTTACGCCTTCAAGGATGGTACGATCCGATTTGATGCTACCAATGAGCCGCTCACTCACTTCAAACCAGCGTGGATATCTGTCAGTATTGAGAAGTTAAAAGAGCTTGGATACACACATGATTACCTTGGAAGAGATCTAGTCTCTCCAGATCAGATTGTGGAATTGATGATGCAGGATGTCATAATCCCTAGAGATTCTGCAAAGCACCTTTTTAATGCAGCGAAGTACATTGATGAAGAGCTTGTCAAGTTATATGACTTAGACCCATTTTACTGCTTGTCTTCACTTGATGGCCTTATTGGTCACCTGATCGTAGGTCTTGCACCGCACACATCGGTAGGTATTGTGGGAAGGATAATTGGCTTTGCTGATTCGCAGGTTTGTTTGGCATCGCCAATATGGCACTCTGCCAAGCGCCGAGACTGTGATGGCGATGCCGACTCTGTGATGCTTATAATGGATGCATTTTTGAACTTTTCCTATGACTTTTTACCAGACAAAATAGGTGGGCTGATGGACGCGCCGTTACTTATACAGCCTATTGTGCTCCCCCATGAGGTTCAGCGTCAGGCGCACAACGTAGATATTGCAAGCACATATTCGCTTGAATTCTATGAAGCGACATGGAAGCAGGCCAAGGCTGCTGACGTAGCTGACATGACAGAAACCATCAAGAACAGGATAGGGGATGCACATCAGTTCTTTGACTATGGCTTTACTCATTTAACCAACACGCTCGTCACAAAGGCGCAGAGGAGTGCCTACTCTACTCTTAACACTATGGAAGAGAAGTTGAAAATGCAGTTTGATACTGCAAAACTGATAAACGCAGTAGACGCTAACGAAGTTGCCGCAATGGTACTTACTACGCACATTCTGCCTGACATAATTGGTAACATGAGATCCTATTCTTCTCAGACATTTCGCTGCACGGCTTGTGGCGCCAAGTTCCGTAGAATGCCCCTAATGGGCAAGTGCATTGACTGCGGATGTGCATTGATCCAAACAGTAACAAGGGGGGCAGTTGAAAAATACCTTAGCATTGCAACTGACATGTGCAAGCAATACGAAATTAACGATTATTTGCGCAGCAGAATTGAATCAATAGCACTAGAACTAAAATTGATCTTCAAGGAAGAACGGAGGACCCAATCGAGCATGATGGAGTTTATGGGTCGCTAAGGTTGCTCTACAAATGTCTTGTAGATCTTGATCGCATCTTCTTTGTCCTTTGCACCAACAATTGTAGCAGCGCCACTTGAGAGCAAACTTACAGACATACTGCCTGAATTGACTGCAGTTATTCCAAGGTTCCCCCTTGTCTTTACCTTGTAGCCAAGCGATTCGGCATTCTTGACCATGGAGCTCAGGTTGACAGGCGTGGGCTCTGTAGGGGTGACTGTCCATGTACGCTTGCCCCTATCCCTGCCGCATAACTCTTCAATTATCAGCTCACTGTCCGCCAACGTGCTTTCCTTCCGTACAATTCCACATGATGGACACTCTTCCTGGCGAAACATCTGGATGCGCTCAAATGATAGCTCATTCAGATCAATGTAAAGTAGCTTGTTTGCCAGTGTCGGTTCTTTACCTGTGATTATCTTGACCGTCTCTGATACCTGTATGCCTGCAACCAGATACAGTATAGATGGGTGCACGCCTTCAGTACTGCACGCTGGCATTTCTTCTTCGTTCAACTCTGGAAACATACAGCGCAGGCATGCAGTCTTGTTTGGTAGAATAGTACAGACCGATCCCAGCATGCCCAGTGCTCCAGCATAGATCAGCGGAATATTGTGCTTTATACATGCGTCATTGAGTGCATAGCGAGCATCGACGCTATCTAATGCGTCAATGACAATATCAAAACCTTTGATGAGGTTTTCAGCAGTATATTTAGTAACAGATGCTGGAATTGGCTCTATCTTGACTGTAGGGTTTAGCTTGCACAGTCGGTCTGCAGCAGCCTCCACCTTGACACGACCAATGTCGTCGTCGGTGTAGAGATGCTGCCTATGCAGGTTGGTAACTTCAATAACATCTCTATCCACTATACGTACCTTGCCGGCTCCCATTGCCACTAGCTGCGTGGCAACAGGATTGCCGATGCCGCCTGCTCCTACTACACATACCTCTGCGTTCCTTATTTTTTCCATGCCCTCAAAGCCGATCTCTTCAAGCATCACCTGCCTGGAGTAGCGTTGAAGTTCCTCACTTGTCAACTCCGCCCCTCCCGCTACAGCTGGCAGGATGTAAATAGAATCACCGTCCTTTAGTTGAGCAGACATAATGCCAGTAAAGCGTACGTTCTTGCCGTTGATGTAGATGTTGATAAGCGATCTTGGTTTGCCATTATGATCAAACACCCTTCGCTTAAAGTCATCGCCCATCTGCTCCGAAACTTTTGCAAAGGCATCCTGCATGTCAGAAGCATGGATCGAGATCTTTTTCTCTCCCTGTCCTTTATTCAACACTGACGGAACTACAAATTCAACCTTTGCCAATATTATCCCCTTATAATTGCTGAAACTTCTGCCGCATCCGGCTTGATAGTATTTAGTTTTGGCAGTAGACCTATAACCGCTTCAGTAGTTTTCAGACCATTGCCCGTGACATAACAAACTATGCGCTCGTCCTTCTCTATCTTGTTTTCTTCTACCAGCTTCCTCAATACTGCAATTGACACGCCTCCTGCAGGTTCGGTGAAAATACCTTCTGTCTGAGCAAGCAGCATAATGCCGTCGGCGATCTCCTGATCGTTTGCCTCTTCTGCAAGCCCATTGTACTGCTTTAGCCTTTTCAAAACATAAATGCCATCGCCAGGGTCTCCAATTGCTAAGCTTTTCGCAATTGTCTCTGGACGTTCCACGGGGATCACCTCGTCGCTGTTGTGCTTGAATGCATCAACTATAGGCGCACAGCCGTGCGGTTGTGCTGCAACGACTTTCATATTCTTGGGACTGTCAATCAGACCAAGCGAGTGAAGCTCTTCAAAACCCTTGCATATTGCGTTGAGCATAGCACCACTTCCTACCGGGATTATCAGGCTCTCTGGTACCTGCCAATCCATCTGCTCCGCAACCTCATAGGCAAGCGTCTTGGATCCCTCTACATAGTATGGTCTCATGTTAATATTGACGATACCTATGCCTTTCTTATCTCCGATCATAGAAGCAATCCTGTTGGCATCATCGTAGGTGCCTTCAACTGCAACAAATTCAGCTCCGTATGAAAGCGCTTGAGCAATCTTGACATGCTCAATGTCAGAGGGCGCAAAGATATAGCACGATAAGCCGGCCTTGGCTGCGTGGGCAGCGGTTGCAGCTGCCAGGTTGCCCGTAGATGCACAGCCTACTGCCTTTAATCTTGTCTCCTTGGCTCTTGAAACTGCAACGCCCGCAGGTCTGTCCTTGAATGAAAATGTTGGATTAACCGAGTCATTCTTGATGTACAAACTTTTCACCCCGAGCCTCTTACCCAGGTTGTCTGCCTGCTGCAGCGGTGTAAGACCTGCATTCAGGCTCACAATATTGCTTTTGTTTGCAATTGGCAGCAGCTCAAAATAACGCCAGTATGTCTTTTCCCTTAATTCAAAAGCGTGTCTGCTTATAGACAACTCCTTGTATGTGACATCTAGAGGACCAAAGCACTCTTCGCATACATAACGAAATTGTGGCTCATATTCTTTGAAACATTCTCTGCACTTTAGCGATTTGATACTTCCCATGTTTTCTATCCTCTCTCAATTAGTAGATGATTAAAACTTCTCTAAGCACCATTTTAGTTTTACTAAATTTTTTGATGACTATGTTTTGTAATACTAAATGGGACACTAATACGTAGATTATAACAAGAAGCACAATAATATAAAAATGTATTATATTTAATGAATTATCTTAGTAAATTGTGGAAACAAGACCGATTGCCTGTATGACACGCTGGCTTGTCTGAATCCACCATATACAAGATAGAATCTGAGTCACAGTCGACTAATATCCTATACACTGGCTGGACATTGCCAGACTCCTCCCCTTTCATCCACAGTTTGTTGCGTGATGTGCTCCAGAACCAAGCATTGCCTGTCTTGATGGTGTTGGCAAGGGCCTCCTTATTTGCATATGCTAGCATCAGAATGTCTTTGGTCTTTCTATCCTGTACTACTACGGGCAGAAGTCCCTTGCGCTTTTCAAAATCAATGTCGCTGAGCGATTTGGCATTCACGTCCATTGGACAATGGGCAAAGACAGAAATAAATCTAGCCATTTGAGATTCACTAATAAATAAATACCCGATAAAGAAGACTGCAATGTCAACAGCAATTAAACGAACAAGGCAATTGTTCGTTGCTATTATTAAGGATTGACAAATTGTTGATGTATAGGAGTGATATCTTGTATTTGTCTTTTTTCTTTTTTATTTAGTACCTGAATTGTGTCCATCTGTTATACCGTATCAAAATTTCCTGTTTATCCTCTCTCCGTCATTTACTTACCTTTTTGCTATGCATAGGATTGCATTTCGCTTATGTGAGCTTGTACTTGTCTATGTAGGTTGAGTACATATTCATTCTGCTTTATAGATGCATCAAAAACGATAACGAAATGCAACGTTGTCCGATTTAGTAATATATATGCGTGTTTAACGGTCATCCCAAAATCAAGAATCGATGCAGAGAGAGAGAATATTATAGCAGCATCTGCTTGCGATTGTCAATCCGAACTTGTGGAATCCGGTATGTATATGTGCATTTTGACAGGACGAAAAAGACGTAACAATGCTTGTCGCTGTTATGTATTCTTTCTCGATCATTCCGTGTAGACAGAGATATATTCCCCTTGCGTCAAATGCTGTCAGCGAGGTGGGGAAGCCAGGTTATCCCGGCGGGCTCATAACCCGCAGAGCGGTTTCCACTTTTGCAAAATTGCAAGTGGTCGTAAGTTCAAATCAACCCCTCGCTACTACTTTTTAAACAGGAATTTTGTCTTTTCGATGCCATACCTTTGTAATGGCTTTGTCAGATGTCTGTGTGCTTTTGGTGTTGGGATATATAATCCAGTTTTGATTCTACGCTCCTGCAGTAACAGAATTTTTTTTGTGTTGTAGTCTTTATGCTTGCATCTGTCGCATTGATAGCCCTTGTTTTTGCCCTCTGACTTCATACGCTTGCCACACATTTGGCACAACGGGTTCAACATTTCATAAATAGGCGCGAGCTTGAGTACCCGCAAATATTCAACATTTAGAATTTTGGGATGTTTGGTAGTTCCCTTCCTGACCCCGACACCAATTTCAATGATATCGCCATCTTCAAGCTTAGTTGCGACATTGGCAAGTCCAGTTGGTTCATAGACCGCCGCTGGCATCTCTGCGCTATCTTGCTTGACCGTAAAAATAACATGACCGCCTTCAATTACATATGGCTTGCCACTAACCTTGCATCTGACATATCCTGCTGTGTAGGCCTTGATATCGGCAATCCTGATCTCATTTTGTAGGTGCATATTCGTCCCTTGGTTTGAGCGGAAAATTGTCCAGCCCTCTATCTCTTCCTCTGAATGCAATACAGAGAGTGCCAACTCTACTATATCTGGACTCTCTCCTCTTATACCAAAGAAGACTGGATCTGGACTATGCGGTGCAATCAACACACGCCCCTGGTTTCGATCATAATTATTGAAAGTGTGGGGATAGGTATCTATGCTAAACTTAATGACACTCTCCTTCTCTATTACACGGGGCCTGCCCCAGTTCTTCTGCTTTCTGTAAGCGATTAGCTCAAAAGTATAATCGCCCTCCAGCAGACAACCCATTGCACCAAGAGAGCCAACAAGGCCCTGTCCATTGCCAAAGGTAAAGTATTGAACACCTACGGCCTTTGCTACCTTTTCTGACATCTGTCTACTCATTATGTCGCACATTGCGAGCGCGCTAAACTCTCGAAGCTTTGTAGGCACATAGTCGCCTTCAAGGAAGGCAATTGCGGGGTTAGCTCCACTGCCAATAGCGGAACCTTCTTCTACTGCCTGCGTGATATAGTCGATGACTTTGTCTGCATCTTGCACTTTTAGCCGCAGGCAGACTGCGCCATTGCCCCTAGTTTTCCAAGGAATATTGGGATTGAGCCTAATCAATAACGGATAATCTACGAGCATTACGCCCTGTTTTTTCTTTAGATGTTCCATCACCTTGAATGCAAGGTGTGTTGTGCACCTGCCTTCACGCGAGTCAGTGTCATCAAATGCAACGTGGAGGGTGTGCATGATATCTGCTGTCGGTGCACTAAGTATATAGTTGTATATTCAGGACCTCTATCTTTCTATTTAGAATCTGTGAGCTAGGATCTGGGCATTCAGCCAATCATTAAGTTCAAACCTATGCCTTGCCTTGTGACATTGAAGTAAATTTGAATTGCTAAAGCTCAAGCAGGAAACCCTGCGATCATAATCCTGCATGAGTTTGGGAATCTGTTTGCCCACAATAACAACAGCAAGTTATCCTATCATTGTCTTCTTCTAGCGCTAGTGGTAATAGAAGCGCTCTATTTTTATCGTCTTTCTCTTGAGAGAAAAGAAGCAGAAGGAGACATGCTGAAGATGATAATAATTATTATTATCACTAGGATATGGCATCCACTACTCGATCTTAGAGTAATACGATTTGATAACTACTGCTAAATAACCAATTACTAAATGTGAGAAGCCTCAAAGTAGTTTGTTTTTTATTATTGTGCACCTAATTAAGCAACAAAGCTGCAAACTTCCCTTTGATTCTCTAATTCAAGAACATTTATAGCTTTCCTCTTTGTGAAACTAAGTGGGATGGCGGAAGACGTAAAAGAAAAAGAAGAGGTTAAAGCAACAACTCCTGAAGAAGCTGCCAAAAAAGCAGCAGAAGTAATAATAAAACAACTTGAGAAAGAAATGGGCGGTAAGCCTATTCCTGACGAACTGAGGGAGAAGCACCTTGGATATAAAAATATCAAACATGTGAGGACATTTATAGAACAAAGGCGCGAGTACTACGCAAAATTATTTTTGACACAATGTAAGCGTGATTTGAAACTTGAGATGATAGAAAAGGGCATAGTGCCAAGACCATCAAAACTAACGTTAGGACAAAGAGATCCAAAAAAAGCAGAAATGGCAGACTACTACAATATTGATGAATGGGCACTGACGCACCTATCAAAGAATTAAAAGGTACAGAGAACATCCAAAGCGGCATTCCAAAGAGGTTAGGAGATTGCACTAGGTAGAGAAAATTTAACCTGTTCTTTCAACATTATACGAAAAAGAAGCCATAACCAATTATGATTTTTGTCTCTGGCATGTATTGGGCTAATGACTTGCTCTTCACTGCTAGTTTGAATTATATCGCTGTTATAAAAAAGGCATAGTGTTTAAATAGTTTAAGCATGGATGGTTGATTGAGTGAATTAGATGCCAGTCGCAATACTTCCTGATATTAGCGAACAACACTGCATCGGCTGTGCACTCTGTGTAGAGATTTGCACCTCCCTCGGTCCAGATGTGCTCAGAGTAAAACCAGTCGAAGGATGGAAGAGAGGTAAAGCCTTCGTATTCTATCCAGAAAGATGCATCTCTGACGGAGCGTGTATTGGAGTTTGCCCCACAAAGGCAATCTTCTGGATGAGGCCGATGGACTATACGCCAGGGCAGCCAATCCCCTTGAAGAAGTCAGGCCTGTTCACGAAGGGCTGGGAAGAAGGTTAGTCCCTCCGACAACTTCTTTTTTTAATTTTTCTTCTCTTCAATAAGTTATTAATATCAGTATTTACTCGCCTATCATCCAATTGGTCGACTGGAACGAACAGATTAAGGCTCACCTTTTCTGGGTCTGGGGTGGAGAAGAAGGGCTTTTCAAGCGCGGCAAAGAAGGTATGCTAGTCGTCACTGACAGGCGTCTTGCATTTCTCATAAAGACAGACATGACTTATAAAATGCATGATAGCCATTCCATTAGACAGTTAAAGCGTTTTGAAGCAGGCGAAAACATCTTTCGGCCGGCTGAAGGCTACAAGCTAGAGGACCTCAAAAAAGACCTTGCCAAGAGCCCTGATAACCTCCAGATCCCATTCGTCCAGATTCTGGATGTCATCTCAGAAGAAAAAGACTGGGGGACACTTCTTAAGGTGAAGACGAATCTTGGCTACAAAGCAAAGGTTTTCAAGTTCTCAATAGTGAAGGGATGGGTAAAATATCCTGTAAAAGATCCACTTGAGTTTCAGCGAATGGATTGGAGACCACTTATAAGCTTGGTAAAAATGTCGATTTGAATTTAATGCTATGTTTCCAAGCAAAACTTACATGATTTATAAGAAGAAAGACGAGAACGTTTCATTTTGTTAATATGTGTGAGAGTAGTAATGGACTTAAGCTTCTTATGAAGAAGTTAAGCCATCTGAAGTATCAAAGCTGTTAAGATTTGTACTGCTGTATTTGCTAATACCTCTTTCTCAAGCAGGACCTCTGCAGGTACAAAAGCCCGTGATTATCCCATGGGATCTCCTAAAGGTAAAGAGAATGTGCAACACCAGCGTGACAGTAATTGCAAAGTAATATAATTAGGCACCTTGGTGCCTACAGTTCGCATATTGCCAAGAAAGCTGTTTGTTGTGGGTGTCGGTCCTGGCTC
>DATMWK010000023.1:0-19623 GCA_035562555.1 Nitrososphaera sp. | reverse complement strand
ACCTGATCAAGTGTTTTGGATAGGACAATATGGGGCGTCTTATCGGCTAGACGTGCATAGGCAATTTCGTTCTTTGAAGCGACCTTGCCGCTGAAGGGTAAAACGCTGTCGGGGTTGGCTAGAACCGCAAGCCAGTACTGTTCGTAGCCAGGATACATCCTTCGGCCCAGGATGAAGGTGTCCATGTGAGAGAGCATTTCAAAGACATCTTTCCATGTCTCTTCATCCTCTGCCATAGCCCAATCCATCTCTCCGTTGGGGCCTTCGATGAAGCCGTCTACTGACACCTGTAGAGCCGCGATTATTTTTCTCCCCGTTTCGTTGTTACTCATATGTGTGCGTTATGGGGTAAGTAACATGAAAAGCATTACTCCCCAAGGGGTGGTTGATTGGCGAGAAGCGTGGACTATCACTAGTCTACAATTATGTCGTTCTAAGAATTTTCAACCGCATAATACACCCAATTTTCTATGAGGGATTAAGGAAGTAAAGACATTGGGTCTTTTCACTCCTTCTGTAGGTTTGCTCTTTTCGGTAACAGGTTACCGTAGCAGTATTGTACCCAACCAGAATAGTATGTGAACCCATTAATAAAATGGGGTCGGTGGGATTCGAACCCACGACCTCCAGCGCCCCAGGCTGACATCCTGCCAAGCTAGACGACGACCCCTCGCTTTCCTTGGTTGTAATAACCTCTTATATACTGTAAAAATTCTTCTTGCTAAGAACCCATAGAAGGAGAGAATACCAAAGATTGGTACAAAAACAGATAAAATAGCAATCCCGTAAAAAAATCAATCAGACGGCCTTCATCTTGCCAAAAGAATAGACACCAAAGGCTCCAAGCGCAGCAGTATAGCCAACCAGAATTGCAAAATCAATCTCAAATGCATAGCTGCCAGCTCCAAGGATCAAGTTTCTCAAAGAATCCACTCCATATGTAGCAGGGTCTAAAGCCGTCAGAACTGAAAGCCATTTCGGTAGGTTGTCAAGGGGAAAGAGAGCACCTGACAAAAAGAACAAAGGAAATACCACAAAACTAACGATCATCTGAAATCCTTCAAGGCTGTACATATAGCTACCAAGGGCTAGTCCAAGGGAAGTGAGCCCAAACGACATCAGGAGCACTACAGCTGCCGTCTGTGCAAGCGAGAGCGGCGTGAATGGGATTCCCATTGCAACTCCAACTGCAATAAGTATTGCAGCTTGAATTAGTGAGTTAGTCATGCCGCCTAGCGTCTTGCCTACAAACACCGTGGCCCTGCTAACCGGAGCCACCATGACACTCTTCAAAAAATCAAATTTGCGATCCCATATTACATACGATCCATAAAACACTGACGTAAATATTATTGACATGATCACGATGCCGGGGAAAATGAATTCCTGATAGTTAACGCCCGGCGGCAACTCTGAGGGCGCTGCAGAACCCAATCCTGATCCAATGACAAATAGCCACAGGATGGGAGTAAAGGTTGATGCCACAAGCCGACTACGCTCACGCAAGAAAACCTTAAACTCGCGAAGCCATAGTGCATACACTTTAGCCAGATCATCTCGTATGCTAATCGTACTTTGCATACTTCTCTCCAAACCCCCCTTCCGGTTCTTCTTTGATGTTGCGACCAGTTAAATGTATGAATACGTCATTGAGCGTGGGGCTAGTAAACTCGGCTATCTCTGCCTCTATATGACGCAGGAGCATTGGCAGGTCTCGCTTGGCGTTATTGACTGATAATATCAAGAAACCATCGTTATGCTCGATCTTGTGAACAAAGTCAAGCTGGCTAATCTTATCTGGATCGTTATGAGTCTTTATCCTAATGATATCGCCTCCAAGGCGTGCTTTCAATCCTTTGGGCGTGTCAAGGGCTACTATTCTTCCTTTGTCAATAATGCCGATTCTGTCACAGAGTAGGTCGGCCTCTTCCATGTAATGCGTGGTCAAAATTACAGTCATCTTTTCCTCTGTTACAAGGCGCTGTATATACTTCCACATTGTCTCTCTGCTTGCAGGATCAAGACCAAGCGTTGGCTCATCAAGAAACATCACCTTTGGTTTGTGAAGCAATCCGCGGGCAATTTCAAGCCGCCTCCGCATGCCGCCAGAATACGTTTTGACTTGGTCGTGACTGCGCTCAGTCAGCCCAACCAGGCTGAGCACTTCGTCTATCCGTTGCTTCCTTGTCTGGCCTGGGATACCATAGAGCATAGAATGCAGTTGCAGATTTTCATAACCAGTGAGCATATCATCGCTGCTTGGAGCCTGAAATACAATTCCAATACTTGAGCGTACTTTTGATGGCTGGCATACAATATCATAGCCATTCACAGTAGCGCTGCCAGAAGATGGCTTGAGCAGTGTAGCAAGCATATGTATAGTCGTTGTCTTACCGGCACCGTTTGAGCCCAACAGTCCAAAAACCTCATTCTCATTAATGTCAAGTGTAAGATTATCTACTGCAATGTGGTTGCCATACTTTTTGGTTAGGCTCCTTATCTTTATCATCGAACAGTTACATGATTATGATAGATACAGGTATATTATGCCTGATGTTCCTCTCATAGGAACAAAAACAAAAAATGAAAAAAAGGAAAAACGAAAAACGTCATTTGCCTCCTATCTTGAACATCTTTGTCCCGCAGACTGTGCATATGCCTTGCGTGGCTGGCTTGCCGTTTTTCATCGTCACTTTTTTCTCATCCTTCATCGTCCTTTTGGCTTTACATTTGACGCAATATGCCTCTGTTGCCATGGACCCCTATACTGACGGGGGTAAAAGAAGCTTTCCTCGTGCAATGGCTATTGCTCAGGAGCCAGCCAGTCAGTGAGGGCATCTAGTTCTTGGCAGCTTATCGTAACCCTGATTGGCCCAAGTGGCGATTCCTGCTGGTCTTCTATCACTGCTGCAATGCCAGATGTGGCGGCCTGCTTGTTAAGCAAAAACCATGTGCTATCCCCTGCTCGGTTGTCCAAAAGCATCCTTCTTAGCACACCCATTGCAGATCTTGAACGCACCTGCTCGTATAGTATGGCAAGAGAATCGCTTCCAACTGCTCTGCCCACAATTCTGCTTCTATAGGACAGATCTGGAGAACATCTTGCAAATAGATTTGCAATCGCGTCAATGACTTTTTCTGTACGCTCTGAGGGGTTGACGGTAGCCTCGACCTTGAGGTCTATTTGCGATGCAATATTGGGCTTTCTCAGTCCTTTTGCACTCCTCTATGTATTTCCTCAAGCCATTCTTTGACAATATCATAAGCACGCAGCTTTAGTTGCTCTAATGTTAGATCGTTGTTGGATATCATCTCATTTGCAAGTGCAATTGCTTCGCTAACCCCGACTGACAGTTCGCGCCTGTCCCTTCCAGCAAACTCGTTGCCGTTTGAAGGTGCGTCTCCTCTGCCTCTATCCTTCAGGTGCTTAAAACGAGTGTCCTGCGAAGCATGGATTGCAAGAAGTCTTACGTATCCCACTTTCTTTAGAACTTCAACTTCGGCTATACTGCGTATGCCATCTACTACCACATTGCTAGAGCCACCCTCTCTTGCCAGCTTTTGTAGCACAATGTGGCCCACAGCTCCTGGCCCCAGATCCTTTCGTAGTTCGAGCATCATTTTGCCGAGGTTGGTGTCGGTGAGCTCGAGTCCCTGCCTCTTTGCCTCTTCCCTTACAACATCGCCCATGGTCACAACCTCAAAGCCTTTCTCCTCAAGAAAGGATGCGACTGAGGATTTACCCGCACCGGGCATCCCTGTGAGACATACAATTAGTCTTTTATTATCAGACATATTACAAAGTATTATGATGATGATGATGTTGCTGTTGTTGTCGTCATTCTGCAGATAGGTCCCAGTATGTGGCTTCTTTGAACTCTTCCTTTGGCTTGCCCAGGGCCTTCCACTCTTTAAACGACTTTGGGTATAACTTGACGTTTTTGAACCCTGCAAGTTTAAGTGCATAGTAAGTTAAGCCTGAAAGTGTCCCAACGCTTCCGCAGTATGTGATTATCTCTGCATCATTGCTTATTCCCCGGTTTTCAATTAGCCGCCTTAGCTCTTCGGCATTGCGCAGTATATTATTATCCTCCTCTGAGCCCACCATCGTATAAGGTATGTTTCTTGCTCCAGGTATATGCTCTGTCAAGTAGTTCAGCCGTTCCCTTGAATCGACAAGCACTGTGCTGGGCTTAGACATGGCGGCTGCTTCAACATCTGAAGCATCGACATAGATGTCCTTTTTGATGCTGAGCGAATGCCTAGCCCTTGGAAAAGTTCGCTGTTGCTTTTCAGTTTCAAGACCGAGCTCCTTCCATCGCTTAAATGTCATCTCTAGCAGTGCGGTGTTGTCATGGCCGACATATTGAAGCGTCCAAGCTACTCTAGCCGCAAGTGCACCAAATGTATCGTCATATACTACTACTGGAGTATTGTCAGATATCCCAAGCTCCTCCAAAAAGGCCACTATTTTCTCCGGTTGATCATTTTCAAGAACACGTGCAAGAGGCAGTGAAACTGCAGTATATATATGCTCTCTCTGGTAGTCTTCTGCCCTGCGTACATCGACCACGCGCACTGATCTTTTTCTGCGTATGAGCGACCTCAGGGTATCGGCATCGCATACTACTGGGAGCTTGAAATATTCGTCCAAGACTTTGGCTTCTTTTTTCTTTCTTGCAGCTGCCGCAGTTGCTGTCGTTGTTGTCGTCGTCAAGCTGCACATTCTCCTCTCGCAGTCTTGGCAGTAAAGTGTGAGTCACTGCCATAATCCCGATAGGCATCGGGCTCCTGCTGGGGAGAAGACAGCTGTACCACCTGTGCAAGGGCTGCTTTCATGTCTTCAATGTTCTTGATACTTCCAGACCCCTGGCCTTTTATCAAGCGAATAATCCACTGGTGCAGCGTTTCATCACGACCGTCATGATGATGCTCTTCACCACTACTGGGAGTACTAGCTGCTGCCGCTTCTCTTTCATTCCTGTACAGATCAATTATCTTCAACGTTGTGTCAATTACCCTCTTTGCTGGCACTCGCATTACAGACCTTCCAAGCTCGCCAGCCTCCCCTGCGCTGCCTCCAAATAACATAGTGTAAGTTGGCGTCATCGTATTATTCATCCTTGTCGCGCCACCAAAGAATCCAATAGTTGCAATTTCATGCTGGCCGCAAGAGTTGGGGCAGCCACTTATCTTGATGGTTGCATCTCGCAAGGAATCATCAACATCTAGCCCTAGCTCTAGGAATCTGCGCTGAACCTCCTTCGCAAGTCTGTGAGAATTAGTGATTGCAAGGTTACATGATGTGGTTCCAGAGCAACCCACAGCAGAAGCAATAGTCAGCGCACCGGGGTTGGCAAGGCCTGCAGATGAAAGCTTTTCATAAATGTTTGGAAGATCGGTTTCCCGCACGTAGCGTAATGCGAAGTTTTGCTGAGGTGTATTCCGAGCAACACCTTCTGCAGAGTAGTCGCGAATCACCGAAGCAAGTATCCTCAGCTGGCTTGCCGTAATGTCCCCAGCTCCTAGAGTAACAAATGCTGTAAAGTATCCTTCTTGCTTTTGCGGAACGGCATTGGTGTGGAGCCATCGCTCAAATCCTGGGCTATCCTTTGTAACATTCACGTTTAGCATTGGCAGTTTTGTCATTGTTGTCATCCTCCCTGACGACTTTGGTAGCTGTCTTGTATCCTCATGAGATTTGACATCGAAGAGTTGCTCTGTCAAATACGATGTTGTCATTTCCACTATTGAGCGCTCCTTGAGGACCATCCTTTGGAATCTTTCCCAGCCCATCTCATGTACAAGGTAGCGCATTCTGTTCCTTGCCATGTTTTCACGATTGCCATGTCTATCAAATAACCTGATTGTTGCCATGCATGTTGCTAGGAGCCTGTCTTCTGGTGTAAACTCTTCGAGCAAATGTCCTATAAAAGAGGCAGCTCCGAGTCCTCCTCCAAGATAAATCTTGAATCCTCTGATCGTTTCTACAGTATTCTCCGCTTTCGTTGTCGTCGTCGTCATCATCTCTGACGACGATTTTTTGACTGTAGGCACAAGTCCAATGTCCGCCACCCTGACCAGACCATGGCTATCACAGCATGAGAAGTTGATCTTAAACTTGCGTGGAAGATTCTGGCACATTGGGTTGCGTAACAAGAACCTTGCAATCGCTTTGGCATATGGAGTAGCGTCAAATGCTTCGCTTGGGCACACACCGGAAAAATGACTGCACATGACATTTCTGACAGTGTTTCCACATGCCTCTCTAGTTGTGAGGCCGACTTCGACTAGACCTCTCATGACTTCGCTGACATCTTCAAGCTGAACCCAGTGCAGCTGAATGTTCTGGCGGGTCGAAACATGAGCAGAACCTATTGAAAATGCTTCAGAGAGGCTGGCGATCTTCTCAAGCTGCTCGGGTGTTATTTCGCCACCTGGCACCTTTATTCTGACCATGCTGTAGTCCATTCGAAGACGCGATCCATAGGCCCCATGTTGCAGTCTGAAACGCCGAAAATCATCCTCTGAAATCTTGCCCTGCCTAAATAGCCTGACATTTTTAGCAAATATCTCTGTTTCCTCTTCTCTACCCCATCTTGGGTTGGGCTTTGGGGCGGCAGATTTGGTTTTGACAGCAGATTTGGTTTTGACAGCAGATGCAGTCACTTTAAGTTTCTTCATTAGCTCTTGTAAAATGTATATTCTAAATCATATATTTTTTGTGGATGCAGGAGAAATTAGCAGCAATTATCGAAGCCTGCGGCAATATATGGGAGCTATTATGCCAATTTTTGAATATGATTTACCTGTCGATGCCGCGAGCATAGAGTGGATGTTAAAGAAGGAGGCTTACAGAAGAACAAAAATCTTCTAACATAAAAGGCTCACAAAAAGATAGAATTACATGCAGAACCTCTTCTCTCTCTCTAATCAAAGACACAGAGGAGTACACAAGAGTTGTTTTTGCGAAGACGGAAAAGAGGCAAAAAATAGCATAAGATTAAAATCACCTATTGGCTGGCTGTTTCTTTGCAATGGGAAAGAGAACGTTAGTTCGCCGAAGGGGTAGAGGGGGCAAACAATTTCGAGCGATCACTGTAGGAAAGATTGCGCCAGCTAAATACCCTAATTTCAAACTAGACGCGCATAATACCGGTAGAGTAGTTGACATTGTTCATGAAAGGGGGCGCAACGCTCCCCTTGCAAAAATACAGTTTGACCCTGCAAGTTATTCGTATGTCCCTGCGCCTGAGGGCACAATCATTGGAAGCACGATTGAAGTTGGAATGAGCACCGCGGCAAGGACAGGGAATATACTTTCGCTAGAATCAATTCCCGATGGCACTGTAGTATGCAATATTGAAAAGAATGCTGGCGATGGCGGCAAGCTGATAAAATCGGCCGGCTCCTCAGCGGTAGTATTTGCTCATGGGACAGAAGGTGTAACTATCAAATTTCCATCCGGTAAATTTCTAACACTCAACCGAAAGTGTAGGGCGATGGTAGGAGCGGTTGCTGGCGGAGGGCATAAGGAAAAGCCATTCTTAAAGGCAGGCACACGTGCTAAATACATGCAAGCCCATGGCAGGCTTTACCCAACAGTTAGAGGAATTGCCCAAGCTGCAGTATACCATCCACATGGAGGTGGAAGACACCAGCACATCGGCCGTCAGTCGTCAGTAGGCAGGACAACTCCGCCGGGACGCAAGGTAGGCAACATCGCCCCAAGAAAGACAGGCAGGGGCAGGATCAAGGATATTCATCATCAGCAGCAGCGGCAAAAGTAAGCCTGGGACCTTGTCTTTTTCCCCTTTTTGTGGGAGAGTATACGTAAAGGCTATATTCTATTTCCTGTTTTAGCGCTTGTAAATATGAAAGCGGAACAGTTTTCAAAGAATGTATTGGAACTCGATCCTATGATAAGATCTGCAGGGGTAATGGAAAAATCTGGCCATGTATACGCAAGAAGCCATAGAGAAGGTATTGAAGAGCATTTAACGGGCAGAAATTCTGAGATCAGTTATACACAATCCGCATACATTGTCGACCTGAGGAAGATGTTCGCACCACAACTCGGCAGGCTCAGGACAGTTGCATACATGTACGACAAGGTTAATCTAGTCAGTGTTCCAGTCAAGGATCATTTACTCGTGGTATCTACAGAGGGTGCAGCAAAGGTCGATGACATATGTGAAAAGATACTAAAATATATTACATCTATAGAAAATGAACTCTCACTATATCCGCCTAGCAATATTGTGAACCAGGAGAAAAAAGAGGTGCTGAGGAATCTTTATGAATCGGGAATTTCAGAAGACCTGATAGCAGATCAGCTTGATCTTGACGTAAATACAGTGAAGATGATCCTCGCAGAGATCAAGTAAACGACTGGTCCTCTCCGTTTAAACCAGCCTACTGAATTCTTCATAGATAGATACAGGTAGACTGACAGTAGACTGTAGAAGAGTTCTGTCCATGCAATCCCTGGTATGATATACCGTGGTCTTAAGAGTAGGACTAGTAAAAAGAGCACAACTGCATTCTTGGAATTCTGAGGTAGCGTATAGGTGTGCTCTGTAGGTTTTGTTACATGGAGCAGTTTATATAAAAATATAAGAATCGTATATATCTTTGTATTTCTGCCGTTTTTCTATTCATTACGTTATAAAGTTGATAAATGTTGTTCATGCCTGGATAATGTAGTAGAATAAGCAGGACAAACATGTATTACCAAAGAATACAAAAGACCTACTTGCGGCAGCGGCGGCCAAGAAAAGGAAATAGCCTTGCTTGTCAGCAAGCAGGAAAGAGGGCTGTTGTTCTTAGTAGCATGTCATGGGGTTCTTGGCCTAGTTGCCGCTATTACCAAGGTTACTAGAACGAAAATAGTTTCTCAAAGGACTGTGCCGTCTTATCTTCTGCTCCTTGAAAGAAAATCATGCCTAGTTTATAAAACAGGTCTATATCTATGGTTGATTCTATTTTTGCCAGCTAACCTCATTATCCTTGCAATACACCTATTTAGATCAGCAAAAGAAGTGTTCAAGCAGTTCTACTATATCTTTGATTTTTCAATTCTACGCAGAGGAGAGGGTTGCATTACTATTGTAACTAAGAATTGTATGAACAGCGCAGCAAGTCTAGAACTGCGTCGAAATTAGCTCTTGTGTGAAAATGCTTGTAAGTTCTGAGTGCTTGAATTACTTTTTCTCTGTCCATATTACCCAAGAGCTTCTTCACTTTGTTTCCAACTATGCCATAGAGCAATATAGACTGTCCAGCGGCAGTTACATTGCATGTTTTCCTTGTGGTGCTTGCACTTTCAAAGTCAATTATACATGGTCTATCAGAAACAATAACGTGTCGCGTCAGCCTGCTGAGCTCACCATGATCGAGACCAGCCATATCAAGGCTGAAGCATTGCTCAAGAATAGCAGCTGCTAGTGTATACATTTTGCTCTTTGTAGCTTCATTCCCTGAGGCCCAGTCAACGATGCTTTGACCAGTGACAAACTCCATTGCAATAAGATTCTTTGTGTGCCCTTCAAGGCTTGGGCCTATACATTCACTGTTTGCCATTTTGTGAAAGCGTGCTTCGTTGTCCATCGCCTTTCTGTCTGCATCTGTTCTTCTTATCTTGAGTGCATAAACTTTGCCTGCCGCCTTTGCCTTTACCACAATCCCTACACAGCCCTTGCCAGCTATATGAGCACCATTTATTATTGTTTTTCCGCTCAAAATAATTGATGTTATTCCAAGTGACTCCATCTCAATAATTCGATCTTTGTATTCACCTTCTGAAAAGCGAGGATACGATATAAGAGGAATGAGTCTAGGTGACTTTATGTCTATCTCCTCATCTAAAAACGAGATGTTCTGTTGAGACAACATCACTAACGGCTTCCTTTGCTGGCCCCTTAATTATCTTCCTGTCGCTTCCGCTGTAAATATGGATCTTGTTTACAATTAGATCTTTTGAAATACCACTGTTTTCACGATGAGTTAGCAGAAGTGATCTGACGAACTTTCTTGCATCCTTAGCTCTGCGCGCTATGAGCATTGTGATTCTCATCTCACCATCGACCCAGATCGCAATTGGCCTCTTTCTTTTTCTGTTTGAAAGAAAGCTAGCCGTTTCCTGCCTTCTGAAAATTTCAGGCCCCTCCTTTTTGGCATATTCAGGCAACGTTATTGATTCAAGCAGGAAGGCAAGGGCAGCAGAGTTTTTTTCGTCTGTGACACATGAAAGCCGCAGTACTTCAAAGTTAGCCAGTTCCAATTGCTTTGCTATAGCCTTTATGCTTCTTTTTAGCTGACCCCAAACAATATCTGGGCTTTTCTTTGGATGAGAAAATTCTACTACAAGCACATTTGGAAGCAGTAGCTTCTTGTTTGAGCCACAGCTGCGGTATTTTTTATTCCCTTCTTTGAAGAACTTCTGAGATGGCTTCTCAAGAAATGCTCTAGCAGCTAGCATGAACTTCGCCGCACTTACTGGCGAGATCGCAGAACCGAGGTTTCTCCTGCCATCTACTGGGTCTACAATTATCAGTGGACTGTTGAAGGCCTTGATAAAATCTGAATCATAATCGCAAACCGCAATTATCTGCCTCTCCTGCCAGTCAGCAGCTGAGCGCAAGACATTCTCAAATGAGGAGTACTTGAGTATCAACACTTCTGAAACATAGCCGCTAAACCCTTCTATAGAAATCTCTGCGCCATAAATGCCTACTGATTTGAAGAACTTTTTCAAGAGCCTAGCATGCCTCCTTTTTTCGTCATCAAAGTGCCTACTAATATATTGCGTATGGAAAGGTGACCTATCGGCTGCGCTCTGCCACTTACCCTGCTCGACATCATAGCAGGGAACAACATTAACTCTGACCTTCTTGACAAATACTTCGACATAAGGATGATCTGAATATCGAAGCTTAGGGCCGTAGCTTCTTAGTGCTTCGCTGCCGATCTCTCTGCCCATCTTCTCGAATCTCTCGATACCAACTGATGGCTTGATTTTGACGAAAATGTCAATGTCAGCATGATCTGGAAGCCAAGTACCTTTGGCAAAAGAGCCGCCAAATACGACATCAACGACGTCATCCAGTTGGGCAACATAGGTATCTACATGTGCCTTTGCCTCTTGTGCTATTTTGGCTATTCTGCGCTCTTGGCTATGAGTGGGCACACAAAGAGGCAGTACTTTGGAGATTAAAGTTCTAGGGACTGGCATATGCTGGCTGTGTTTCATTTTTTAGCTTCTACAGTATAAACATTCGAGTATTTAGGGCCTGCTGACGTAAGCTCACTTTTCTTGAGATGCACTTTATCTATCTGGTCTGATCCAAATGCTTGCCACTGATATTTTGAAGAAATGTAGACTGCGTTGACCGGTCTGACCTTGGCGCGAAGTAATGTCAGATGCGCTGAAAAAGGCTTGTCTATCCTAAAGCCCAGCTCGGACATGTTTGTTACGACATCATTTGCAAGACCCGTCAATTTTTGAGCGCCCTCTGAGTCAACACCTACCCAGACCACCCTTGCGTTTGTAGGTTTGGGAAAGGCGCCAATTCCGCTGTAGGTGATCGTAAATGGTTCAAATGAAAATCCTGCCAACTTTTCTTTAATCCCATCAACTTCTTGATCACTTATTTCCCCAAGAAAAATTAGCGTGAAATGAAAATTCTGAGGCTCTACAGGCTTAATATCTCTCGGGGTCCATCCAGATGCAGATAAGATGTCTTTTTGCAGTTTAACTATTGCAACATTTGATACATCTACTGCAATAAAAGCGCGCATTACCAATCATTGCAAACACTGTATTTACATGTCATGTTCTTTCTTTTGGTGCTCGCCTAACTTATCTAGACTATCAAATGACTTGCCGCAAATGTCACATACAAGGGAGTTGAGGTTAGGGTCGTTATAGTCTAGGCCTGGTTCTCCTTGATCCATGACTGTTATATCACAATATAAAATAAAGTTGTTACTATTTTTTTATTAATTTGCCGCGGCTTGCAGATAAACAGGAACTCTTGGCAGCGGTAGTTTTCGAAGCATGCATATTTATTGCAGAGAGTCGCAGCTATTGATACAAGATGAATTGATCAAGGCACTAATTTGCATATTGTTAAGACATTTAGCTACAAATTGATGCCCTCTTGTTTCTGCTGTTATCATTAATGATATTATCTTAGGTTTCCCTTCTTTTTTTGTAATGGCACTTGGCCGAAAGATTTCAGAATAAATACATCAAGACTGCCAAAATAGCTATTGGCTGGAGCAGACAGCTTTGCGGTAGAGCATCGGAAAGCGCAACAAGCAATCGAGTGGATAAACGCGTACGCAAAAAAGAACAACCAAAAGCTTGAATGCAAGCTGTCTGGTTATTTGATGCGCACTGTCAAGTTTGGCAGCTTTGAAATGATAACGTGGAGTGGCGACTGGTCTACTGCGCGCAATATTTTTCAGAAAGCAAGCAAACAGCTACGCGCAAAAGTGATCGAATCAGGATACCATGAAAAGCGCGACCTGCTGTCAACAATGTTTAGGGTCTCGTCTGAATATGGTAAAGTCTATTCTAATGGCAAGCTTGTTGGCCACATAGAGATGAACAAAAAAGCCGGGAGGTGGATAGTCGAGGATGAAAGCTATATCTGATCATTTCTTATTCCTGAAGTATATCTGTTTCATTTCTTCTATCCAGGCGCTCTTTTTATCGTATATATGCTTGTGCTTTCTTGGCTTGCATACGGACATAACATATGAGCAGAGCAACGGAAAATACACCGATGAGTCTCCGTATACCATGATGTTATCTTTATGAGACGTCTTGATCTTGCCCCAGCTTTTGCCCTCCTGTAATGTGGCTCCTGAGAGGCCGCCTGTGTCCGGCCGGGCATCTGTCATCTGGATGAGATAGTCCTGACCACCCTCCTTTATCTTCAATATCTGATAAAGTGCTGGGCCAGTTTGTTGGAAAAAGTTCTTTGGGACTCCGCCCCCAAGCTCCAAACCTCCAGACCGCTCACTCTTCCACAGTATTGCCGCAGACTCGGCTACATCAAGTATGACATTGGGGAGAATGCCTTTATCTTCAAACAAGAGTGGAAGCATATTCAGTCCTATTGAAGAGTCGCCTATCGCAGGCATATAGACGGGCACCTTGTGCTCATATGCCTTAACAAGAAATGACTTTTCAGGATATTTACTATTTTCTTTGGCCGCCTTGCCAAGTGAATAGGCGATGTCGGCCGTGGATGCATTTTGAGGTATTGCTTTTTTGGCTCTCTTGATCTCCCTTTGTACAACTATGTCCTGAGCCTGGAGTGTTCCCATCTCCTTTATGTAGACGTCATAAATCCTCACTATCTGTTTCGAATACAAGATGTCATCGTCAACATCAAAATGCCCCTGCCGCACAGGCAAATCATAAGCAAAATGTAGGTCATGATAAACGTTAGCACCTGTAGAAACTATCCAATCAACAAAGCCAGCATCTATCATGGCCGAAATAGTTCTACCAATGCCTATCGGGGTCATAGCACCTGCCAAAGTTAGACACACAGTCGAATCAGTGTCTATCATCTCTTTCAGCATCTCAGCCGCTTCAGCTAACCTGCGTGCATTGTAACCCGTTGAGCCATAGAAATTAATCAGCTGTTCTACAGTCATGTTCGCATGGACTATTGGAGGATCAATTTTTCTTCCCGTAAATGAATGTCTGTTGTTACTCACACCATTGTTGTAAAATTACACCTGCTCTTAAAAATTCAGCGCTTTGTTAGCGGTATACTGGCGCATATTGAGCTATGAAAATACAAAGGAGCTTACATATAATATGCTCTCATCTGCCTGCAATATCTTGGCTGCACCTTTTCCATTTACCTGCATAATAACAGTAGGTAGAATTCCTCTTTGCTTCAACTGAAAATCGGGGGGAGGAGACTTTATGGTTACTAATTACTTGTGTAAGATCTGGCGTAATTTCATTGATGGAATAGTATTGTTTCTATTGACGATAGCTATGAATACTCAAGGGAGCAATAATATATAGTCTGGCTCTCAAGCAGACGATAATTACTAAAATCTCCATTTTGCTCACGTTTGCACACGAAAAAAGAAGTCACTAGTAAAACAAGCCTGATAGCTGCTAAGTGCTCTGCTTCCACCGCAGATGATATTGACAAGAAAGACTCATTAGTATAGATGCTCTGAAAGAGGCTTTATGGTGGATAGCAGAAGGAAAGCGAACAGGGACTTTTTGGGGGGCCCTGTGAAGGATTACGACATACAACAGTATGATGATATTCAATCAATCGTTTCAGAAATGGCAAATTCTGGCGGCTTTGAATCGAGGAACTTTTCTTATGGAGTCAACATCCTCCGGAGTATGATAAGTGAGCAGAACTGTACCAGGTTCCTTTCATTCGTTGGCTCACTAATATCGACAGGTGCAAGAGGCATCATACGTGATATGCTAAAGAATAACATGTTTGATGTCATCATCACTACGTGCGGTGCAATCGACCATGATATTGCAAGAACATATGACAGGTATTACGCTGGTGATTTTCGCATGGATGATGGTATGCTTCTTGAAAACAACATCCACAGACTTGGCAATGTTCTTGTTCCAATGGAGAACTATGGTCCGCTTATTGAAGAGAAAGTGCAAAAGTGCCTCAACGATATGTACAAAGATGGCAGACGTGATGTCGCAACTTATGAGATAACAAGCTACATAGGGAGTACCCTTGACGAATCATCATTCCTTTATTGGGCCAACAAGAACAAAATCCCAGTTATTGTTCCTGGCATAGTAGATGGTGCAGTAGGAAGCCAAGTATGGCTGTTTTACCAGCAACATAAAGATCTCAAAATAGACATATTGAAGGACCAAAGCAAGCTATCCGACCTTGTCTTTGAGGCGAAAAAGTCAGGGGCATTTATGATTGGAGGAGGGATTTCAAAGCACCATACATTATGGTGGAATCAGTTCAGAGGTGGACTTGACTATGCCGTTTACATAACTACTGCTCATGAGTGGGATGGCAGCTTGAGCGGCGCGCTAGTCACAGAGGCAATATCGTGGGGGAAAGTGACTACTAAGGCTTCACAAACCACTATACACGGCGAGGCTAGTACATTGCTGCCATTCATTTATGCAGCATTGCTTGCATCTACAGGCAGCAGAAAGAAGTAACGTATATTAAGACTCTGTGGTAGCCACAATGTGAAATTATATATGCTGCCTACTATGGCAGTGTATACTAATTTTCTATAGCAGAACGCATGAGCTCTCTTATGCCGATATATGCGGAAGATATATCACTAACAAGTAACTTATCTCAGAAAAAATATGGTAATATTTTATATTCTTCCTTGTTCATTGATATTTAATAGAAAACATTGATCTATCCAAATAAATGCGAGGTATCTTTTCTTACATCTGCTACACGCGATGAGGTTGAGAAAGCATCTTCATGGGTCAAATATGCAAACAAAATAATCAACGATTATTTTGGAATTATAACATCATTTGATGTTATAATATGCCGAGGCAGATGGGAGATGGAAGTGCAAGTCATATCTAGAAAAAGTCAATCTCTGTTCTCTATGTATAACGATACAAAATTCGTGGGTATTACAGATTATCGCCTAGGAGAAATTATAATTAGATGCGATATTGCAAAATTTGGTCATTATCTACATGAACTGTTACATGGAATAATAAGCAACAAACATCCGCATCAGCTTAGAGAAGGGTTTGCATGGCACTTTACTCTAAAGCTTACTGAGGGATACAGATATGTGAGACCATCCTACCCATCTTGGGTAGATACGCTATATGTATATCCAGTCAACAGGCTCGCTGAAATTGTGGGGGATGAATTCCTCAAAGATTTAGCAGTTGGAAAAGCCTCTATCCAGTATGATCTCCTTCCTAGAGATGTTCAAGATCTTTTTCTATCCGAAGAAGTTTTTTACGCAAAGAAAAGATATCTTAAACGAGAATAGAAATTTTGGGTTTGCATCTCCAAAAGCTGCATCGATTTAGTATGGCTTTTTGTGTAACTGTTAGGACTTGAAAAGAAGTGGACGTGTATTTTATTTTATTTTATGCATATATACCACTGCTAGAAATGGTGGACGATTGTAAAGCTTATTGCTGTTTTTTCTCGATCCCATAGGCTAAGAAAAAAATTAAGCAATAGGGTTGCAGGTTACTCTTATTATGTTTATGCAATGAGGAAGGAGCATATATACACACGTTAAAACTACCTTTCTCTATAGCGATTAGTTCTTATCCAAAGTAAATAACTAGAAGATTTAATAATGCCGGAAAATTATGGTAATAATAAGCTATAGTAGGGAAAACACTGCTATTGATATCTCATTTAGGGCAAGTTTGGTTGAAAATAAATATATCGTAATTTTTTACGATTATGTGAGTAGAGAAAAGATAAGTACTTCTGATAGCATGTAAACGCAATGGAATTTGTTGATTCCAGCATAGTTGAACAAATAGAGATGAAAATGATTCGTCCATCTCAATTCTCTATACGAGACAAATTTCAGAGAAATGATTGTGATTTTGAAACCTTAGTCAGTAGCATAAGAGAGCATGGCCTGTTGCAGCCTATTCTAATAAGGCCTCTTGAACATGGCTTTGAAATTGTTGCAGGCCATAGGAGGTTTCATGCATGTAGGACTCTTAGATGGAGATTCATCACCGCAAAAATAAGGGAATTGTCCGATAAGCAGACGTATGAAATCCAGCTTACCGAGAATATTCAAAGAAAATCCATGGATCCAATAGAAGAGGCTGAAGCCTTTAGAAGATACGTAATTGACTTTGGGTGGGGTGGCATAAGCGAGCTTGCCAGAAAAATTGGCAAAAGCGAAGAGTATGTCTCACACCATATGCAGCTGATCAAACTACCAGATGAAATCAAGCAAAAGATAGTAAGCAACTCGCTTAAAGTCAGCCAAGCTATAGAAATAGTGCAAATGCCTCATGAAAAGCAGCAAAAGCTAGCAAGTGAAGTCATTAACAATAATTTAACTGTAAGACAGCTCCGAGAATTAAAATTAGCATTAAGAGAGGAAGAAACATTTAACAAGATAATTGTCTCTTCAAAAGACGAATCGAGATCTTCAGCTATAGCAAAGAAAGCATCGCTTACTCTAAAGATCACGCTAGCAAGACTCGATAACTTGATAAATGAAGTCCATACAACTATAGAACCTGATCAGAGAGCAGAAATAATCAACTTATTGATGGGAATAAGATTGGGGATCCACTCGCTAATCGATGAGAGCATACGTTTTAAAAACAAAAAGTTCAACTCATAGTAAGTCATAAAGCCCGCTAGCCATTCTAACTTGAAAGGAAGGGGGGGATCCACTCCTCTAAGAATTTCTTGTAATCTTTGCTTGTATATGCAAGAGAGTGAAAAGAGGGATCTTTTGTGGGTAAAAAATCGTATGCTTCGTATGATTGTATGATGTCTCCAAATAAGTTTCTATAAATATCACTTTCCTCATCAGCTATTTCTTCTGATGGAAACGCTTGTACACATATCCAGTCATATCCTCCCCTTGTCCTTCCAGTAAACAAGACAAAGGGTGCATTAGTCAAATATTTCTTGAGGCCTTCAAGTCTCTTTGGAAGATGCTGTGAAGTCCTAAACGTTACAAGCACTAATCTTACCACGCGGCGTCTGATTTTTGTAGTGTCAACTGATATTGTGTAGCCAGTTATGACACCATCTTCTTCCAACCTAGCAATTCTTGATTCTATCTCTTCCTCGCTAAGATTGTGACCATAGCCTCTGAGGAAGTCCCAGATCTCTCTGCTATGTTGTTTTGAGTTCTTGGTCAATGTAGAAAGAATCAGTTCATCGATGTTGTCAAGCATTAGTGCTGTGATCGGTAGATGCATCTACTAAGTTATAGATGTTTTAAGGGAATTTAGCTATACTAATCGAGATACAACGTATCCAAGTGACTTCTACCAATCTAAATAATCTTATATCTATAGATATAAGATCAAGCTCATCTGGATGGTCAAGCTTGGAGATCCAGCAACTAAGATAGTTGAAATGGCGGAAAAATTGAAGGTGGACATGATAGTTATGGGAGCAACAGCGAAGAAATAGGGCATGTAAGCAGAAAGGTCTTAAAGATGACACAATCTATCCATGTTATGTTTATGAAGTAAATATCTGCTCTATCCACACTAGATTATATATCAAACCTGCACCGATTGCAAGCGTTGTTATTGCCGCAGCATATCTAAGAGCAAAACTAATCCTTGCTGAATTGGAAAGTTTGACAAAGGGTATTCCCATAAGTGTACTTACTGCCACCATGCCTCCAATGGAACCTGCACCAAAGATTGCAATGTAAGCCAATCCCAAAGGTATGGAATTGATGGTTGACAATACTATAAGTAGCAACGCGCCACTTCCGGCCATACCGTGAACCATACCAATGATAAGCGACTTATGTCCATGTTTATGTTCGGTATCATGAATATGTCCATGCGAATGGACAATGTTGTTGCCCTGATGGTAATGGATGTGCTTGTGTGATGACTTTTGATGCAGCAGACCTTTGAAGAACTTTCCAATACTCCACCCCGTCAGAGTGGTAAAACCCAGGAATAGCAGCATTATGCCTACACCAAATTCCAGTCTGCTGCTTATTGTCTCACTGATGTTGACTGCAAACAGCAATACCACAAGTCCTGCTACAAAAAGTGACATGGTATGACCAAGTCCCCATATTGCACCAAGCATAGAAGCACGCTTGATGTTTTTGTGGTTCGATGCAACAACTGAAAGAACTGCTGCAATATGATCCGCTTCCATCGAATGACGCAGGCCTGTTACAAGTCCTAGAAGAAGAATCCCTGTTGGAGCCGCCACATTGATGTTGCTTTGCACAATATTAAAGAGAGGTCCAATTACTGTATTGATGGTGTCCACTATCAAGCGTGAGTGCTTATACTGAGATGTTTACATTAATCTTTAGATGCAAGATCTCTTTTTAACAAGAAAAACTTGAGATAGGGCCAAGATTGGCCTGCTCGATTGCCGACATCGGCTAAATTTTAGCCTTCAGCTTATTAATAAATTGATTTATTGTACAAATGTTAAACTCTGCATTTGCAAGACCCAAACTAATGGCAATTCCGACCTTTTCCACTGGAGATCCGATTCTGGATTTCTTCTATACGCTGTTTAATGGCATTGCCGAGGTACCCCTCTTTAGCTCTCCAATAACAGGTATACTGATACTAGCAGGAGTCTTCATCGCCTCAAGAAAGGCTGGCGCGATGATGGTGCTTTCGGGCTTGATAGGAGCGGGCATTGCTATTTTGGCTGGAGCTCCTTATGACCTGGTTACTTTCGGTTTGTTTGGTTATAACTCAATACTTACTGGAATGGCATTTTGGTCAGGACCGTTTGTCAAGGCAAATAGGGCTACTTTCTTTATCTCAGTCTTTGGGGCGGCCATAACTGCCTTTACATGGATGGCATTCTCGCACCTGATGGGAGACATGTTTATACTTGATGGTGTAGCCAACTCGTGGGCTATCCCTGGTTTTACATC
>DATMWK010000022.1:0-28851 GCA_035562555.1 Nitrososphaera sp. | reverse complement strand
AACAGCATATGTCCTTATCAATTGCGACTTGGGCTCTGAAGAGGAAATAATTCGAGAAATAAAAAAATTGCCGGAAACAGTTGAAGTATCAGGTGTATATGGCGTTTATGACATAATCGCTAGAATAAGCTCTGATTCTATAGATAAACTAAGAGAAACAATAACTTGGCATGTTAGAAGAATAGACAAAGTACGTTCGACATTGACTATGATTGTAATTGAAGGGCAAGGAGAATAGAAAAGAAGAGGAACAACAAGAAGAAGAGAATTAAGAATCTAAGTAACAACCTTTCAAACTTTTAAAGGAAAAGACTGTTTGATTTTCTAAAGACATGAACACCATAGATGCTATGCAAGCTGAAATAGAATACCAAGTTCGAGGCCTCCACAAACTTGACCTATCATCGCCTATCGACAACTGCTTGTTTGTTGGTTCAGGTGATTCCTATATTGCTGGACTAGCAGCGCAATATTTTTCTGGTAGTCACGCGATTTGCTGCTCCCCTATCGATATAATCAAGAACCCTTTATTGGTAAAAAGACGCAATTTGTTTATTGTCTCTATTTCAGGGAATACTCATGCAAACATACTTGCGGCCAAAATTGCCAAAAAGCATGGAGCCAGTGCTATTTCTGCTCTTACTGCAAGAGCATCAAGCAGGCTGGCAAAATCATGCGATCAGATAATTGAGCTAAAGTATAAAAACACGGGTATCACTACTGCTGGAACTATCGGCTTTACAGCCAGTATGATAGCATGCATCTCTCTTTGTACAGAGCTACAGCTACCATCCAATCTTCGAAAAATGTACAACCGTGCTGAAAATCAGGCAATGCAAGCAATCAGCAAAATTGATGACAAAAAAAACAATAGTAATAGCAGTAGTACAAGCTGTTATTACATACTTGGCAATAATCAGCTTCATGCAATTTCTATGTATGGCGCACTTAAGTTTAACGAAGTATTTGGTGCAAAAGCCCTGGCCTATCCAGCCGAAGAGTTTTGCCATTCTCCATTATTTAGTATCAAAAAGACCGATCACGCAATAGTGTTAGGAGGAGAAGAAGATAATGATGACGACAACTACGACAACAGCAGCAGGAGATTAAGCAGAAGGTTGAATGAAGAAGGCTTTTCTTCAGTATATGTCGGATTCAAATGCACAGCAATTGAACTGCTACTACAAGCTACGTTTTTTATTCAGCTCTTTGTGCTCAAACTAGCACAAAAATATGGCCTTACAGACTGCTATTTTCTAAGGAACAAGAAACTGCTCAGAGTTAGCTCGGATTTTATTTACCACTAGTCCTACTTTTTTCCACCGGCAAGTGCAGTCTGTTGCCCCACTCTCCCCATGATCCAAGGTACATTCGCACATTCTTGTAGCCAAGCATTTTGAGCACGACAAAACTATTTGCCGCGCGGTAGCCACCTTGGCAGTATGTTATCACTTCGGCATTCTTTGGAATCTTATTATACATCTGCTCCAGCTTATCACGACTTTTGAAAACATCACCACTACTACTACAACCACCATTATCATCGCCGCCTCCATAATCTATGTTATCATTCCAGTCGATATTGATTGCAGTAGGAATGTGACCTGCATGCGCTGCCCTGATCGTTGAGCCATCGTACTCATCTTTTGAGCGAGCATCTATTATGAATGATCTTTTGCTCTTGATAACTGAGTTTATGAGGACAAAGTCGGCAAGAACCTTGGGGTTTGGCTCTCCATTGAAATTTGAATGCACAAATGGGTTGGACTTAGTTTCCGTCTTGTATCCTTCTGTCTTCCACTTCTTGAGTCCTCCATCTAACATTGCGACCTGCTTATGAGAAAAATAAAGCAAGAGCCAGACGCCTCTTGCGGCGGACATGCCCGAGATATCATCATAGAAGACAACAAACTTATCTTTTGTGACGCCAATGCTAGAGAGCAAAAGTTTGCTTTGCCTGTTGAATTGTACAATGCCTGACCTTGATGTATCGATCCAGTGAAATTGCATGAGGTCAATATTGACTGCGCTTGGTATGTGAGACTCACTATAGCTTGAAAATGGCCTAGCATCTACTATCAGAAGGTTGTTTCTTCTTCTTCTTCTTCTATCTTCAAGCATAGAATAGAGCTGCGAAGTCGATATAGCGAGGTCAATACGCTGCAAGATTTTTTAACAGTGCTATATAGTATTTATTGTTATATAACTCGCGGGGATAATGCAATTGACAAGGAAATTCAAGGACAAGCCCGACGATATAACCATCGGCGACGTGGGGAATCGCCTCGAGTCCATACGTGATGCCCACAACGCTCAAAAGATTGGAAGGACGACCCGCATGGAGGATTACCTTGAAGTCATTTATGAGCTGATAACCAAAAAAGGGTATGCCACTACAGTTGATATCTCTGATTACCTAAACGTCAGCTCACCCAGCGTGACCAAAATGCTTCAAAGACTGAATGAGAGTGGCCATGTAAACTACGAGAGATACCGCGGTATAAGCCTCACAGAATCTGGAGTTGCTATTGCAAAGAATATGCATGATAGACATGGCATTTTAGCTGACTTTCTCAAGATGATCGGAGTGGGTGAAGACACCGCCAACCGAGACGCCGAGGGCATTGAGCACCATCTACACCCGGAGACTCTCAAAAAACTTGAAGAATTCATTAGGCTCGTCAAGAGCCAGGGAATCAAAGGTATTGGTTAACGTCTGCTAATGAATACCTTGATCTCTTCTTGTCTTGCAATTATTGCGTTTAGGAGCTTCTTTCCAGATTCGCTTCGCTTGTCTATCTTTACCCTAGCCTTCTTGCCTACCTGGCTACTCAAAACGTACTCGTCTTCAATATACACATCGACCGTATGACCAATAATATCATCATCGACTAGAAGGTTGATGGAGGAGCCCGTTTCGCTTATATCAAACTCAATTTCTTTGCCTAGAGTAGGAGTCTTGGCTTCAACGTCTATCTTGACGCCCAGCATTTCCTCCAACTCAGAAACAGTGGAGCCTCCTTTGCCTATTACCCTAGGTGCTGCCTCCTTGCTGACTCTTATCTGTACCTTGTTATCGGAAATAACATTTACTTCGGCGCTTGGATCAAACCTACGCACAATATCCATTATTTTGGACTGAGCCAGCTTGTGAACACCACTTTCTATCCGTCCCTGCTTGACCAGCTTCGACACTGGGACTACCACGTTTTCATCTCCAAATGTGTAGATTTCATATTCTATTACGCCTGACTCAAAATCGCGTACTTCAACTAAAGGCCTTGCAAGGTCTGCCTCAGTCATGCCACTCGGAACCTTGACAGTCAGGGTTAATTCATAGACCTTCTTTATGCTGCCTTCTCGCACAAAGATTATTGTGTCCAAGATATGAGGAACCATGCCAAGCTCGACTCGGCCCATGAAGCGCTGAATTGCATCAAGCGGGCTACTTGCATGCACTACACCTACCATACCTACGCCTGCAAGCCTCATGTCTGCAAACACTTCAAAGTCCTGCGCCCTTCTTACTTCATCAAAAATGGTATAGTCGGGCCTTACTAAGAGCAAAATATCGACTGCTTTTTCAAAGCTCCCCTCAAGAGGACCATACTGTGTCACTTCATCAGGCACTTGTAGGTCACGCGGTGATTCAAAAGTCTTGACTATCTTGCCTCGTGTGGCATAGAATTGTGCAACACTGCTTGCAAGCGTGCTCTTACCAGAGCCCGGGGGACCGGCTATTACTACTCCCTCTGCCTTGCCAGAAAGCCTCTCCATGAGTTTGTTGCTTGCATTGTAATCTTCAAGTTCAAGCCGAATGATTGGTCTGACTATTGTCACTTCTAGTCCGTCAGAAAACGGAGGCCTTGTTATTGCAATCCTGAAGTTGCCAAACTGAAGAACGGTAGCACCACTCCTGCTTATTTCTACAGAGCCCATACCTGTAACCCTGCTCGCTTCAGATACTTCCCTAATTATGTTTAATAGCTGATGATAGCTGGTCTTTTCTTGGCTTATTTTGATAAGGTTGAAGTTACCTGGCTTTCCTCTCTTTGCCATTGGGAATGTTCCTTCTTTTAGGTGAACGCTCATTGTCGTACTGTCAAAGTATTTTTCAAATTCTAGGTCAGTCGTCTTAGTTGGTGCCCGAATATGCATTGCCTTGATGCCCTGTGCCTCTGCGACTAGCGCCTGCACATAGTCAGCCGTGATGAGCGTGGCAGATTCGTGCATCGCAACATCTTTGATTATTGCGTCTATCCTGCCATGCTTTGCAAGCCTGATGTCATCAAGGTCAGGTCGCTGACCCACAAAACGTAGGCTGATGTTTTTTGCAATACAAAGCTCCCTCATTTTCTTTATCTCTTCAAGCCCTACAAAGCCATGCTCTTTGTTGGTAGACGCCTGAGACTGGAGCTCATCTAGAACTGCCAGAGGGATAATAATGTCGCTCTCTTGCTCTATGTTGCCAGCTTCAAGCATCTTTGTTATTTCCCCATCGATTATGATGCTGGTATCAAGGACGAATCTCTTATTTCTCAATTGCTTACCTCTATTATAGCAATTTATAAAGCATTTTTAATAAAAATAACTATAGAACAATAACAATTTATGATGGTAGATGACATTCAGTGCTGCATAGATGAAGAAAGTGGAAGCTATGATTAGATCTGAAAGGATGCCTGTGGTGAAAGAAAAGCTTAGACAAATGAAAATTGGGGGCATGACGATTTCTACAGTATCAGGATGGAGTAAGCAACGTGAACTCCACCTGCAGTGGAGAGGTCAGCCAGTCGCATACGATTTACTTCCTAGAGTGAAGTTTGAGATAGTACTTCCAGATGATCAGGTAGACAAAGTGGTGCATGCAGTCATCGAGTCTGCAAGGACCGGTGAGCACGGAGACGGTGTGATATTTGTGTCAACAATAGAGCAGGCATTTAACATCGCTACACTGGACAGGGACGAAAAAGTAGTCATCTGAGGGAAAATTGTGCAAGAAACTGTTCCTTCTTGCACTGGCAGCAGTATTGTTTCTTCTTCTTCTTCTTCCCATTACATTTAATTTTTCACCAGCATTGGCTGCAAAGTATTACTCTGAGCAGACTGACTTTACAGAGACTTTTGTTCCTATGATAATGCACGGATGGGATAAAGATGACATAGAGAGCTGCATATACAAGGAAGAAGGAGTTGACAATGCATACTATGTGTGGACAAAGCTGTCCGTGCAAAAGTGGCGGCAGGCACTGCAGGAATACACAGGCAACCAAGAAAAATGGAATATCACTGCAAGGTTTGTCAAATCTGATGCAGAGCTTGAACCGTGTGATATCAAGATATATATTTATCGCACATATCGCAATTTTCCAGACTATCCTGTACAGACAGGCGCATATACATCTGAGACGTCCAAGGACGGCGGCGCCGGTGAAGAGGAAGAAGAGAACAACGACAAATTTGATTTACGAATATATCTTTCGCCTGTTGTACTACATGGCGACGGCAAGACCGAAATAAACCTGCCCCCATATGCCTTCAGGAACTCTGCGGTGCATGAAGTAGGTCATGCGCTTGGTCTTGGCCACATGCAATTGCAAAAGGGATATTTGATGTCGCCTCAGTTTGACTTTTGGGAAAAAAATGAACAGCTTCCTATAACTACTCTAGAGCTTAATGCCTTAGTCAAAGCCTATGGAACTGACGGCTTTAGTTGAACTTTTATATAGCTATATATCTCGTGGGAAAGATAAATCTGTCATGCCTTACAATGAAGAGCATAGTGAGCCAGTGATGTGCAGCAAATGCAATATTTTATTTTCGACCGAGCGCGAATACTTACAACATTATAATGAAATACACAGAATGGCAGAAAGTAGTAGCTGACTTCACGTTCTACTATATATTGCTAGTAGTCATTTTGCAGCGGGTCTGCCGCATAATCTCTATATATGAACGGCAATTATAACCTAAAAGGAGCAGAAATCTTACGTAATGAGCAGCACAAAATCAGAACAAGAGATGAATCTTGAATGCTATCTACAGGCCGGCAAGATAGCAGCAAAGGTGAGAGAGACTGCACGCAAGAAATACCACGTAGGATTAACGCTGTTTGAGATCTGTGAATCAGTTGAGGCACAAATCCGCAGTCTAAATGCCGAGCCGGCGTTCCCAGTTAACACAAGCCTCAATGAGACAGCCGCACACTATACGGCAGAGCCAAATGATGATACCTTGGTCAAGGAAGGAGACGTACTTAAGATAGACATCGGCGTACACATTGATGGTTACATAGCGGATACAGCTGTCACAGTCTGCTATGACCCAAAATACGAGGCGCTTGTCAGTACAGCCGAAATGGCACTCAGCGAGGCGGTAAGGATTGCAAGGGCCAACACTAAGGCAAGCGACATAGGCAGAGTCATTGAAGCTACTATAACAAAGTTTGGCTTCAAGCCGATACAGAATCTAAGTGGCCACTCACTTCAGCAATACACAATTCACGCCGGCAAGTCCATACCTAACATCTGGACTAGAGGCTCTTCATTTTCTCTTCTGACAAATGAAGCCTATGCGATTGAGCCATTTATCACTACAAGAGATGGCCAAGGAGTTGTTTACGAAGGCAAGACGAAGAATATCTTTGGTGTAACCTCCCGCAAGCCAGTGAAGAACAAAGAGGCAGACGACCTTTTAGACCTCATCTGGAGTCGCTACAAAACCCTCCCATTTGCACTGCGATGGTTTACTGATAAGTACGATGAAAAGGATCTACGCAGACTTGCAGATATATTGGTCAGAAAAAAGAACGTGCATGCATACCCCATACTTGTAGAAGGGCACAGCAAAATAGTCGTTCAAGCAGAGCATACTCTAATTCCTACAGAATCAAGCGTGAACATTATTACGCTTTAGCTCTTGACTCTTCTTCTTCTGAATACTCGCCATAGATTGCAGTTACCACTGTATTGGAAGACATACACTTCCTACATTGCAAGCCAGAGCCATACACATAATCTTCTTCTTCATAGCGGCGCTTGATTTTTTCGCCGCACGATTGACAGAAGTCTTCGGAGTATATTTCTGGCGTAATCTCCTTCTTCTTGCTAAACAGCATTGCTATTATTGCCCGACTCCTATTGTGTTTCCAATGCCTATTACCATAACTGACTGGCCCTCAAACGTCCTGTCTTCAATAACTGAATAAACCGTATTTGTCACTTTTTCAAACGCGTCCGCTATTTCCTTGCGCATGACCGTGATCGCATCCTGCACGGACTGCTTGACAATGACTGCGTATATAGGAATGTTAAAGCGGGTTGCCACTTCTTCAACTTGGTATTTTTCAACACCTATTCCGCCTATAGCAGCGCCAATCCCTTCTGCCACGTCGCCAGTCTTTTCTCCTTCCAACTTGAGCGCTGCATCTATCATAACGATTGTATCTATCTTGATCCCCAAGTCGCCTACAAGACGGATTATTGCTTCGCCTGGTCTTCCGACGGTACCAGTAGGACCTTCAGCTTTAAGAAGATATAGCTTTCTGCCCTTGTATTCATCCTCGCTGTATATTGTTTCCTTTGCTGCATGCGTCTTTTCCTTTCCAACCATCATTTTACCGACAACCATAGGCCCTATCCCGTCGCCTATTGGCTGGCCGCGCTTGAATGCGTTTATGGCCTTTTGTAGTGCTTCAGCTTCTTCAAGCAGGAGAGGCATGACCATTTGAAGCTGGACAAGAACGAACATGCTCGTGGTGCGCTTGCCCATTAGATAATAATGCCTTACAACTTTGTAAATAAGGTTTAGAGCAGTCGCAGCCTCAAGAATGTTTTCGATCTTTGAAATTTCTTTGTCTCCTGCACCATAACACAATTTCTTGATCTCTGCACGGACCCTGTCGTCTCGAGTTCGCATAACATGATCCAGCTTGCGCACCAATCCAGTTGGATCAAGGTCAACAGGCAGGATTGTAAAATATTCCAAGAACCTGTCAACTCCGACTGCTGGATCACTTGATGTTGAAGTTATCTTTATCGTAGTCTTGACATAGTCAATCGCTTCCTTCCTTGCATTTTCCCTCATCGTTTTTAATTTGGCAAGCGATTTTGATATTTCTCCTATAATTACACGAGATTGAAGCTTTTGGGCATATATCATGAAAAATGGGATTATTGCAATTGACATAATGGAAACCCACATCCATGGGCTGCTGGGATCTAGCCCTTCTCCTCCAAACAAACTGTTAAGTTGAGATAGAAATGAAGAGAATCCTAGCATTTGATTGCCTTTTTCCAAATCAAAAAAGTGTACAAGCTCAATTAAAGGTTGCGTTATATCAGTGCTGCATTAAATACTTGCAATAAAAGCCTGAGATAGCAGCAATGCAGGACTTAAGCATCGATTAGGAAAGGAATGCATTAAAGAAGCAGATTCTCATATGAGTCTGTGCTGCTATTATAAATTGACTCTCCCTCTAATCACACAATGATTACTCTGCCTTTATTGTCTAATATACAGGCACATATGTGATATGCTCTAGAGCGTCAGATAATTTGGCAATAGTTGGCCAAAACACCAAAAAGGGTCAACAAGAGCAAAGCTTCTGCCAAATCCATAGGAGCTCATGGAGAGAGAGGCACATACATCTATTGCCGTCGTATTAATTCGGCAGAAGTGCGGTTTATGTTCTTGAAGCTTTAGGCTCTCTCAGACAATGCGACTTAATAACAGTTCTTGGCACGGTTAACCGAAAAATGGCACCTAGTCTAAGGGTTGTTTATGACCAAATGCCTGAACCAAAATATGTTGTTGTGGATATGGGAGCCTGCGCTATTACTGGAGGGTTGTACTTTGATTCATACAACGAGTTCTGTCAGGAGCAGATAATATATTGCCACCAGCTGATGTTTTTGTTCCTGGTTGTTGCCCTCCTCACCCTGGAACACTAATCCCGGCAATAATACTCTTGCAAGAAAAGGTAAAGCGGAGCAGCTTGAAGAAAGTGTGTAGATATTAGTTAGTTTCCTTTATGACACATGCACTGACATTTGACCCTCTCCAAGTCAAATGAGCAATCATGATCGGGTCCGCATACATTGCCTACTGGCCAATCGCCAGGACAGTCGCTGTGGCGATCACGCTTACAAAAGAATGTCAGCACCCTACTAGAATGAGCTTACAGCAGATTTAATGTTTTAGATCATAACTGGATATTAAACATCTGAGGTGCATAGATTGAGCCCTCGCGCACTCGCTTAACTCTTGCAACCGACAAATAATGTGGCCAGACTGTCACCATTACAGATCCTTCGGGGACTCCTTCAGGAACTTCAATAACTTCAATGTCATTTTCATTCACTCCATATTCACTCAGCCTCTCCTTTGTAAGCTGAATATGGCTTGCTGGCATACCACTGTTATACACATAAACCTTGCCACTATACTCGATTCTATCTGCCATCTCTAAGGGCAGGTTATAATTGTCTATCAAAAAAACGTATCTCAGTCAGAGCCTGCATCACCAAATATGAGCTTCATTTCATCAAATGTAAGTTTTTTACCATTGGTCATCTTTTTGAGAGCCATTTCTTTCAAGGCGTTACGGCGTTCCTGGTACTCCTTGTCGCGCTTTGCGCGCTCTTGTATTGCTTCCTGCCGTGCTGCTCGCCTCTCTCCCATCTCCTTCTGCTTCTTGTGCCGATATTCTGAGGCCTGCATGCGCGACTTTTTGAAAGCAATGGCGTTTAGTTGAGTCTCTATCATTTCCAGCTTGGCAGAAGCTTCTCTTACTGTGTGAATTACCTGCCTACGCTCCTCATAAAGGCCTTCCCTGAGGTTTATCAGGTTGTCGAGACTTTCCTTTATCTTGCCTATTTTGGTACCGTATTCCTCTTTTAGCTTAAAAATCTGTTTGACCCGATCTTTTAGCTGGTCATACTGTGCTGAAACAGTGTGATACCGATCTTCTTTCTTATGAATCATTTTCAGCGTATGCAACTTAGTTGCAATTTCTTTGGACCGGGCAACAAGTTTGCGCTCTTCGTCCTTGGAAAGTTTCTTAGTCTGGATGTCTCTCTCTATCTGCTCAAGTGCTTTCTGAAGGTTGTGCATGTCGCTCCGCTCTTTTCTCAACTTAGCCGCTACTGGGCCAACTTTGTCATCTAGGCTCTTCATCTGGTTCTTGGCATCCATTAGGCTCTCCCGTAGCTCTACAAATTTTGGATATTCGATGTCTTTTTCCTCGTTAACCTGCTTTAACTTAGAGCGAAAATCATCAAGCTGAGCTCTCTCTTCATCTATCTGCTTCTTGGTGCTGTCAAGCTTGCTGTTTATCTCTTCTATCCTCTTGTCACCTGTCTTTTGCTCTTCTTGAACCGCCCTCTTAAATTCCAGCAAAGTCTTACGGTTAGGATCTAAGTCATCGTCGCCAGAATTGCTATTTGTGGCTGCTGTTGCTGTCAAAACAGCACTGCCACCACTATCAGTGTCTCGTACCACGTCGCTTACGGAGTGTAATAGCATCAAAAATATATTTTTTGTCATTGTGCAGTCCCGTGTAAACGTAATCAGTGTTCATTTAGCATTATTTATGCTATAGAATTGCGTATTGTCCTACATCTTTATAAGAGCAGCATACGTAGTGTAAGCTAGCGATGGATGATTTTGAAAAGAATTTTCCAGACTTTGACTGGAAAAATACTCCTGCATATAAGCATCCAGGCGGAAAGGACTGCCCATGTCCCAAGCATGAATACATTAGAGAACAGATTAACGTAGCCAAGACAATGAGCGAAAATAACAAAGAGACCTCGCCAGAATTCCGCCAGAAGGCTCAGGTGACCCTTAAGTTCTGTCCTGACCACTATGAAGTTTATTTCAAGGAAGTGATTCCATCTATGCCCCTCAAGTACCGCTTCATGACAAAGGTGGCGGTGAGGTTGGGGGCAATATCGATACAAAAGCTAACCTATATGCAGTCTGACCAGTGCTTTTACTGCAAGTTTGGCTCAGGCGGCTTTGACAAGAAAGCAGAGCTTCCGCCGATCTAAAGACCGATCAAGTTTCTGGAATCTAGCAACATGTTCCTGAGCGTTGTCTTGCTGCTAGATGAAAAGCCAGCTGACAGAACATTACGTATGACTATTGAAAGATATGGGAACTCGCTGCCTGCCTCAGACATGTAGCCGTCATGGAACGACTTAGCGATTTCGAGGTATCTGTCCAAGTCCATTACACTTGCAAGAAACGATCCTATGTCCATGCTTCTTGAGTAGTGAGAATTAGTTCTTTTTATAAAGCCTAAGTCAGTTCTTATGACAGATTCCCCCCTTGCAAGGTAGTTTTGTGCCTTGTTGTCTATGAAGGTATAGCCGGCCTGATGAGCTTTGCCTGTAATGGACCCTGCCTTATATGCAAGCATAACGCTGCCATCAGAAACAAGTGTCCTGTAAATGTCTCCACCCTCAATATATTCCTCTATTAGGTCTGTATCAGACATAGAAAGCAGTATCGGCGTAGATATCCCAATCTTCTTTAGCTTCTTTCTCATCTCGTAACCTTCATTTTTAATTATTTCGCTAAACGCAAGTGGAGCGGACGGGTGGAAGAGCAGCAGCGAGATAAGCGAGTAAGCGTAGATTATGAGAAACTCGTGAAACTGTTTTGTGGGCTTGTTTCTTTTCACCATAACCTTCTGGCCATTTCGCTCCTCCAGTGATACCTCCCGCTGCCAGTTTACAAAATACACAATTGAAGTTCTATTAGCTTAAAGCCATTCATTTACTTTTCAATACAAAAGCCGACATGGGACGAATAAAATATTACAAAACGGCTGCTGATTATAGAAAAGAGAGAAGGACCGAAAAAAAGAGAGAAAAGAGAAAAAGGAAATAGGGGAGATGTTGCTGTTGCGGCTGGTGGTGCAGCCGTCAATAGCAAGGAAAGCGCTTTCATTGATCCTGAATGATCTAGTAACTGTCTTTTCGGGCATTTTTGATCAAAAGCCTAATCCTCAATACTGATTCTCTTATTTCTATTCTTCTTGTTTGTGATATAGAGTCCATTCTTAATTATTATTGTATTTATTAGCAAAAAATACATATAATTATTAAATACATCAATAGGGGCCACCAAAAGACAATACTTATTGAACGCAATGCACATGGTGACTAGTCCTCAGCTAGTTTAGCTTCTCCTTTCAGATACTTGTAGCAAAGTGGCTTATAGTATTGAGAGTTAGAGCATTATGCATGTGAAACCCATATCTGACATATGCAGCATAGAATATGTGTGTCATGTCCAAAGCCGATCTTCGCCAGAGACTGAATAGAGCGAATGAGATAACACTTAGCGTTAAAGGTAGAAAATCGGGCAGAGATATCCCTAGGCCAGTCTGGTTTGTGCATGAAGGCAATACTCTGTATTTGCTTCCAGTTCAGGGCTCGGACACCAACTGGTATAAGAATCTGCTAGTCGAGCCAACATTGAAGATTTCTGTAAATGGCGGAGGAGGGGAAGAAATACCTGTTAGAGGTAAACCAATAACAGACAGGAATAGCGTTGACGATATCGTGAGGAAATTTAAGTCTAAATATGGCGAAGGGGATGTGAAAAGGTATTATCCGAAAGCTGATGTAGCCATCGAAGTTCCGCTCTGACAAACCCTCGGAGGACAGTTCAAGCACGAAACAACAAAAAGGCTTCGTCTTAAGACTTTCTTATTAGAGTTAATTTGGATAGTCACTTCTGTTGAATCGTAGATTGTTTAGACCAAACCGAAGGGACCATAGAAGCGAAAAATGTGGAGCATTAAAAACAGCCTAGCACCCTAACAGGAAGTGAGGGTGGTTGTTTTACCTCTATAAAAAGAGAGAGAATGAGTTAGCGTCAAATCTGTAAGTTTTCAATACATAAAAAAGTAAGTGAGGGACTGTAATAGCATTGATAATGCTACTTCATGAGGGTCATGCTCAGGCAATGCGCTTCTTTACCAGTGGTAACGCCGAAAGCTATGATCTAATCTCGCGAGTGGCGACGTTCGGGCAGGATATTGCTTGGAAACACGAGATAATGAGAGCAGTCAGCTACCGTAGCCATATTCTAGAGCTTGCCTGCGGAACCGGCATTCTGTCCTCAATGTTAGCAGAGAAAGGCAAAAGCGTGACAGGGATCGACCTTACATTCGAATACCTCGTGACCTTGAAGCGTAAGCTGAAGATGCACATAGTGCAGGGCACAGCCGAGGTCCTGCCCTACAGGGATGAATCCTTTGACGCGATGATATCCTCCTATCTCGCCAAATATGTCGATGTCCGAAAGGTAATTGATGAATGCTGGAGAGTGCTCAGGCCAGGTGGTATTGTGGTATTTCATGATTTTACTTATCCCAGAGGGCTTATATCCAATCTATGGCACATGTATTTTGGATTGCTCAGGCTAGCAGGAAGGCTTGTTACATCATGGAAGGTTGTTTTTGCGCAGCTAGATGATGTCATAAAAAAATCAGACTGGGTTGATCAGACAATATATGCACTTAAGAATAGAAAATTTCAGAATGTCAATTGCAGATGCTACACTGCTCACACCTCTGCTATTGTCTCAGCTGAAAAGCCATGAGTGCAGAAAATGAGACGCGTATAAATGAATGGTTTGTGCCCAAGTTTGGGCCTACTAAATTTCGCGTCTTTATTGGCTTGTTATTTCTGCCGTATACTGGCATGTGTGTTTCATTTGTCATTATTGGCTCTATGCTTGCTAATGAGATAGCATGGGATAGAGTAGGCGCAATTACATTGATTTACATACTAGCACTCGGAATTTCTGCTCACATAGCGGATAACCTTGGGTCAAAAAAAACCAAACCGTGGGGCAGGTACTTTACTAAAATGCAACTGTTGACTATTATGGTAGCAACACTTGCAGCTGCATATGCAATCGGTCTCTATTACATTGCATTCTTTGTTCCTCTTTTGGCAGTCATAGCAGTGCTTGAAGGCTTCTTTTTGTTTACGTACAATTATGAAATAGCAGGCAGCCTATTCCACAATGACTTTTGGTTCGCAATGTCATGGGGATCTTTACCGCTGTTAGCTGGATACATCATGCAGGTAAATTCAATTAGCGTCCTTGCATTAACGGCTGCATGCTTGACAGGATTTGCCAGCTATGTCGAGATTAGAATGTCTAGACCATACAAGCAGTTAAAGAAGACAAATAGTAACTCTGATAGGGCCAGGAAGCTAGAGAATGGTCTCAAGGCTATCAGTGTTGGCACGATAATATTTGCCTTATCCATACTTGCGTATAGGATAATCTTTTCATAACACTTCTTCTCTATCAGTGCTATAGTGGCAGAAGGTGCCGTTCTGAAAAAATGCGACTTTGGAAGCTACATGCTGCAAAACATTTTTGAACTTGAACGAAGATCTGGCATCAAGCTTGGGTTAGCTCAAAAGACTCTGCTGGCAGAGACTGGTACCATAGAGCAGATTCTGAGTATACTCACAGGCTCCACAGTAAGGGTCAATATATTAGAACAAAAAGAAAATGAAAAGACCATTTCTAGAGAGTCTGTAATATTGAATGATGCAGACAGAATACTCATAAGAGCGCACAGTAAGATTTTTGTCCGCAATCTACCCCGAAAGATAGCACATCAGATAAGAGAGAAACAATTAGGCATTGGAACAATAATCGCTAATTCACACCTTGAAACATTTAGGAAGATAATTGAGGTCGGATATGACCCAGTGAATAGGTCGGTTTTCAGAAGATATCAGATCATTTACAGAAAAAAGGTTGCTTTCGAAATCAGGGAAGAATTGGTAGGGGTATAAAATAGGACTTGTATAAGGGATTCGACCTCTTGATGTTATCACTATTCTCCAGATACCAAGCTTATCGTTGTATGCATTATATATTATCAATTCTCATAAGTGATCTATAGTCTCCTTACTTCTCAATTTCACAATATTTGATTTATATCCTTGAAATAGATATCATACTTGATAGCAAAACAATAACATGAAAACAGGAGAAAGCAAAGGCAATAACTTTCGAAGAGGAGGAGGAGGAAGATATCTTTATGCTGATTATACGCCATTAGAGCAAAACATAGATTTCTTATCTCAACTCAAGGATTTTTCTAGTCTTTCGGATACCGTTTTCCAAGCTCATAATGACTTTGAACGTCTCAAGTCCGTACTCGCTAAGGCAGAGTCTTTGGAATCTGAAATAGTCTCTAAGCTAGATCAATTAGGAAGCGCCCTTGTAGATATCTTTAGTAATTTTGGTATAACGTATAATGAGCCATTAAGAGAACGATATTCCATTCCAAGCGAAGCTGATCCATTTGTAATTGCAAACAATACCCTGAGAAGTAACATTATTCATTCTAGAGAGGTATTTCTCAAACAATCTGATGGTTATCGAAGATACATTTATTCAAGGATAGAAGGCTCCTTGAGCAGTGCAATAGAGCCTTTGAATGAATTGATTTCAAAGAGCTATGAAAAATTGCCTTACATTTTGATATCCAATCTCCAAAAGGGATTGAAGATATCTGTTGATGATACATTTGGGGACAGTAAACGCTACAATATTATGCTGATAAACACATTGCCACCAAATAGTATCAGTTCATCTGAGAACAGTCCCTCTCTCTCTTATTCTCTTTCAGTGAGGAGCACAGAAATTGAATTTTGGAACCAAAGAAGAAAGGTATCAGATTTTGGTTTGAAGGATATAATGATACCTGTAGGCTTAAAGACTCCGATAACTAAAAAACTAAAAAAATCATTTGATTTTTTGCCAGGACTTGACAAAGAGACAAAGAGTCAGAGAGCGCCAAAGTTTGTAAATGTTGAAAATTACTATCTATACTCTGCAAACACCGATGGCAAAGAGAATCTTTTGGTATCCCTTGTAGATAACCCCTCCAAACCAGATGATAATTTGATAGAGATCAAATATAGAATATCGGAACTAAACCACCACTACAATGGTAGGACCACTACTATTACTACTAATGCTGCAGACACTTCTGTAGAGCCTAGAACACATTATCTGGAGTATAATAAACTGCCAAGAATTGATTTTACTTCAAGCGAGCAAGGAAAAGTACAAGACATATTGGGAATCAAAGAGATAGCTGAAGCTACTGATATTCCAGGGATACTGCTTCTTGGCAGGGCTATTCTTGATAAGATTGAGCTCATACTACATTATGAACCCCCCCAATTAGCATTGTATAGCAAGTTATCTTCAATCAGAGTTGATGATAAAGATGCCCTGGTAGTAGACGAAAGTAAAAGTTCTATAAGCCTAGGTAACAACAACATCGTAGCATACGATCCAAGTTTGGTGACTATATTTTTAGAAATTATTGCCAAATACTATTCGCCAATTATAAGGAAGCTAAAGGAAAAGAGCCCTATGAAAAACGAATTAATATTAAGATTTGAAAATGCAGATGGCTCCCGAGAAGAACATTCACTTGGAATTGAGGAGCTAAATTTTCTTTTGAAAAGAACTGAGGGCGGAAAAAAAATAGCAAGAGCTTTAGAAATATACAATGGTGAGGATGACATTAATAATAATAATAATAATAAAAAGAATATGATTACTAGTAGTGACGATACAACAACCTGACATATGAGCAGATAACACCAACAGAAATGTCAGCTTTCACAAATTTGGAGCCAATAAAACCTCAGGCAAAGGAAACGAAGATTAGCATAGTCTAATAAGTAATTCGATGTTCTATTGAAGATTCTAGCCTGGCTGTCTCTCTTCTATCCGAAATGTGAAGAGTAACAGGGATGATGGATGGATTGAATCTGTGGCCTGAGCAGTACCTTTGCCAATGCAAGAAAAGCAACAGCTCCAAAAATTCTCTGCCTAATGCAGCTTTCTACTAACTTGTTAGATCATAAATTATTTTCTTCCTAGCCTGCCGGTTGGTTTGTTCTCTTATATTATATAAGATATATTTGAGGCATGTTTGCTATTCATTGGCGATCAGGATTATGTGTCTCCTTTCAAAGTACCTCGATTTGGCCTCTTTAGTCTTCAATTGGACATATTATTTAAACAAAATATCTCCTAGTTTTTCGTAATAGTGCAGTGATCATGTTAGCTAGTATTTTATAATTTGTCGTTTGATATATACACACTGCATCAATAGAATCTGAGAGTTTCACATCAACTCAGAACATACCACAAGAAGCAACAAAACAAAAGAAGCTAACAAAGATTGCTGCACGCTATATGGAATTAGAACAGTTTAAAGACTCTGATCCTCATAAAGGGTGCTTCTGCTATAACTGTTCATATTTTGTCAAACCCCACCATTGTGCTATTGTAACAGATGAAGGTATGGATATACTGGGACGCTCATCTGGGGTTATAGCTCCTCACGGATTATGTTCGCTATGGATGCCAAATAAAGAAGAGATACATGGTGATTCTTCTCATAGAGAGTCGGATACAGAAGCAGCCTCTCCCAAAAGTGAGTCTGAGGAATCAACTCCTGGTGTATCTGCTAGCTTTTCATGCGAAATATGTAACAAATCTTTTGCATCTAGAGGAGAACTCAAACAGCATACAATAGACAACCACACCAAAACAATGTAAAGCCAAGATAAAGTGATATGAATCTGTAAAGGTATAGATAATACATGTCATTTTTGAAAAATAAGCATTATTGATGTCACTAATATGTTGCCAAGCTTGATGACTATGTAGGGATTAGCTTGCTTAAAGTCATCATTTACTCTGCTTGTATCCCAGTCCACAGCATTAGATGCATCAATAATGCCTTTATCTAAGGTTTTTTGCGATATTGTGAGATCCAACGGTTCTACAAGCTTCATTACTTCTAGTTTGTTAATTAGATGTGAATAGATCGTATACTCATTATAAAATTGATTAGTGACATCTGGTGGCTTTTTGTTGTTAATTATATATTCGGTTGCCACTATGGCAATGCCTCCAGGTTTGAGTACCCTTTCCATTTCTTTTAGACTTTTAAGTGCACCAGAATAGTTTTCTCCACCAAAGTGCTCAATCGACGAAAAGGAAAATACAATATCAAAGTTATCCGAAGGAAATTCAAGCCTAGTGCCATCCATTCTTAATGCTGTCAAAGCACTTTGATTATATGGAAACGGCGAATATTTACTTGGATTTTCTGGAAAATCAGCCGGTGCAAAATTTTCCCACTCCCTTGTGTTATATAGGTCAGTAACGTAGAGATGACCTAGATGATTTGCTAGATAAAAAAGAATTAACTCTTTTCCAGCTCCAATTCCTATAGCTGTACTATTTTTGTTTAGTTTGCCGAATCTCCCCATAGCGATTATCCCAAGTGTCCACTCCCAATCTTTTCTGTGGATCTGACCTGGTTTTCTTGCAAGTATGCCTCGGCATTTATTGTAATATGTAATATCTTGTAGCTTTGGAATTATCTCTTTTACTTCATAGTTCTCCCAATCCTCTATACAACATAGTTTGTTCAGCCTCATTCTTCCGCTTGGATCTACATGATAAGAGTTATCGGAAACTTGCTTCAGTCTTTTTATAAAGGATTGTACTTCTGAGTCCTCTGCACTTTTACGCGCTCTTTCATCTAGTTGATGTATCTTCATACGTATCTCAGATCTGCTCTTGCCCCATAATAGATCCTTTATTATTGATGGGTGATGGCTAATTGTAGTAATTCTTCTCTTTAGAGTCACATTATTTGTTATGCTGCTATTATGAGAAATTATTTAACGGTTTCCTGCATCCTTGTAACAATATATGGCAGTATACTTCTCGGAGCCATGTCTAAAAATTTTGGTTGTATGTAAAAAGTCCAAAAAACTGCCAAATCTTCTCCTTCTCCTTCTTCTTCTCCTCCTCCTACTCTACTCTCAGAGAGACAACGCATCGATTAATGTGCAATGAAGGTACATATATTATGTAATATTTGGAAGTTCTCCATGACAAAAAGCTATTCTTGAGGAATGCAAAGGAGTTGTATACGATATCTTTAGAACTGTCTTAGTTTGTTCTTATGTTAAAAAGAATAGAGCCGTTTAAATTTATAAATCTTATATATCCAGTGAAAAGAAACAATATCATGATAATTATTACTAAATTATCTTTTGCCATTGCACTAATGACGTTTCTCTTTTTCTCTATGACCACTATATCATATCAGCAACTACCCTTCTTTGACTTTGAAGAAGAGGGGGTAGATTGTATAAACTATCAGGCGGCGGAAAACACGATTACTATAGACTGTGACCACGCATCTTTTGGAGATGTTATTCGCACTATACATGATCCATCCATACTGGAAAAACTTGAACAAGATGGCGAATACCTTCTAAAGGCTAACCTAAGAGTAGCTGATGGCGTCACATTTGAAATGACTTCAGATGAGGATGGTCTTCAATACCTAAAGATTGCTGGTGCAAATGGGATAATAGTTCATGGAAGAATATTGATAGATGGTGTAAAAATAACATCTTGGGATGCTTCTTCTAACGACGTTATTCAACAAGATAGGGATGGTTCTGTTGGCCGAGGCTACATCCAATTTGATGCAAGCCGGGATTCTCAAATAATTAATTCAGAATTTGCATACCTTGGATATAATGAACTAGGACGAAGAGGGTTTGATCTTCATGGAGAGGGTGCTTCTCGTTTTGGGTATGGACCTTCTAGTGATATGATGATAAGAGGCAGTAAATTTCATCATATGTGGCGAGCATTTTATTCAACAGGCGCATATAACATAACAATTGATGGAAGCGAATTTCATCATAACTTAAACTACGCTGTGGATCCTCATAGTGGAAGCCATGATATGAATATTACAAATAATTGGGTTCATCACAATTCAATAGGAATAATCTGCTCAGTTAATTGCACGAATATGCTCATTGAGGGAAATAAGGTAGAGGATAACATACGTGCAGGAATATTCTTCTCAAGAAACATGACCGATTCAATTGCAAGAAATAATTATGTCTATAATGCAACTAGTGGAATAATAGTATCAGAATCACGAAATAATCAGGTCTATGACAATACAATTGAGGCTGCAACCTCGGAAGGAATACTTTTGTTTAATCCCGCAGAACCAGATGATGGCTTGACAGAGGACAATTTGGTATATAATAATACGATATCAAGCTCTGCTACTGGTATTAGCGCAACAAGAAGCTATAATAATACATTAGAGAAAAATAGGTTCTCAGACATAACATCAAATGAATATCTTTTGACCCGAAATTCAAATATGATAATAGTAGACCGGAATTTTGATAATGTCTCAATAGCAGAAGGAGGCACCGCAACAGACAATCTCGTAGAAATTGCATATTCAGGAACAATAGAAGTGACAGAGATAAACGATCAAGGTATTCCTGAAAGGGACCTCTACAATACAGACAATGAACCGTATAGGAAGAGATTGAGTAATGGTGACAATATTGTAGTCAACTCATGAAAACAAGTGTAAACCTTCCCATTCTTCTTTTCCAACCCTTGTCGTTCTCTTCCTCCTCTTCGTCCCCTTGTTCAATCACATAATAGCAAGGACAATTCTCCTTTAAATGCCTGGTGATACTATGACAGACTAATATAACCAGTCGGAAAAAGTATCTGATCCAGATAACTTACTCTATCCGGGGATAAATTTCATTACAGGATAATGATGACGGATATTCGTTGATATGCTGGACCTGTGCAATGATCTAGAAAAGCATAGGAATGCAGGTTTGCTTTTAGTGCATAGTATTGCCTTGTTAATAAATCAGTCATTAGCTCCTTTTTCCTGCTTCTTCTTTACTCTGCTGTCGCTTAATCCGCATTCTGTACATTTGTATATTAGCGAGTCGCCAATATCCTTCTCAGGTACCATCTCTCCGCCACAGCATGCACATTTCATGACTAACTAATATGATAAAGATGAAAGACTATTTCTTTGCTTTGGTCTTCTTGGCCTTTGACAATATAGGCGTGTGTTTCTCTTTTTCTATTGTTATCTGATGAGGACGCAGTATTTAGGACAGCTGTTTTCCAAATGTACGTTTTGGCATCTGTTTTAAGCCAGAGTTATGTGTTTCTATATGGGATAATTCATAAATAAGCTAAAAAGGAACATACAAGTTAGGAGCATTCTTCTTCTTCCTCTACTACTATTTATTATTATAATTATTATAAGAAGAACTGTTGACTTTGCTCAGAATTAAAAGGTTAATATGTTTTAGGACTTGGAGTGATATGTGATGGGTATCGTAGAATATGCCGCTCGGGAATTATTGAGTCAATTAGATAAACTGACACAAGAATTTTATGAGTTTGTTATGCCCGCTATAGACATATACGAAGATGGACACGAGCTGGTTATTGAAATTGAACTTCCAGGTCTTAGAAAAGACGATATCAATATTAGAATTATAGATAGGAATATACTATCAATTAAGGCAACAAGAAAGCTAACAGCAGAAGAACAAGAACCGTTATCACGCATATACCTCAGACAAAGACCCCTACGAATAGACAAAAAGATATTGTTGCCAATCTCCACTAATGAAGTTGAAAGAGTGACAGGAGCGGCAAAATATACAGATGGAGTTGTTACGCTTAGAATTCCACTTCCAGAAGCACGAACAGTTCCCATAACATAGCATATATTCTGGTGCTGCTTTGCTTCCATCAAAGCAATAGCAGTAGTTATATGAAGTCAAAGGTACTTGTCTTCTTTTGAAAACTGTAGTGCCATATCTTTTATCTTTTCTACCCTCTTGTCCCTATAAGGACTAATTTTTCTTGGTTGGGCTGGGGCTGTTGTATCTTCTTTATTGTAATAACTGGAGACTTTTTACACGCCTTCCTGCGGGCATAGCCAATGTGTTCTAACAGCGCGCATGTACATCACCTTCGTAGCATGAGGAATTGCTAATATAACACTTCTTTTGTCCGTTATCAAAAAAGAAAAATGTGAGGTAACTTCACCTGGATGGCAATTATTTATGCTAGGTAACATTATTTTAAATGAAGAATACGAAATAACATTGCTCAAGTGCAATAATGCATAAGTACCACATTCTTTTCTTTACTAAAGAAGACTGTGTTAGCGGTCTTAGAGGAATAACGTGGGTCTATAGGGAAAAGGGGAGTATGAACCCACTGTTATAGCTGCTAACACAGTCTGCTTTAGTTTGTTCACCTTTCTATAAGGTATAGGAATTACATGTATAAAAAGCACTATAGAATAGTAAGGCATAACTTCATTTTACCACTTCGGAATTACGTGCACACTTCATTAACATGTATCCCCCGACGGATAGAGAAAAACCTGACAAATAAACCACAATAAAGAAAAATGAATACATCTGATCATGCCCCGCTAACAGATCATGTCGGCATATATTGCAGACAAATTTTGCAATACATAGCTGACTAGCCGGTTGGTCATGAATATAGGATAAAAACAGTGTACACTAAAGAACCACAAAAATAAGATCATTGAGGTGGAGACCACCATGCAACTAATGTTAAACTTATAACAACTAGTCTTTTTTTAATGGGTACTTCATAAATAGAACCCTTCAGATAATCAATAAAAAAGGGGGTGGAATTCTTCCACTTTTGCTCAAACATTAGTTCCTGTGCTGTATTCTCCCATTTACGTACCATCTGTTGGCCCCTGCATCATACCACCATCTGTTGGCCCCTGCATCATACCAGTCATGTTACCCTGCCTCATCATCATCATCATCTCTTCTATCATTTCTGGGGACACCACTGTTCCATAGATCGGTGTGTCTCCAAAGTGATTTTCAAGCATAGTTGGGTCAGGTGATATGGCTATCACTTTGTCCTGTGCTATCTGTATTGTCATTGGCACACCTTGAACTGGACCTTCACGCATTGTAATTGTGGCTGTACCGGTTATTGTAGTAGAGTTGGTGCTGCTATCAAACGTCGCGTCTCCAGTTTGAGTGAAGTCGGATATTTCATGAGTATGCATAGCCGAACCATTAAGCCTCACCATTTCAAGTGTTGCATCAAAGCCTGCGATGTTGCTGATGCCACTCGTCGTGTTAGATGTAGTAGTGTCGTTCTGCGAAGCCATCTCCATCATCCAATGGCCAGAAACAATCCATCCTGGTTGCCCCTGCTCATCATTTTGGATGCTAGAAATCATACCGAATTTATGGTTCGCGCTAAATTGGCGCAACATACTCATCATGTCGCTTCCTCCCATGTCCATTGACATGCCAGGAGTTGCAGTGTCTGCGTCATTGGTCTGTTGTGCCTGTGCTGGAGCCGCTACGCCCAACATTCCGCAAGTGATTGCAAAAGCCGCAACGACTATTGCTGTAGTTCTAAGAATAGTTTTCATCAAGCAAGTTGAGAATACCACGGATTTAAAGGATTCATTTGAAAATTCACTTATTTGATTCGATCCCGTGATATCGCTTGATTGTCACCTATTTCACCTATGGTTCATCACGCTGTTTCTTCTGTTAGGACCTGCTAAATCTATAAAATAGATAGCTGGGCTAGATCTTGTCCAGCTAACATAGTAGACTAGGCATCAGAGCCATGTAACAGGTGGTGGTTCTTATTGTGGTAGAGGCAAAAGCGTTAAAGCCTCTATGCTATAATTTTATGCTAGATACATGCTGTCACACATAGACGATGTTTATAATAAATTAAGAAGAGATATTGGAAATGACTTTCAAGGAAAGAAAGAAGGAAAGGTCGTAGAACTTTATTCATTTCATTGCAGTAATTGCGGTTACAGAAATATACATGACATCAAGATGCTTACATGTGGTTGCGACAAAGAGCTGCAGGGCTTACTGGTTTATCGCAAAATTGGAGATACCGTAATTTACGATGCAAGACAGAGGAAGAAGAGAAAGAAAGGTAGATAGAAGAAAAAATAAGAGTGATCAATTTTTTGGTCTACCTTGCAAATTCAGAGAATTTACGGCTAGTTGAAAGTGTTAGTCTAAAGTGTTGTTATTCCTGATAATTAAATCTTGGAAAATGAGGCTTGAATTTATAGTCTAATAATGCCTGCCCATCTATATTCCACTAACACTATCAATGGATCCGCTTTTACAAGTTTTATTTAAATTGAGTATATATATGCATGATACAGCATTGAGCGGGGAGATTTAAGATAGAGGAGAGGATCTGCTTAGGAGACAATGATGATTAATGACATCAAAGAAAAAGCTATTTGTTAATTTTGATGGTTTGTGTGAACCTGCAAATCCTGCTGGTATACCATGCTATGGTTTTGTAGTGAAAAATGAGAATGCTAAAGTGTCATATACGGGGTATGGCTTAGTTAATTCAGTTAAGCCTTTTTCTCCTCAAGCTAATAGTAATACTGCTGAATACGGTAGTGCGATAAAGGCTATGGAATGGCTGATAGAAAATGGCTACGCTAATGATGATATTCATGATTATGAAATTCTCCTGAGGGGAGATTGTCAATTTATAATGAGAAAGCTGAAGAGCAAAGATTACAGTCCAAGGGCTGCACGAATGAGTCCTATGTATGATATATCTATCATGCTGCGGTCAAAGTTTCCAACAGGTAGTATAAGATTTGAATGGGTGAAGCGTGACGAGAATAAAGAAGCTGACAAGCTAGCAAAGGAAGCATACTATTGTGCTTTGAGGAAGTACCCCAAGCTCAGAAGAAGAGTAAGAAAGCATTGGGCAACAATGCTGTGGTTAGAACAAGTGATACATAAGAAACAAAATAAGAAGATTGTTGATCCAAAACAAAATCAGTTCAAAGGACATGTGTGAAGGCGGGGGGAAGTCTCGTCACCTTTTTTACAAATACACATGCAACATCTATGGGATGAGTACTGCCCTAGCCTCTACTTCGGACTTTTTAAGCCGATGTAGTACCTCATTAGCCTCTGCCAGTCTATGCGTTTCTATGATGACTTGCAAGCCCCATCCACTTGCCATTTTGACTAAATCCACCATGTCTTTTCTAGTGCCTATATTGCTTCCCTTTACTATTTTTTCTTCAAATGTGGGAAAGTCAGCTACATTGCCACGTACGCCTAGAACAACAATGCCTCCTTTCTTGATTGACTTAATCGCAGCGTCTATCACCTTGTCAGATGGTGCAAGGACAATTGCACTGTCAAGCAGACCCTCATCACCTTTCAGATTCTTCAAGAACTGTTCATCCAGATCTTGATAGACAACGGCATTGTCTGCACCCAACTTTTTTGACAAGTCGACATGTTTTCTAGCTCTTGATACAGCTACGACCCTTGCGCCATAAATCTTGGCTATCTGTATGGCCAAGTGGCCTACGCCGCCTATTCCAAAGATACCAACTGTCTTGCCTGCTGCAGGCTCACTTGCCTTGACTGCCTTGTAAGCGGTTAATCCTGGGCAGAAAAGTGGTGCAGCATGCGCTGAGTCAAAGTTGTCTGGGATTGGAGTCACAAATTCTTCCAATGCAGAGATATATTCAGCATAGCCTCCCTGTACAGTCTCACCGGTTATCTCAGCATTTTCACACAAGTTCTCTCGGCCTGACATACAATACACGCATTGCAGGCAGGAGCTAAAAAGTGGTTGGATGCCAACCCTATCACCTGGTTTGATTTTTTTCACGTAATCTCCTATCTTTTTAATAATGCCCACAACTTCGTGGCCTGGTACTATTGGCAGGCTTGAAGGCGCGCCATACTTTTTCCAGTCACCTTCGATAAGATGCAGATTCGATCGGCATACGCCGCATGCCTCTATCTCCAGAAAAAGTCCAGTCCTCTCTCTTATTGTTGGCTTCTCTATTGACATAAGTTTGAGGGGGCGGGTTTCTATCGGTGCAAGCTTTGTGAGAACCATCGCCTGCATCTTTTCTGCCATGATATCCAAATTTCTTTTCTCACATTTATGCTTGTGTAAGTCAATTTAGACTTTAATTGTTAATACAACAATTGAGGCACCTCCCTCAGTGCTTTTGTTGCAGCTAAGCAGATGATGATGATTGTTCAGTCCTCGTAAATTTTTGAGTTATTTATAGACCATATCTTATCTCGGTAACCAAACTTACTATTAATTACACACACCACTATTTTGATTACACAGAAACAGTTAAGTTTCATATCTATTATTTCAACGGCTGTAATGAATTCAAATAATATAGTAAACCACAGCAAAGATAGAACCAAAGCAAAAGCTGCTATCCCTATGATAGGGGCCATAGTAACTACGGCGCTATTGCTGTTAGGACTATCCTTCATTAGTAGCAGCTACCAGCCTGCAATAGCACAACAACAGGATATGACAACGAATGGTGGGGGCGGTGGTGGCGCAACAACAGACGGTGGCACTGAAGGTGGAACCACAGGCGGCGCTACACCACAAGGTGGAAATGCTACTACCACTACTGCTGCCGGGGGAGCAGGAGAAGGAGGAAACGACTCGTTATCACAGATAAGAATGCATATAGAAGCAATACGCACGGCATTGCAGAACAATGACACCCAGGGTGCGATGCTGCACTTGGAATTAGCCGATAACGCATTAGGTGGTGCTGGCGTTCTACAAGTTAGTAATATGACTGCTACCAATATGACCACAGCAGCCGGTAATGCTACCACGGGCGGCACTGAAGGTGGCGAAATACTAGGAGGCATATTTTGAGTAGGCGGCCAATAGAGAATCAAAAGACCCGTGAAGAGGAATGAAAGACAATCTTGACCTAATTTTTGTAGAAGAAACCTAGGCTTAGCTTCTGCTCCTACTCCTGCTGCTGTTGTAGTGGTGGTAGCAGCAGTGGGTAACAAGAATAAGGGGCAGAGTCGTGTCAAGTGTGCCCATTTGGCAATATCATTATTCGCGCCACCTCTTTGTAGTTCTCCTGTTTCGTAGTTAACGCATTGCCACATAGTTCTATAGCAGATAAAAATGAACTGGATGGGATTTGAACACACGATCTCACTGTCTTTGGAATAGAATGTTCTTTAATAGTACAGTCCTCTAGATAGAATATTTGCATATTTGCAAATGACACAGTATGGTTGTTTTCTAGCAACGTAGCAGATCTCTAAGCTAGAGAAGGACTGGAAAAAGTATATATGAAAAGATTATCATTTTGTCATTTTCTTTTTAATATGCTATCCATGGAATCAATATATGTGATGCCTTCATAGGTAACTATATGGCATCTACATCAACAGGACCGACGGGATCTACAAGCAGTACTGCCCAGCCACCATATACTCCAAATAACTTAGGTCAGATTTTTAAATGCCTCGACTGTCCCGATGAACCAACTTTTTCTTCCGATCAGGAACTGAAAAAGCATAAAGACGAAGTTCATGGGGTGGACGTACAAGGAAAGCAGACAAACACTGTGCCAGGTATAAGTAAAGAGTCTGGCTACTGATCCCACTTTTTTGTTGTTGTCATAGGTCTCAGGATGTATTTCCTCTCATTGCACCTTTCACAATAGTCCTGGCATCTATTATTTGTTCAATTCATGACATTCGTTTAAGTAATGTTCGTAACAGCAAATCAGGTAAGTATTGGGTGCAGCCTTAATAGTTAATAGTACAACAAGAGCAGGCTGACATGTAAAGTCCAGAAATTTCATGTCATCAAATTTCTTCCAGTCTGTCTATTCAAAGCGTTATGAAATGGCTTGCCACTACTGAGGCAGGTATGTATACAAGATGTTCCGGTCATCTTTAAAGATCAGAAACAAGATACACTCTTTTTGTTTGACGGCAACTTATAATAGTCATCTAGAAATATTTTCCAAAATTCTAAAGTATCTTTTGTTACACAATAAAAGTAGCCCGTAGCGCAAGTGGTGGGGTTTACGAATGTTAGGTAATGACTTGATGTCCGTCTATGCCCGTCCTTGCTGTCTACGGGTTTTTATAAAAACTCTGCTCTTTTTAGGTTATAATGACAAACGATAGGATACAGCAGTGGTATTGCTACAGGGTTTTGTCCGACGACTATCTAAAACAGGCTCAATTTAATGCCGTAATTCCCTCATAGTAAGAAATGGACCGGTGGGAGTTGAACCCACGACCTCCGACAATCAGTCAACCTGATTTGGATGAGCACCTCTACTTAAAAGTCATGGAAAAAGATGTTCAAATCTCACCCGTTCCATCATTTAGGTACCATTCTTGTTTCGGCAGATTGAAACGGGAAATGAATGTCAGCTTACCATGCTGGCTTTTCCAAAAACTATGTTTGAATGCAATAGAATAGGTGCTTGTGCTCTTCCTTCAAGAGTAAATTCGCTGAAAAATCGTAATAATTATACTCCTTAACCGATTTTTCGTCTCTTCTGCTTATTCTCGCTCTATTAAGGAACTCTTTTATCCTTTATTTTCATCCTCAGAGCACACATAAAATGAAGACGCTGAACGGTGATAACAGTAGAAGAAAAATACGTCTACTACACAATACATATCTTGCAACAGCAGCAACAATGTTTACGTCGGCAATAGTTTTTGCATTGACTACTATTAATCCAGTATCAGCCTCTACAACTGGCAACTCCACTACTACCGCTGCATCGTCAGGATTAGAATTGTCAGCTCAACCAGTCTGGGATGAACACGCAACAAGCACAAGCGTTACTCCAATAAACGAGACACACAGAATAGCAACATTCATTGGAAACGGTACAATGAGAGTACCGGACACTGGTGAGACTATTAACATGACTAATAATGGTACGGCGTTTATCTCCTTTGTGCCAGGATATACGGAAACTGTTAGCACGTTTGGAAGAGAGCATGTTTTCTCAGAAGATGATAATGATACTACAGC
>DATMWK010000021.1:0-10222 GCA_035562555.1 Nitrososphaera sp. | reverse complement strand
GTAAGGGCCTCTGTTGCACTTTTCTCTGTAATAAGAAAAAATAAATCTTTTCAGCATTTCTTTCAGATTACAGGATGAAAGATACAATGGGATGTTGCTCTTTCCTATTTTTGTAGCAAAGCTTCAAGGGGCTTTTAGTGTACATAGTAAGAAGCCTTATCTACAGTAGAGCGCATACCATTCTCACATGTTGGGGATAATTTATGCAAGGGTTATCATCACTATACGCAGTAGTAGTGAGATTACTCTTGCCAGATAAGAAGCGGGACGAGAAGGATACTCATTCTAATAAGAATAAGTATTATGAAGGTCTAAATCACAATCGGTCAAAAGAAGAAGAACACTCAAATGAAGATAAAAAGAATGACAAAAAACCCTTTGCAAACCTACTTGTTATAGACGATGACCCTGATATAGCTCACGTTCTCAAGCAAGGTTTTCTAAAAAACAGTTTTTTAGTTAGTGCCTTTACCAATCCCGAAGAGGCATTAAAAAACTTCCAATCCAATTCAGAGGAATACTGTTTGATGCTGTCAGATATCAGAATGCCCGGAATGTCTGGAATAAAACTAGCAAGAAAAGTCAAAGAGATTAATCCCAAGGTTAAGGTTATCCTCATGACTTCTTTTGAGATTAGAGATAATGAATTTTCTAAAGTATTTCCTTCTACGCAAGTTGACGGCTTTGTTCAAAAACCAATTCAGATTGAAGATTTAACCAACAAAATATTGGACATCATCGGCGAAAGTAAGAGAAGAGTATATCAATGAGATTGACGAGGACTGGAAGCCATCGTATTGAATCTGTCATGCAATGGTTCGAAGATGGAATAGAGGAAGGAGAAAATGGCATATTGGTATATCCCAATATGCAAACATTCAGGGAGATATACATGCAGTATGCTAAAGACCACCTAGTAGCAAGAGAAGAACAAGAGGATACTGGGCATGATAATAATTATGAAGGCTATCACAATAACAGCAATAGACTCAGGGAACAATTACTAATGCCAAGAATTATTCTTCTCGCAACATTTTATGATACAGTCAACACCGTAAAGCATAACCTCAGTGCTGTTGGTGTAGATGTGCAGAGCCATATAGACGATGGTTCGTTACTGATAATAGACGCATTTAATGGCTATTATCCAAACATCGATGGTACGAAAAAGCTGGTAGCATCATTGTCAGAGCGTGCAACTAGGGAAGGTAGAATCGGAGTTTCTGCCATAGTTAACATGGGCTTTTTCTTTCTGTATGACGGACATAGCGAAGCTTCAGAATTGATAAGTTATGAGACATCCTTACCATCAAAGACAGATGGTGGCAATGTAAGAGGCTTTAGCTGCTATCACGCAAGAGACTATAGGAATCTCGATGATAATCAGAAAAAGGAGCTTCTTACTCCAGGTCAGAAAAAGTCACTTGAAGTTACGGAAAGTACTGCTGCTAGGGCTCTTGCTTTTCATTCGTAAGGGAAAGAGCTCGCATACCTCCATTGGCGAAGTAGAAAAGTGAATAAACCAATCAAATTTGCTAGCTTTCTATACGTAATCTCTCAATAGAACCATTTCAACTATACATATAACCTATGTTATGTATTAATAAGTAGGATATATTGTGGACTCTACTTTAAAATCAACGCTAAAATCAACTCTAAAACGTCAAATTCCTTACCTTATAGGAGGTACTATAACTGGCATTATTATGTCGTATTATTATGGTTTTATTGTTTCCATCATAGTAAATAGTGCTATTTGGTTTGTTATATCGACTGTTGTTAACAAATACTACTGGAATTACACTGGATTTAAGGAAGAAATGTATCTTATGAAATTTGGTTTATCTAGAATCAATGCAAGATGAATAAATTAAATTTGGGCTTCATATAATAATACTAAATTACGCCTGCTTCGCGCAACTTTTGCGGCAGATAGGTCTCCGAGAGATACTTAAAGCCGTGCTTGAAGAATGCATCAAGCTCGCATTTTTCCTTGTTCTTTAGGAATATGTCAAGCTCTTTCTGCCACTTTTTATCTTGGAACCAAGGTTTTTTCTTCATATCGTTTGCCCTATTAAGATCTTCTTCCGACGCGGCAAGCCTTGCTACCTCTGGTATATTGTATTTGTAAATGTCCGAGAACAACATGCCAAGTATCTTGGCGTCAGGCGTGACAAGTCTGTGGCTATCATAGCTGAGCGATTCACTGCCGATCTTATACCGGAGCGCGATGCCAAGGCCCCATGGGTCGGCATCTGCAAAAACCACCACCGGCTTTTTCCACTCTTCGTTGAGCGCTTTAACCATCATTCTGGTTGCCCGATCTGGCTCACCTGAGCCAGTCATCAGGATTGCATTGTGCTTCTGTATAAAGCCAGACTTGCGAATATTGTTTAGCACAGTATCCTTTTCCACTACCATTACAAAGTCGGCCTTGACGTCTACTATTTCAACGTCGCGTATATTGGTCGGTATCAGCTGTGATGTAGCTCTGCTGCCAAGGTTGCAATTGATGATATCACCTCCAACTCTGAGCGTGATTGGGCCTGATATCATGCCCTTTGGCTTTGAGGTTACAGAGAACTCTTCCCTTGGAACACCTGTCAAGAGCTCGATTGCCTTGATTGCGTCATCTGAGTCATCTTGGCTGTTCCAGAACTTCTGCTTGTTCTTCTCATCGCCCACAGTACTCAACGTGGCATAGTACATTCCACGTATTGTACTTTCCATTTCCTCGTTCAGCAGCTTGCGCACGGCATTAGCCATTACCAAATATTGGGCAAACGTCGGTATTTTCTTAGTGCTGTCTGGGCTTATGCTGACGGTCTTGTCGCCAATTGTCAACATCCTCTCTTTACCAGACCAAACTGTGTTGTCATAGCCTACCTTGGGGACATTTAGCACAGGCATGGTCTTTTGTACCATAAGGTCAGTGCTGACATCCTTCATTATCAGTTTAATCTTTTTGATGACTTCTAGGTGACGCTTGTCGGCTGGCATTTACTTGCTCTTCCTCCCTTTTGGCTTAGCATCCTCAGCCACCTTGTCAAGTGTCATCTGCGATTGATCCTGCTTCTTATTTTTTCGCAGACTTTCCGGTATTTTTTCCTCCTTGTTCCTCGGCTTTGTCAGTTTGCCCTTTCTCGCTGCAGCAGCAGCAGTGATTGCAATTTGCTCCTTATTATTCGGCTTGACTACTTCGCCAGTGACCTCTACTGATGCTTCTTCTGCTTCTTCTTCAAGGCGCTCACCAGTTATCCTATCCTCTTTTTTCTCCACAACTCCGCCAGTGATTTCGCCCTTGACATGCTTTTCTGCAAGCTCAGCAAACGACTGCTCCAGCTTGATAGCATCAAGTCGGATCGATTCTGAAATTGCGCTTACGACCAAAGGAATGTAATACTTGTAAAGATTAAGCCGGCCCTGGGCCTCTTTCATGCGTAACTCCTTTCTTATCTGCGCGCTCACCTTCCGATAGAGTTCAGACAGGCAAAACTTCATGTGTTTTTTCAGCTCGCCTTCTGAGGCTATGCTTTCCTTGCCAGCAGTCTTGTACGGAATCTTGGTAGAGCAAATGTGGAAAAAAGTGTGGATTGGCAAAAGTTCTACGGCTCGGTCCGACTTGATCTCGCCATTTGCAAATTGTGTCTTTGCTTCTTTCTTGGTGATTCCCATTTTATTTATCTCAACTTCAGAGACTACTTCCCTTGCTACGTCTGATCCTTCATCATACAGGAGAGGAATCTTGTTTGCAAATCTATAGAGTTTGAACGATGGAATGTCACCTCCATATGCGATTCCGCACTCAACAATAGTGGGCCTGTTGTTGATTACACACGTGCGGGATGCATAGGCGGCGAGTGCTGGCTTTAACATCTTGACGGTGATCTGGGGCCGTTGAATTTCAGGGATAGATGCTTCTTTGGAGACAGTCTCCTTGGTAGAGATAATTGTATATTCAGAGGTCATTCCAGTCGTCAAGATCTGTTCACCAATCGGGCTGAGGTGATCCGTGTTTGCCTGCTGGAAGTTGATGTGCTTGCACGCCTTGACAATTTCGATGAGCTCGTTTTCAGTGTACTTGTCAGCCGGCTTGTTCTCTACTCCTGCTTTAGCAATAATCTCCTTTGCCTTTTCGCTCGACATCTTTTGAAATGAAGTCGATAAGATTCCCTGAAGTGTGGTCTTTTGATTCATAAAATTCATTATTGCCTTCTTGAGCGTCTGTAGATCCATGTCTGCTGGGTGAGGGAGAACTTCTTTTGCGGGCTGCGGCATGACCTCCGTCCTTCTTTCAAACCTGACCTTGCCCTCATCGGTTTCGTATTCAATAATAGCATAAGGGTTGACAATGCTTGTCTGACTGATGTATTCGTTAATCTTGTTCTTCATGTTATTTCTTGTAATTGGAGAAAGTTTTGCATGGAGCACCGCCTCGACCCTAAAGCCTGAGTCTCCCTCTATCTTGCTTTCTTCGCACTTGATTAGTTTTTTTGCAAGGACTATTGGCTTATTTGTGCTGATGTCTGTCCTAAGTGCGAAATAATACTCCAAACCTTCTTCGATTGATTTTGACCAAACCTTGAGCGGATGAATAGTATCTTTGGTGGAAAACGCAGCTATCATTTTGAGACCCACACCAAACAGGCCGCGCTGCTGCTTTTCAACGTACTTGCCTGATGTCAGGAACGAGCATACTGCAATGGGTACCTTGTCGGAAGGTATCCCGATACCGTTGTCCTTGCATGTAATCATCCAGAGGTCATTTGACGCATCAAGTAGCTTTAGGGAAAGCGATATCTTGGGCAGGATATTGCCTGTCTCGCACGAGTCAAGCGAGTTTTCGATAAGTTCCCTCACAGCCATGTATAAAATACGCTCCGTGGTAAAGCCTGCCAAAGCCGAATTGTCGACAAAGAACTCCGACTCGGCTTTTTTATCATATCTCACCTTTCCTTTCAGCACTGCCGGCTTTGACTGCGCAGCTGCAACCTCTACAGTAGCCTTTTGGTCCAAAGTCATTCAGACTATTCGCGAACTCAATTTAACTTTTTATGAAAATTTTATTGAGCCAATAGACAGTAAAGGTTAATCTAGTTTATTGATCTGCGAGGAATTTTGTTCTTTGTGAATATTCATTCTAAAATAACTTATAACGTCAGAGTAGTTCTACGTGAATTTAAATATAGAAAAAAATCATCTGACTTTGTAGCCTAGAGACTGTTGTTCTCACTGTCATGCGTGAACTGATATGGGTTGTTCCTCTGGTTCTGGTTCATAACTGCGATAGTGTTTCTGATGAGATGATACATACTATCATGGCAGGGGCATGCACACATCTTGGTCATAGTGAACGAGTTGACCGTCTCCTTAATGGTTCCACTGCACAGTCCATGATCATTTTTGATGCAATTGTCTGATTTGGCCATAGTACATTTCTCAGCTTACAGTATTTATAGGGAATGGAAATAGTTAAATCAATTTTCTCCCTTTTTCTTGCATGAAGATTTATTCTGAAAGCAGGCCGTGGGGTAGATTTGAGAAGTTCCACGAAAACAAGTCCTGCACTGTCAAATTGATTTATGTCAACGCAAATTCCAGGCTCAGTCTGCAGTACCACAAGAAGCGGTCAGAGTTCTGGAAGGTGATCAAGGGCACTGCTATGGTCGAGGTTAATGAAAAGAGAATTGTCCTAGGAGAGGGGGAGACGATTACGATCCCCAGACAGGTAAAACATAGAGTACTCGCGCTTGAGAGCGAGTGCATAATACTTGAAATCGCATATGGTAGGTTTGACGAAAATGACATCGTCAGATTAGAGGATGACTACCAGAGAGTCACTATGCCAAAGACCCGAGTGGCAGCTGCCTAAGTGGATATGCACATAACTAGTGTCATAACCTTCGGCCGTAGTAGAGTTCAAAATAATCAAGCGAAAGAAAGCAAGGGCTATTCGCATACTTTCGTTGTAAAAAAGAATATGAGGAGGATAATTCTAAAGGCGGTGTGCTGATGATGGTCAAGATCAGCGAAGATTATTACAGCTTGGAGAAATACGAAATCTCTGACAACCATTACTTTGATGTTTGGCGGGCAGACCTTTCTTTTGACAACTAGCCACCAACAGCTAGCACTGACTATGAATAAGAAGGCTTGAAATTGAAAGGGCAGGCACGCCATAAATGAGGCTTGTAGATACCTTCAAGATGAGTTTGGATCCACATCTATTCAGGCTTTACCGCAGATACCTTTATTCAAGATACAAAGCAACCGACGAGTTTGCACAGGCAGAAGTAGTACATGAGAAGGCAAAAAAAAGTCTGCTCAAGATGACAGACAGGTTTAGAGAAAACATGACTTATTTTGATCCCGGTGACCAGCTAGCAGTTGAAATTGAAAATTATGAATTGAAAAGCCCAATTGGGATCGCAGCAGGATTTGATAAGAACTGCGAGGTGCTTAGTCCAACATCATATGTTTTTGGCTTTCTGAACCCGGGTAGCGTGTTGAAAAATCCTAATACTGGCAATCCCCAGCGGCCAAAGAGCGGGGGCACCGTCAGGGTTGTAGTTGACGATGAAAGGAAAGCAATAATTAACGCACAAGGGTATCCTCATAAAGGCCTCGATTATACAATTTCAAATTTAAGAAAATTCATGAGAGGATCAAGAGGCAATGCCAAAATCCTGCTTAACTTTTCAGGCATTACTGACGTCTATGCTGAAGACGCGGTGCTTGATTCATGCAAAGAAATTCTAGTTAGATCTGCACCCCATATCGACTTTGGGTTTGAAGAAAATAGGACTTCGCCAAATACTGATTTCAATAAGGTGCTGCAGACACCTGAGTTTACAAAAAAGATAATCGACCTGATGAATACGCATGCACCAGGCAAGGTTAAGGCGTCCAAGATATCTCCGTACAGCAAACTGCCGCCGTCAGATGAAGAAAAGAAATCCAAGCTTAAATCGATCAAGGTATTTTATGAAAATGGAGGGCATATAGTCACACTAGGCAATACAAGGTCCGTGGATACCAAATCTACTAGGCTTTGCCAAAATTTTGCAAGAGAAGTTGCCGGTGAAAGCGGCAAGCCGCTTTTTCCTTACATGTTGAAGCAAGTAGAGGATGTACACAGAGCATTTCCGGATATAACAATAATTGCCTGCGGCGGCATTTTTTCAGGAGAAGACGCTTGGAAAGCATACGAAAAGGGCGCGACTCTGCTCTCCCTCTATACTGCTCTTACATTCTATGGTTTTGGTGTTGTAAGGGACATACATGATGTTCTGAAAAGAAAGTTAGGCAGTGAAACTTTAAAGGATTTTATAGAAAAGCGAGACGGCCGCATAAGGTAAATACTAACACAAACCATTGCAAAGTATTGGAAACCTTTTAATGCATCTGTAATCACCTTCCTCTAAAAGGAATAGGGATTGAAACGTTGGGAAAGTATCCTAAAGTGGTTCTTGCTGCCGATCGCACATTGATGTCCCCTTACAGAGGAATATCGCTTGCGTCATTCTTTGGCTGTGCCCCGGCAATTGACTTTAACAGAGATCACAATTCATTTTGGTACTATGTCATGCGCAATCAGGTAACTCCAAGAGTCCTTTTTGATTTTATTTGCAATCCTATTGACCATACAAATGGTGTTGCCAATTACGCGCCTTATGGCCTGAGAAAGGTTGAAGCTGCACTCTTGAGAGACGGCTACAAGCAGGAGGATGTCGTGGTTTCCCACCCAGATCACATCGAGAAATTCATTGGGCCCGAAACTGAAGTTGTTGGGACATATGAGATGGATCCGCTTGGTATGGGTCCAGTCACTATGACATTCACTTATGGCCGCAAACAGATGTCCTATGATGAATTTTACAACCGCGAGCTTCATATGAGAATCAATGCCGCCAAGGCAAGGACAGGAAGTAAGGCCAAGGTGATTGCTGGCGCTTCAGGCACTTGGCAATATAATTATGACCCAGCCAAGATAGAGGAGTATGGCCTTTACGGCGTTGTCGAAGGGGAGCTTGGAGGTATCGGCCCCGAAATGGACGGAGCTGGAGGCAGATTCTTTGATGCGCTCATTGCAGGTGAATGTGAGGCTGCCAATCCATTCAAGAAGAGCCAGTTCAAGGTTGAGATTAAAGAATTTGTTAGAAACGGCAGAAAGTACCATGGCAGGTTCATTCACTACGGGGATGAGCCATCAGTCAGTGAGATTCCAACTATTGTCAACCCTAGCATGCATGGCATGGTTGAGGTTATGCGTGGCTGTGGACGCGGATGCAAGTTTTGTGATGTAACATTGAGACCACTCAGGTACTACCCGGTTGAAAAAGTGCAAAAGGAAATAGAAGTGAACATGAAGTATGGTGGATTAAAGAATGCCTGGATCCATAGCGACGACATTTTTGTCTACGGTCTCAACCCTAGGACAACAAAGAACATGCAGCCTAATCGGGAAGCCCTAGAAGACTTGTTCAAAGGTATCATGGCAACAGGCATCGAACATACAAATCCAACCCATGGGACGCTTGCCGGTGCAATTGCAGATGAGAGACTCATCCCCAATGTATCTAAGATAATTAGAGCCAGCCCCGATAACCACATTGGCATCCAATGTGGTTTTGAGACGGGCAGCATAAGGCTCATTGGCAAGTATGCAGACCGCAAGCTTGCTCCATACAAGCCGGAAGAATGGCACTGGGTAGTCAAAACGGCCATTAAGACACTTAATGAGAACTACTGGGTTCCGGCATTCACGCTTATTATGGGTCTTAACAACGATGAGACACAGGAGGACAGCTGGGATACCATCAGATTAATACACGAGCTAGAAACCGAGCAGCCAGACAGCAAGTTTACTACGACGCCGCTCACCTTTGTGCCTATTGGACTTCTTGAGAAATCAGACTTTTTTGACATTGGCAATACTATGGACCCTGGGAAGCTGGGCGTAATGTACAAGACTTGGCAGCACAACTTCAAGTATGGCATCCAAAAGTTCATGGGCAGGGTAGGGCGCAACAATCCAATAAAGGATTGGTTCTTCACGCAGTTGGCTTCAACTCTCGGAGGCGTGCCGCTCTCTGCAATGGAGAAATTCGCAAGGAAAAAGAGCTCTGAGCATGAGCATGCCATTGAAAAGATAAAAACAAAATACTGGTAAAAAACCTCAACTTTATTAGAACACAACCTTCTTATCATGCCATAAAAATCGGCATTGTAGGACGCGGAGACATAGGACTATGGCTTGCTGACAGCTTTATTGCAACAGGATACACGTCAAGATAGAGGCTTCAGAAGTCGGGAAAAAGCCAAGTCAGGACTGCAAGACATGGCAAGATAGCTTTACTGCAAGGAGCATTGGGGACGCAGCAGCATTTGGAGAGATTGTCGGAATTGCAACTCTGTGAGAGGAAACGCCAAGGGCAATCACGACGTAAGGAGAAAAGAATTTTGCAGAAAAGGTCGTCGGTATTGATATTACAAACCCACTTGACTTTTCAAAGGGTATGCCGCCAACACCTGCCATTACTCATACATATTCCGGCATCGAAACTGTATAGCGCATATGCTGTGTGACGCCTTAGTCAAGGCCTTTAACATAGTTGGCAACTACACATATTCCGGCCAGATTTTCCTGGCGGCTCGCCGACCATATTTAATTGGGCACTTAATAACCTTGACTTTACAGACCAATCGAATAACGCTTATGGAAGTCAGAGAGGGTAGACAGCAAAATTGGTGTGGCTACTATAACGGCAATGACGTATATGGATCAGTATACAAAGAGCGCTCTATGTGTAGCCCTTAGATATCAAAGGCTTATAGAAGGTATAAGGCGCGCGCTCACGTATGTGACCGATGACACAATATCATTTGAAAGGAGCGCAGGGCATAAGATCTTGGCACAGGACATCAAGATTGTGTGGGCATGCAAGAATTGACTGAAAGCTTGGTGACACCTTTGGCAAGATGCCAAAGATTGCTCAGGCGCTAGTGCAATAAGTAAAGAGAAAGCAATTTTTTGAAATATTCAAATCTAGCGAACTACTTTCCCCTATTTAATCTTCAAATCTAATTTTATGGATACAAAAATGATGGATTGGCTCTGTTAATGCCTTTTTCTTTTTGTGCCTATTTTCTTCTAGCAGTATCTGTTTCTTTCTCTTCAGTAGTGCCTGTAGTCCTGCCTGTCGTCGTTGCTGCTGTTCCT
>DATMWK010000020.1:0-18532 GCA_035562555.1 Nitrososphaera sp. | reverse complement strand
TTTATCCAATTCTCTCTTGATTGTAACGATTTGAGTCATCTTCCTTTCAGGTTTGCATTCCGCCATCAAAAAAAGCAGATTTTGCTTTAGAATTTCTATGTGCTCCTCTAACACCTTTACTGCCTCCTCAAACTCCAAAGTCATGCTCTTCCACTCCAACACTCTGGATTTCTTATTGTATGTGTGATGTAAGCGTTTCGTCTGTAATAGAGGTAAAATAGTAGTTTAACATAGGTATTTCTTGAATTGTTTCTCCTTGTTAAGCGCTACATGCTATTATTTCACCCCTAAACTAGGAGCGGCTATCGCTCGTGTTGTTGCTGCTGACGATGGGATGTTGTTGTTATATTGTTCTTGGTCTTCTTCTCCCTCGTTTTATTCTTCTTCTTCTTCATCTCCATATTGGAATTCTCATTATTTCACTCTGACCAAAAGGCTGGTTGTTCACATTTGAGACATGTAAAACTTTCTTTACATTCAATATCCTCATGGCCGGGTGCAAAAGCGGCAAGTTCTTCATATAGATAATAGCTGGGTAGTTAGGACAGACATACACTCCCCTCTTGATGCTTGTTAAACTTACTCTCGTTAAAATTTGTGACTGTCATGCTTCTTCCTCCTTCCTCTTCTCCTTATTCTTATTTGCATGACTGTAGGATACTGATGTAGTTCATCGTGTCAGTTACAGCGTTCTTAAGAGGTAGAATCAAAGCTGCCGCGTTTCCAATGGTCTCTCTTACAGGGTGTGATTTACTTATTGCAGTTGTTGCGACAACTCTGAAACCTTTGCGCTTGTTGTTCCTGTTGTTGTTATTGGGAAAAGGAGTCTCGCCATCATTAGCCATACAGCAGCTACCTTTCTGAAGCTAGGTCATCAATAGTTGACACACAGAGTATACAGAGTATACCTTATCGTAGAATTCACTTGGAGCCATTTTTACTCCTAGTTACAGAATATAACAAAGTAGGAGAGGCAAGACAGCACATTTCTTCAGAGGGAAGAGAACATCCACCCATCAACCAAGCTATATTTCTTAGGCGTGGTTAGGTCTTGTGTTCATTTCAACGGATGATTGCGGCTGACGCCTCTCTAATTCTTCTTTCTTTTTCTTCCTTCTGATTTTTAGGAACCTGATTCCCTGAGAAGAAAAGTTTAAAGCATAACCTACTCCGTATCTTCGATGGGATGGTGGTAGCAATGGCTGCAAAAGCAACTACTAAGGAAATGGACAAGAATATCATAGCAAACAAAACATGCGCATTTTGTTACAAACAAGCAATCGACATCATATCCTTGGATGACTTGAAGTTTCTGTCAATCAAAAAAGACATTCCAAAGCATGCACGGAAACTTGTATCGCTTCCTATATGCGATATGCATTTTTGGAAATATGTAACGCACCCACAGGCAAAGAAGTCATAACGGCATAGCTGGATACACAAGAGCAGACGGCTGCAGAGGCAGAGGAAGAAGAAGCAGCGACAGAACCAAGTATAGGCGACGACTTCGGCATAGACGACATACTAGAGTCGTTAGAGCTGATGCGATAGGGTCAGAGGCAAGGAAGATAAGCAGAAGCGGCAGCGGCGAAAATGGCTGCGTCGGTGGTAACTGTAACTAAAAGCTCAAGAACTAACCGTTAATTCATTCAATTCTTTTCTTTTCTTCTTTTTCCCTCGCTCTAACGACCTCCAACCTCGCCGGGTAGTCGCAGCAACAACAACGACAAAAACATAACAACAAGCTGGGGTCTATAAGCTAAAGTATCATCAGCGTCAAGAGACATTGACGTGCTATACAACTGCCACGTGCTAAAGGTCTACATTATTATTCCTTTGGACGTTTCGACAAAAATGACGAAAAACTCGTCTCTCCTAATAAGCAATACCTATATCAGCCTCTGGTGTATGTCTCTCGAATATTGTCCCCTTAATAGGTAATAATTGCTGCCTCTTGCTAATTTGTGGCTAAGTTTGCTAAGAATCCCTTATAATGGATAAATTATGTGTATTTACACACCCAATGACACCAAAAACAACAACAACAGCTCTTATCCTAGCGACATTTGCTCTTGTGGGCGTTATGACTGCAGGAGCATCACAAAGAGTATTTGCACAAACTGTAACAGACCCACTCAACGATGGTTTCCTGGACGAATTCCTCGGAGGAGATGGGCAAACTGGTGGCACAACTGATAGCACCACTACAGGCGGCACTACAGATGGCGGCAGCATAACAGACGAAACAGAAAGTACGGAAGAAACACAAGGTCAAAACACATCTCAGGATGAGACTAACGAACAATCCAACTCGATAGATCAAGATCAAACAGGAGCAATTAATCAAGAAATAGGCTCTGGCGAGGACTCTGCGGTAGCATCAGCTGCAAGTTCTGATTCCGCATCAGATTCTGAGTCAACATATAAGACAAAGTACAAGGGAAATGACGACTCAACCCCTTCCTATCCAGGCACTAGCACAAGCAGCAGCGATAGCGCCAGCGATAGCTTCAGCGATGTCTCCAATACTGGAACCCTAGGACAGAATCAAGAGCTTAACAACCCCACACAAGTTAACACCAACAATGCAGGTGATGACGAATCAAGAGGTGCAGTCGTCGGCTTTGACCTTGGACTCGAGGAGTTTACCCAACAAGGATCTTCAATACCGGGTACTGGGACCAGTGTCCCCATAATAATACCCTAACCGACTGCTATAAAACCAAAGCAAAGCAAGAACCTACAATATGGGATAACAATCCCCTCTTTTTCTTTTTTGCTCCTGCTATAGCTTATTTTTGTTGAAGAAGCGCTATACTAAGCAAGCACACGCACGCGCAAGAAAAAACATTCATCCAAATGATCATACATGCCCAGACAGACGCAAATAAAGAACCACTCCACCTTTTTCTTGCTTTTTTGCTGTCTCTATGGAACAAGTCGAACGTTTCAATCTAACCAGATTGAGTGAGGCAATAGAGGACCAGGATGATGAAGAAACCAGAAGGCTCAAAGAAGGATTGCAAAACGACACAAGAGCCAAGCAATTTAGAGCTAACCACAACGTAGAGCTATTCTGTGTCAAGCTTGACCCAATGGTAGCAGAAGAAGCTTTTGATGAACAAGAAGCCATCTTAAGAGAAGCCATCAACAGGTACTTTGACCAAGACATTTATGATAAGTGTCATGATACGTACTTCACAGAGGGCAGCTAAAGAAGTGGATGATTAAGGAACTAGATGCAAAAGTTCAGGAAGTAAGGAAGGAGTGGGAAGGCGACTTAGAAGAAGAAGAAGAACCTCCTTTAGAAGCTCCTGATAATTATACTGAATTCGAAATCGAGGGGGATTAGTAGTAGAAGAGGGAGAGGATGACCAGTTCCAAAATCCAATAAAGTCAACCTATTCAAACATGGCAATGCTGGCTTAGCTCATCTGCTGCTAATAGTACGTGATGCAGGAGCGAAAGGAATCACAATTGTAAAGCTGCTGGAAGAACAAAGCTCTATCAATTACGGGAAATCTCTCAAAGACGCGCAAAGAGTCATGGATATATCAAGCGTGTAACAGGAGAATCAGAACACGGTCATTTTCCACCTATCTATAACGTCCTAACATCAAAGGGCAAGAAGCTCTTGAGGCAGCTAGAATAATCTAGTGAGTTTTGGTTTTAAAGGTTTTAAAGTGTTGGTCAAAACCTGTATTCTCGTGAACTATAACCACGTCCTATCGGCGCTGGATTCCCACTAGTAAGCTTTAGTTACTAGCTAACTCCTTTCAAACACATCTGATAATGGTATGTTGTGGACGCCATGCAAAAACTACGGCTTGTTACCTGCCATTGCTTTCTACTACTTCACAGTCAGATACAGGTATATCTCCATCTGCTGAAAGTAGTCGAATACTGAGTCGGTTGCTCTGTCGCAGCTAAATGTGTCTGCTACAAATTCTTCAAAGAGTCTATCATCGTCATCTCAGCCATCTAGGACGTCATCTCCAGAGCTGCCCTGAAGTTGATCATTTCTAGCACCGCCTATTACTCTATCGTTTCCATCATCTGCACTAGAAGGTCGTTACCTTTATCACCTGTTAAAACGTCATCGCCGCTAGCGCCCAAGGTGTCATCGTTCCCATCTCCTGCGCTAACAACGTCGTCACCATTTAGACTATCCACTTACTGCCTCTTTTTCTTAACCTCTAGACAAATAATATTCGACCACACACCGCTTTAGCTAGCCTTTTTTCTCATTTCTTTTATCTATTGGTATTCTTAAGCAGGGTGGAAAAGGAGTATCTGTCAGGTACTCGAGAATTTTCCAAGACTCAGCAGCGATATACCCGTTATAGATTGAACAAAAAGCTCAGGCTTCTAAGTCGAGAGCTAGAAAGCTGCCGCAGCGACGCGGAATTGCGCGACGGTCAAGCTGCCTTGGTAGCTCAGCCTGGTAGAGTGTTACCTCAAAATAATAATGGTAGTATCAAGCCTTGGGCGGGAATTGAACCCGCGACCTCTACCTATATGGGGTGCTATCGTCGAACAAGACGAGCGGCACCTTACCAAGGTAACGCTCTACCAGGCTGAGCTACCAAGGCAACTAGACGAACAATCGAATCAATAAACCATATAATAATTATTGGGAGAGCCTGGATCAAGATTTAATTATGCATGACTATTAACGCAACTCAAGCCTGCGGGGGTTGTAGAGCCTGGCCAAATAGGCTAACAATATTGGAGACGCGGGACTTAAGATCACATAAATGGGTTATCCCGTCCCTCAGGGGTCCGTGGGTTCAAATCCCACCCCCCGCACACCATCACCATACCTCGTCCAATCAATTTGGCAGGCAAATTAGAAGAATAGTAGAAGAGACACAGCTTATAAGTGCCTAAATCTTTTTTCTTTTGTGTCAAAACTACTCTATCAAGAATCTGCTGTTCAGTTGTTATCGGAATTTACAGAGGTCAGAAAAAAAACTATGCAGCTTTTCAAACCGTTAAGAATAGAGGATGCAGTTATGCAATCTGACTCTTTTGGCAGCCCCGCCAATTGGCATATTGCACATGTCACATGGTTCTTTCAAAAGATCTTAGAAAAGCATGGAGCCACGCTGGAATCAGAAAGCAATAATAGCAGCAGCGGTTTTAACCTAGAATATCTCAATTCATACTACCAGCGGTTTGGAAAAATTTTGCCCAAGCAAGAGAGAGGTAAATTCCCGCGGCCTACGGTAAAGCAGACTCTAGAGTACAGGTCATTTATAGACAAAAAGTTAACCAAATTTTTGAAAGAGAGAGCCTCAACAGCAGTATCTTCTGAAAACACAATAACTCATGAGCTGCAGTACGACATTATGCTTGGAATGCAGCATGAGATGCAGCATCAAGAACTTATGGTATACGATTTTCAGCACTATTTTGAGCGTTTCCCTGACCCATCTGACAACTACGAGCCACTAATCATTAATGAGCCAACAAAGGCATCAGAAATATCAGAAATATCTTCAAAAATGGTGTATATCCCTGGAGGAATCTTTGAGGTTGGATACAACGGCAACGCCTTTTGCTACGATAATGAGCTTCCAGAGCACAAAGTATACTTGCAACCCTTCAAGATGGATGTGGCCCCCGTAACCAATGGCGAATATATGAAATTCATAGAGGATGGTGGATATGAAGATTATAGATACTGGCTAGCCGATGGATGGGAATTTGTAAAGGAGCAGCAATGGAATTCGCCGCTATATTGGACACAAGAACAAGATAATGTTTGGATAAAGAAAGATTTTCGTGGCCTGCGTAGAGTCGACCCTGACGAGCCGGTGGTCAATGTCAGCTACTATGAAGCAGATGCATACGCACGCTGGGCTGGCAAAAGACTTCCAAGTGAGCCAGAATGGGAAAAAGCCGCAAGCTGGAATGATGAATTGCATAGAAAAACCCTATATCCATGGGGTGATCAGAGGCCAACCTCCAGTCTCGCAAACCTCCTTGAATCCTACCTATGGGGTCCATCTAAAGTGGGGGCTTATCCTGCTGGCAAGAGCTATTATGGCTGCCACCATATGATAGGAGATGTTTGGGAATGGACATCATCAGAATATGTACTGTATCCAGGGTTTAGGTCAAAATTTTCAGAATACACTGACAAGTGGACGATAAACCAAAAAGTGCTGCGAGGAGGCTGCTTTGCAACACCGACATCGCAAATACGGAACACCTATAGAAATTATTTCAAACCGCACGAAAGGATACTGTTTGCTGGTTTCCGTTGCGCCAGAGATGTTCTTTAAGACGGGGAAAGGAGAGCCAGATCAAACCATCTCTTATTGTCCATGAAATTCTTTTTCACCGTAAAGCCGCAATCCTCAGCAAGCGTAGAAATTTGACTGTAACTGTATTTGTACGAATTTTCTGTGTGGATGCTCTCACCCTTTTTGAGGGCAAAAATCCTGCCTAATGCGCCAATACACAGCCGTTGGTCGGTTTTTGAAACTAGATGCATTTCCATTCTATGTCGCTCACGACAGTAGAATGCACGATGTTCAAATTTTCCAAGCTCAAAATTTCCACCAAGTTCCCTATTTATCCTTGCCAGCAAATTCAAATTGAATTTGGCTGTCATTCCAGCCTTATCATTATATGCTGCGTTTAACACTGACTCATCCTTTTGTAAGTCAAAGCCGATAAGCAGAAAATCGTTTGTATGGAGTTTTCCCCTCACTGATCGAAGTAAAGATTGTGCCTCCATAAGTTCAAAATTGCCGATGCTCGAGCCTAGAAAGAGCACGAGCCTTGTGTAAGGATTGTTATTATTGTTGCTGTTACTGTTCTCAATAGTCATGCATTCAGAAGCCGCCTTATCAATACCGACGTCATATTCCGACCTAATTCCAATGATACAGACATTTGGAAATTGCGATTCCAATTTTCTCTTGCTCTGGATCAGCATACTGTTTGATATATCGATTGGAAAGTAGTAGATTCTCTTTTTCTGTAATAATAAGTGGCTAAGTAGAATAGCTGTCTTGTGGCTGCTTCCACTCCCAAGCTCTATTATTTCAACGTTACCGCCTACCAACTTTGAAATGACTGATGCATGGCTGTTAAGTATTGATGCCTCTATTCTAGTAAGATAGTACTCCGGCTGAAGACATATCTGCTCAAATAGTTGTGAACCTGTCTTGTCATACAAATACTTGGGACTGAGATACTTATTTTTGCTTGCTAGGCACCTTGCAACGTCACTTGCAAATTCTTCAGCCTCTGTATTATTTTGTTGAAGCGTCATTTTTTTCTGCTATCTCTCTCTCTTCTCGCTACCCATAAGCTTCGTGAATATAGCACCATCTCCATGCCTTATTGGGCAATGCTACCATTACAGGATGGCCTGTATCAATGAAATGTTGGGTCGCGTGCCTTCCAGGTGATGAATCACAACAACCAACATGACCACACGACATGCACAATCGCAGGGCAACCCAGCTAGTCCCCTCTTTTTTGCATTCTTCACATTCCTTAGATGTGACTGAAATGCTCCCAGGTGGTTGAGCTAGATGCGTGCAAATCTTATGGTTATGGTTACTCACTTTGGTTAGCACAAGATCTCTTCCTACTTATCTCTTACTCAAGGTTTTAGTTATTATGCGCTTCGTCAAGAACTCAGTGTTCACGCCGCCGCCGATACCAGAAATAACCATATAACACATATTATGCGATCATACCAGCAATGGTCTCTCTCTTTTGCTATCCTAGCCTTATTGCATGCCCGTAAAGCATTGGCTAAACCTATGCGTTACATTGTACTGCATAGTCTCTTTTCCTTATGGTCCTGAAAATGCATCTGGCAAAAGTCGTTGTCACAATCGTAGCAATGCCAACCGGAAATAGTGTAACAGACTATACACTTCCCTATAGGTTTGTTGTAGTCGTAGTTTTTTCTTTGTTTTGTAGGAGATGTTTTTTGTTGCTTTGGCTGTGCCTTCATATGTCATATGCCTCAGAGGGCCGGAGACCTATTAGGAAAGTGCATTTACTTCAGAGTCCTCAAAAATTATAACCATTATTAACGCTGTAACCCAACGGTTTGGATAAACAACTCTATTATTTAAGTATTGACAGCGCATATTAACATTTAATATGTTTTAAATATGCTATGACTTCCCATGCCTTCACCAAAGGGCAAGACTCTCATTGAGGTAACTGTAGTTGGGCCTGATAGGAAAGGCGTTGTAGCTGATATTACCAACTTTATCTTCAAAAGCGGCGGTAACATCGAAAAGATAAACCAGAATGTGCTCCGTGGCCTCTTTGGGATGCAGTTTGAAGCATCCTTTGCAGAGGAAATCGGCAGACAACAGCTTGACCTTGGTCTAAAACAACTTGCCAAAAAGCTCTCAATGGAAATAAAAATACATTATCAAGAGCCTAACCGACTCCAAAACGTTGCAATATTTGTAAGCAAGGAACCTCAATGTCTTGTGAGGCTGCTGCAAGCTAAGAAACAAGGCCAAATAAGAGCCAATATCTCTGTTATCATTGCAAGCGACTCCACTCTCAAGTCAGTTGCAGATGATGTAGGGATACCCTTCCATGTAGTAGTTCATAAAGACCAGGTAGAGGCTGAAAACAGAATCCTTCAACTAATTGAGCAGTATAACATTGATGTAATAGTGCTCGCAAGATATATGCGGATACTGACACCAAACTTTGTTTGGCGTTATCCAAACAGGATAATCAATATACATCCATCACTTTTACCTGCATTTCCTGGAGCATATGCATATGTTCAAGCATATGAGCGGGGCGCCAAGATAATAGGATGCACTGCGCACTTTGTAACTGACGACCTTGACCAAGGTCCAATAATTCATCAAGAATCGTTCAAGGTATCTACTTCTGATACACTTGACACCATAAAGAAGAAGGGCCAGGAACTTGAAGCGGCAACCCTTCTTAATGGAGTCAGACTCTACCTCGAAAACAAACTTGAAGTGTATTGGGGAAAGGTCTACGTCAAAGAAGATAAAGAAGAAGAGAAGTCAATAGGCAACAGAAAAACAAAAGGTAGTTAACGGACACAAGCCTGCTTATCACATAATGTCAGTTTCGGTATTTGGTATGACCGACTATGATTTTAGAGTCACAGTCAAAAAGATCAAGCGAGCTATAATACCTGTGGGCTCTCTAGAGCAGCATGGTGCTCATCTACCAGTATCGACTGATTCTCTTATCGCAGAACACATTGCAAAGCTCTTAGCCGAAAAAATTGGCGCCTTTGTGCTGCCCGTGATTTCATACGGTGTCTCATTCGAGCATAAACCAATGTTCAATGTGTCGCTTCGCAACTCGACGTTGTCTACAATGTTATGCGATGCATGCATTTCAGTTGCAGAAAACAGAATAAGGGAAATAATCATCCTAAACGGCCATCACGGTAATACTGGGGCCATTCAGTACATTCCGCAGGAGACACAGAGCAAGATATCTACTACTACAGATGTCAATATTCACGTCATGCATTACTGGCAGTTGATGAAGCCGGACTTTGATCATGCAGGTGAAGTTGAAACATCGCTTGTATTGGCAATTGCGCCTAAACTTGTCCATATGGACCGAGCCAGGCCAAATTCTAAGAGTCTAACCAAGTCAAGAGCAGCTTACAACAGCCTCACTAATGCCCCAGGATCTTTTCCCAAGATCACTGGCAATGGTGTTTGGGGCGACCCAATGAGGGCGACTGCTTCAAAAGGCGACAAGCTAATAAAAGAAATCATTGCAAACCTGACCAAGACAATAGCCGAGCTTAGCTGAGAATCACGTTGATTATGGTATTTTTTTATATGTATTGATAAGAAACGACAAATTCTTCTGAAACAGTTTGCCCATGGTACAGGGACGTTCAACTGCCTTTGACAAGCCCAAGGACCTCCTTGCGTAATCGTATATGTCTAGAGAAAAAATTACGCAAAAGATAGTGCGTAATAATGCTTAGTCCTGGCCTCTTATTTTAGTATCATTTTATAATTGATGATGCTATAACGTTCATCTATACGATTATTTACTATCAATGCTGGACAATAGCCGCATAGGATTTTTTGTTATCTGGTGAATTGGGTAGTAGAATATCTTAAATTACTCCTAAAACATCATCTTTGGGTACCAATCTAAGGTGAGATATGATCTATGTCAATACAACAGCAACAACAACCTATGCCCATAGTCCTTTTAAGAGAGGGCACTACTGAAACAAAGGGCAACCAAGCACAGAGAAACAATATCACAGCAGCAAAAACAATAGCAGAAATTGTGCGCACAAGCCTTGGCCCAAGAGGAATGGACAAGATGCTTGTAAACAACATTGGCGATGTAACAATAACAAATGACGGTGCTACAATTCTCAAAGAGATAGACGTTCAGCATCCAGCAGCCAAGATGATGGTAGAGATTAGCAAGGCTACAGATAATGAGGTGGGAGATGGCACAACCTCAACAGTTGTTCTTGCTGGATCTCTCTTGTCCAAGGCCGAAGAACTGATAGCGAAGGATGTTCATCCTACTGTCATAGTCGACGGTTATAGAATGGCATCTGAAAAGGCTATTGAAATACTAAAGAAAGCGTCAACAAAAGTTGAGCCGGCAGACAGGCAAATACTTGGCAAGATAGCGCGTACAAGCATGGCTTCCAAGCTAGTCTCCGTGAACGCAGAACCTCTATCTAAGGTAGTAGTAGATGCAGTCATAACTGTAGCACAAAAGGCTATGGATAATAGTAATAGTCTAAGAGTGGACGCCGATAACATAAAGGTCGAAAAGAAGGCAGGAGGATCTATAGAAGATACTAAGCTGATTCAAGGTATTGTGCTTGACAAAGAAGTTGTACACGGAGCTATGCCAAAGCGTATTGAGGATGCAAAGATAGCTTTACTCAATGCAGCATTAGAAATTGAAAAGACGGAAATGAGTGCCGAGATACGAATCTCTGACCCACACCAGATGCAGATGTTCCTAGAAGAGGAGAATCGTATGCTCAAGTCTATGGTAGATAAAATATCCGCTTCAGGTGCAAACGTACTTCTTTGTCAGAAGGGGATTGATGATTTGGCGCAGCATTACCTTGCAAAAGAAGGCATACTAGCTGTCAGAAGAGTAAAGGAAAGCGACATGAATAATCTTGCGAAGGCGACTGAAGGTAGAATGCTGTCTAACATTGATGAACTTTCCGAGGCTGACCTAGGTTATGCCAAAGTAGTGGAAGAGCGCAAAGTAGAGACTGACAAATGGGTTTTCGTTGAAGGATGTAAGAATCCCAAGGCTGTTTCTATCTTGGTGAGGGGTGGATCCCAACGGGTTGTCGACGAAGCAGAAAGGTCAGTCCATGATGCTATAATGACTGTCAAAGACGTAGTAGAATACCCATACGTTACGGTAGGTGCAGGAGCGCCAGAAGTTTACATATCCCAAAAGATCAGAGAATGGTCAACTTCTCTTTCAGGAAGGTCTCAGTTAGCAGTAGAAAAATTCGCTGATAGCGTAGAAGATATTGCAATAGCTCTGGCCGAAAATGCGGGTATGGATCCTCTAGACACTCAAACTCAACTCAGAGCAAAATCAGCACTAGCGAAGCCTAAATACGGCGTAGATGTTATTAATGGCAAGGTCGCTGATATGGCTGCAAAAGACATTTACGAACCGCTAAAGGTCAAAGAACAGGTAATCAGCGCGGCTACAGAGGCATCATCTATGATCTTGAGGATAGATGACGTAATTGCTTCATCCAAGTCCAAAGAGAGCGCGCCTCCACCGGGCGGTGGAATGGGCGGAATGGGTGGCCCTAATCCCTACATGGACATGTAAATTAAAGAAAAATTACATTCTATATTTCTTTTATTTTCTTTTTTATTCACTGCTACTGTTTCCTAGATTTCACACAGCATTATGCGAGAGAACAATAATAATAATAATAATAATAACTTCTAGTTATATGATAGACAAAATTCATGACTCCTTCTTAAGGTATTGTATGTGTAGACGAGATATAGTTCATTTGGCTATCCCCTCTGTCAATGGTTCCCTAGACCTGTTTTTGTCACTTGGCTCGGACACCGTTAATTATATTTCAACACATCACAATCTTGGTTTGGTCTTTGCTACTGAAGTCTACGGGTCTTGTTAGGAATTCGGATTATAGTCATGGTTTACCTTGTAAATGAATATTCCAAACAAAATGCCTTCTTTATTCTCAAAGCTTGGAGAAGCGTAGACAAGATGTAGTGGCTGATCATTCCCGCCGTCTGTGGGATATTTTACATTTTGTGCATACAGTCCGACAAGTCCGGGCTGCCATGTCCGCTGTACTTCTGCTGGACCCTGTGCGCCAAACCTTGCATAGTATAGTGGCTCAAACGGGAGGAGCTTACCAATGAGTGTGTTATTCCAGAACTCGGGCTTGGGCGTGAACCCATCGGACTCAACATAGTCTGCCTCGTTAAAGCCTCCAATCCTCATGAACCACTGCTTTTTGCTCTCATCTCCACCCTGGCCTAATGTATAGATTGGAATTCTTCCATCATCACCACCAGCAGCATCCGTTCCGGTAGCATTGAGTTGGCCATAGAACCGTACTTGTCCTACCCCATATACCAAGATATAGTCAGCTTTCAAGTCTTGAGCTATCTTCATTCCTGATTTCTCGTCGGAAATGAACATCTTTGCTATCGATTGAATGCGAGTATGATTGAGGGTTGCGTTGTCTGCAAGGGTGGTCTTATTTCCAAGAGTAGTTATCCAGTAGCCATAGTCCCACCATGATGCAACCACGGCACCCGATTCAGTATTCTTTGAAAGCCAGTCCATAGCATTTATCCAGTCGTCACTCTGAATCCTGAAGCCCGTTCCACCATTTGCAATGGCCGTTGGGATGTCTGCAGAGCTAACCCAATTGGAGTTAGACGGATAGAACATTGGAATTGAAAGCATCATTATCATGACTACAACATAGCTTATCTTTACTATCTGTGTGGAGGTAGAGTGACCCCTACTTGCAAATTCCATCCTTCTTCGTTCTTCTCTGGTAGCTGCAGTTATTCTTGTTGGTCCCGTTGCAGGAGTTGTGCTCGCTTCTCTATAAGCCATGATACTGCGCGTCACTTCATACAACCCAAGTCCTGCAAGGACGATTATACCAATGGAAGCAAATACCAAGAGCCTAGCAAAAGTAGCGCTGACATATACTCCTGTGATGCCGATCAATAGTGCAAATATTGCTGTATCATTCCTGCGGCGAAATGCAAGCCATCCACCAAGTCCTGCAAACATCAGGAGCACAGAAAAGTCAACAAAGTAGTCAGCGACGGTTGGAGTAAAGTGTTCTGCAACTGATTCTACCAGCGGATCTATGGAACCTATGAACGGGTTGATGGCATTGAGATATCTAAAGCTAGGAGATATGTAAGTTCCAGCCACAATAAACGCCATGCCTATTGCAACAAATGCAATAAGCGCGAACGCCACGTTTCTAGTTTGTACCATTGGTCTGCTGATCTTCTTTACAAAGAAGGCGATTACCAAAAAGGCAGTACCAGCCATCATTGCGAGGCCAGGTAGGCCTAGTACAAACGATATTCCGGGTCGCGGAAATGCTGCTGCGGTTATCAGCGTAAATACTGTAAATGCAATTGCTACGTACATGGGTATGGTTAAGTCCCTTCTAAAGAAGGGAAGTGCAATAAAGAACAGCGATATTGGAATGCTAAAGTATTGAATACCTCCCCAAGAGCCATTGGCAAGACCAAGTATCAATCCACCTGCTATTGCTTTTGCAATAGCATATTTGATCTCCTTGTGCTTGATTGCAGATATGAATAAGTACATAGCCAGTATGCCGAAGAAGAGACCTAATGGCTCTGACTTGAACCATCCAAGGTTACCTCTCTGAATAATGGCAGGGCTAAATGCCATAAACAGCGCAGAAAACATCCCAGCAGATGTTCCTCCAAGCACTCTTACAAGAGCAAACACCGCAATGACTGTCAGCGCGCCCATAACTGCAGGAAATGCAATGGTGAAATCAATGAGCGACATGCCTCTTCCAAATACTTGATATAGGTATGCTCCTGTTATGTGCAATACTGCTTGTGATGTCCCGGGGACATCTCTGCCTTCAGGATACCATGACATTGTATCATGCCATTGCCAGTAAGCGTCCAGGCCGTTGTCGACTATGAATTTTGTCGCCCGATAGTCAAAATATGGATCGAATTCGTTGAGGTAATAGCCATACTTTACTGGGTAAAATCTCATAAAAAGGGCAGAAGTAAAAGCTAGGGCCAGAACGGCGATGACCAACAGATGTCTAGTCTGAAACTCTATTGAGCCGGCCCGAAACAACGGTCTGGTACCTTCCAACATTGAAACTTTGGGTATATCTTGCCCTTTTTTAAGGTACTGCCAATTATCATTTTTCTTCTTTGATTCTAAAAATAAAATCAGCAAACATTTCATAATCGTATGGTTTCTAAGTTACATGATTAGAATGAAAAAATACTTTCAATAATGCGGGGGCACAGATATATCTTCAATAGATATTCTGCTTCTAGGATTGCAGATAAGAGGTCTGTGTTTAAGCACTCTCTCGCAATCATCCCATAGCTCACAATAGGCTGGGAGCAAGGGTATGTGCGTCTCTGTATCTGTCTCTATCTCTCTCCCTATCTCTCTTTTTTCTAAGCGAAGAACAAGGAAGAGTGGCAACCTGGACATCCAAGCCACGGGTTTATTAGTAGCCGGGCAGCAATTCAAATTCAACCACACATCTCATAATTACTACTTGGCCTATCAAGAACAATATGTGTCCAAATAGCTAATAAACTCTCATTACCAAAACTACCATTATCTATGGCAGAACCGAGTGTTCAATTGCTGATGACAGCAGATTCAATCACCGTAAACGCTTCAATGTTTGAAGGTGTGCTTACAAAGAAAACGTTTGAGGGCCCTGATTGCTATTTGAAGCTGGTTGATTTTCTAAAGCAATCTTCTTTAACTAACCAAGTAATCCACGCAATAATTGTTGTTAGCTGATATGCAATTTATAATAGATAATATTTATTACGGCTAGTTTGGATAATAACTACAGTCCCTGACATGAATGCCTTTGACAAGCATCGCAAAAGTGTTACCGCTTGGTGTGAAGATTGCGATTGTGTTTTTGATACACGATGGCATGCTAACGAGCATCAAGAAGAAAAAAGCCACAGAGTAAAAGTCATGGAGTTTTGGATAACTAGCAGGAAATAGTAGAGATAGTCATAGTAATACGATTATTATTATTATTATCATCCTTTCCTAATTCCACTGAAAGGAGCATCCAAGATAATCCTTCTGACAATCCTTACAACTTCATAAATCACATATCTCACATCGCTTGCAGTATTTCCAAGCATCCTTATCCCTATACCTGAATTACTTGGCAGAATTGTGGCTCCGGCATATACATTTGGTATGTCCTTAAGGGCGCCATTTACGCTGTTGTTGATCTCCTGCAGCTTGTTTTTCGTAATGATGTACATATTTCCTGCGACATCATGACTTGATAGAACTCCAAACACCTTCATATCACGCTTTTTGGGTTCCAGCATTGCCACATCTGTGAACTTTAGACCACCGCCATGGTCCTTTGCAATAGCTTTCATATAGCATATATCATAATCAAAATATTCTCCGCTCGCAACCCTGCCAGGTGTTATAATCTCAGAGTAGAGCAATGTTGCATTATCGTGGACACGTAGGTTGGCTTCTTGGTAGAATCTGGAGTCCCGGTAGGGGATAACCTGGTCAGGAATGTACTCAAAATAGCAATCTTCGCCAACATCTATGTTCACTATCTGCGTGGCATAGTTCCTTTCCATTCTATATATTCTCGTCGCCCCCTGCGTTGTGATGTGGGCAAACGCATGATTTCGAAGAGTTATGTCCATCCTGTACCTATCGCCTTGCAGCATTCCCCCCGAGGGCGAGATGATATACATATACGCCATATTTGACAGCGCCTCTTCAAGGTAAAGGGCACGCTGGGTGTAAAGTGGGACACGAGAGTACTGCTCTTTTACAGAAGTCTTGCCGTTACTCTTGTCCTGTTCAAGCCTCAGAACAAGCGCTCCAAGCTTGCCTGCCTTGCCCACACCCAGTTGGGCCAAGCTCGAGCCGTATGCAAGTAGCTCTGGAGGAACTTCTTTTGGAGTATAGTGCTCCAGCTCAGTTCCTTCCATACCTTTTTTCAGTTCTTAGCAACAGTTTTTGGCGGAGACTCAAACAATATGTCCCTAATGATATGCTCTGTCACCTGCGCTACGCCTTGACCTGTCTTGGAGTTTACAAAAACATAGGGTTTATCGCCTCTGACCGCTTTTGCGTCCCTTTCCATAATTGTAAGGTCTGCGCCAACATGAGGGGCAAGATCTATCTTATTTATGACCAAAAGATCACATGTCTCTATTCCCAGACCCCTTTTTCGCGGGTACTTGTCTCCGCCAGAAACGTCTATTATGTAAATAAAATAGTCTGCCAGTGCCGGACTAAAGGTGGTGGTGATGTTATCACCGCCACTTTCAATTATTATCAGATCAAGATAGTTGTATTTTGATTCCATTTCCTCAATGATAGATATATTCATTGAGGGGTCTTCACGGACAGCAGTGTGAGGACAGCCGCCTGTTGCAAGACCTATCACTAGGTCTTCTGAAAGAATACCTTGTTCCGTTGCCAAATTGTGACGCATCCTGTCCGCGTCTTCTCTTGACACGACATCATTTGAAACAATACCGGCATTGTAACCTTTAGCAGCCAAAACAGGGACAATCTTTTCGATCAACATCGTTTTGCCAGAGCCTACTGGACCACCAATCCCTAGCCTTGGAATTCGCTTTGCAGTCATCAGATTCGTTTTGTAGTGATCGTTATATAAGTGTGTACAGCCACATCATGTAATAAACATTTTAGAATTCATTCTCTCGTGAGATATTTGTATTATGTCGATTGAGGGGGCAAATTGCCAAAGGCCTTCAATTGGCCTGTTGATATTTGCCTTTGTCACCTTGACTATCGTAGGCTTGAGCTCATCGATTACCTTCTGCCCATCAAAATGCTGCAGCATTCCAAGCCGCAGGGCAGCACCAACTATGCTTACAGAAAATGAATAGAGCATCACAAGTGCAGCCTTTTCCTTGGGAATTAAAAATGCATTGGCAGCAACTGCCAGTGCCACGGCGTATGGTCCAAAAGCCTGGCCGCCCCTTATTGCGTCGTCATATTGGCCAAGGATTTTATTTTCAGAGAACGATCGTATACAGCGCACAAGCTGCGTGCCAGATCTGATGGATGCATCTCTAATCTCCTGTACAAGCTTCATTGAGAATATCGCTCTATCCACTTCAAGTAACTTTAGAAGATTGGATCTCGCAGCATGTTCGTAGGCGTTTCCAAGTGCAGCGCAGTCTGCCGGGCCTATTTGGTATTCAAGGTAAGTCTTGACAAGCTCCCGTAGCTCTTCAGCTTTTATTTTCTTGCCACTATAAAAGATGGCTTCAAGGCCATTGGACATAGAATACATGCCTGTTGGAAAAAAAGAGTCCGACAGCTGCATCATGCTCAAGTCAGCTGCATCCATGGTAGCATCATCAGTGCTCATGTAGATCCATCCCTTCTTCCGGCTCAAAGACCTTCTTGGTACAGCTTATCTCTAAATGATCTGAAAGCGGACCAAAGATCTTTTTGAACATCTCTATTTCCGAATCCGTTTGGATTGGGAAATAGATCTTTCTTCCCTCAAGCTTGATTGGTCTATGTAGATTCCCTATTGCGTGCCCGATTGTGACTGGCACTTGAACAGCATCATGTTCATGGATATTGTCCTTGACCTGTATCACTGCAAGGTTCTCTGGTTCAAGTTCAATGGTTATCATCTTGTCATTTGCAACCATGAGGACATCTCCATGCCTCAGTTTTGTGCCCGGTGTCATGGTAAGGGCGATATCCGTCCCCTTGCTTGATCTCTTGCGCATTCTGACGCGCTGTGCTTCCATCCTGTTTATCCTTATGGATTCACATAAGGATTGGGATGACATCTCTTCGTATCGCTTTCTTAGATTACCGTCATGATATATGTTTCCAATTGTTGAATTTATGGTAATCATTTTTTGCTTTCTCCTCTCTCTTTCTATGCTTTCTTTGCTGATCTCGCAGCTTCCCTTTTTTGCTTGCTTGTTTGTTTTGTTTTCCTTTGATTTGTCTTAATTGCCGTTATCATATCTACCAGCCTTTGTGTATAGTCAAGGTGTCCGTAATGTCCATATAGAGACCTTGGAACAGTAGCAAAGACAAGCCCGTCACTGTCCATCTTTACTTTAGCCCCAACTTCAAACCTTTCTGCAATGATACAGATTGTAGCTCTATGATCAGGAAAGTCAAGGTTTAGGTGTGATGCTGGATCTATCAAGCCAGAGATCAGTGCTATCCTGCCACCGGCAACTGTTACATG
>DATMWK010000019.1:0-5096 GCA_035562555.1 Nitrososphaera sp. | reverse complement strand
GAACAGAAAGAAACGATGGCGATCCACTTAGCTAGGCGAGGTCTGTACAGATAGGCGCTCTCGCCGAATATACATATAACAGCATAACTGTCTAACTTGTTCTTGTTTGTTTCTGAGTGACTAAATGAGTGGAATTACCGGGTCAAAACAATCATTCTTCTGCCCAGAGGAGATCGCTACACGGTCGTAGATAAATGTGCCAGTCTTGGGTAGATTTTGCTCTCATCTTTATTCCAGCTGTATTGCCTAGGGCAAAGATGATGTTCTTAAATATGATTCTCTTACGTTAGTTTGTCCGAGATTGTGACTTAGTTTGTGAAATGACTGCAAAGCAGACACAATATCGCAGTGCAAAATCATATAATTAGTAGTGCACTTACTCTATGAGTACAACAATTATTATCGTTCTTAGCTTTGGGCTAATTCAAAAAGTGATTTTCGAAGAAGTATATATGTTCACCGTTCTTGAGTTATAGGTCTTATCAATATCTCATTTACATTTACATGGTTTGGAGCCTGTACTGCAAATACGATGGCATTTGCGATATCTACTGCTTGTAGCGCCTCCATCTGCTTTGTCCTTTCAACATATTTTTCCAATGCCTTGTCGGTTATAGTGTTTATAAGTTCTGTCGCCACTACTCCTGGCTCGATACACGTAATCCGTATGTTAGACCTCTGACTGAACTCCTGTCTAAGGCCTTCGCTGAACGCTGTAATGGCGTGCTTTGTAGCACAGTAGACACTCCCTGCGGGATAAACGATTCTTCCTGCTATAGAAGAAATATTGACTATGTGTCCCGACTTTTTGTTCACCATAGGTGTAATTACTGCAGAGCAGTGCAGTAAAGCAACTCCCCTGATGTTGACATCGATCATTTTGTCTCACTCGTCAATTTGGAGATTCTTGAAAAAGCTCAGCGGCTGGAGACCAGCATTGTTAACAAGGATATCAATGGTACCCCACTTTTTCAGGACAGTATCAGCAAATGCGTCACATTCTGGTTTTATCGTGACGTCCAGTTTTTGAATGAAAACTTCCCCTCCATTTTTGATGATCTCACTTTGCAACGATTCCAGTCTGTCCATACGCCTTGCGCCAGCTGCGACTTTTGCGCCAGCTCTAGATAAGGCTAGAGCAGTAGCATAGCCTATGCCACTGCTTGCTCCTGTAATTATCGCAACTTTATCCTTTATCATCTTCAATCATCATTCAATCAGTTTTTTATATGTTGTAAAATATGCTTTTGCTAATAGCCGCCAAGTTTAAGTATAATGCTTATATTTTCAAAACTTGTGTATCTATGAGTCTCGATGACAGCGACGAGCTGGCTTATCTTTGGACTAAGGTAAAATTTATTCAAAAATACATGAGCAAACACAATTGCAGCTATGAAGTCGCCGAGCGCGAGTTTCACACCTGGATTGAAGGACTAATGGATAGCAGGATCGAGCGCGCAAATAAGATGCTAAATTCGCATTAGACGTTCTGCTGCGGCTGCTCAATCTTTTGCTTCTTTGCCATGAACAGCAATAGTACACCAAACATTCCAAGTACTAATGCCAGCCCCTGTGCGCCGCCATTTGGAACTGCAAAAATATAGGCAATTGCAAAAGCGATGCAGGTTATTGCCTGCAGAAGATATGATTTCGCAGCGTGCATCTTGGTCTTTTTTGCTACATATCCTATGGCGAAAAAAACGACTGCAGGATATATAGTAAGAAGAATAAACTGATCAATGTCAATGCCAAGATGAGACATCAGTAATGATTGTAAGTCAATGCTAAATAAGAATTTTTAGTCTTTATCGATAGCAGGAGACAATTGAACAGTCCATAAGAGATATTAGGTTATCACTTGAATGTTCACACAGTCATCGAGTAGGCTGTTTTTCTTTTCACACGTATTTTTTCCAATAAACAGCTTGACACTTTCCTACGACTTCTACAACTTTCTATTGTTGTCATCTATGAAGATTTTATCTCTTGTTTGTACTACCTTTTTTTATTATTGATCTCTTGCGGAAGTTAGAAAGAATTTACTTTGCATCTTATGTACACTAACCCCCTCCCAAAGAATTTTTTAGAAGGTGCTTTGAAACTATTTATCGTCTTGGCCGTTTTGACCTAGTCATAGCTGATTCTTTACTAAGTACCAACCGAACAACTCCTTTTATAACGAAGCAGGCTCGCATTGTTAATAATATGCCGTACACAATTTATTTTTCTGCATTATTCAACGTATACTTCGATGGCTCCACCGCCATCAATTATCGAGCGAGCATTTTCAAATGGGAGAGATGCCACATCTTCCTGCGCATATGGTCCATACTTGTTCATATCTATTCCAACAAATACTTCTATTGGTTTGAGGAATCTGACTACCATTTGTTTTGAGCGCATCCTTGCAGATATCGACTCAAGCACCTTTGGCCTACCTTTAATCAAAGCAGTCATAACTTCGTCTATTCTTTTGTTTAATTCTCGTTTGCCATCAAGGATATATTTTTCCTCATCAGTTAGCTTTGAATAGTCCAGAGGCTCATCTCCTGAGCTGATCTTGGCCTGTCTTGTCTCTACCAGAAGAGATGACGAAGTCGCAAGCATTTCGACCATCCTATCTCTTACCTTTGCTTCAACACCTTCATAGGCCGGATCCTTCAGGTTGCCTAGCGCCTCTGCTATTTTCTGAAAAGTGTCTGGCTCTACTGACTGAAGCGAGGGTGTTTCAATTTCTTTTTCCAACATTTTGTAGACATGTTTAAGTGTAAGGCTATCGCTATTCTCAGCGTCCCTTTCATTGCTGTTTTGTTGCCCCGCTGTTGTTGACATTTGGCTCACTAAGCCTTAAATTATAGGATTTTAGTGCCTACTGTTGGGGTATTTCAGTTGCCTTATAAATTGGTTGACGGCAGGATCGAGCCATTAACATATAGTGCTGAACAAGTCATGAGGCGGCTCAAAGAAGACGATATCAAGTTCCTCGATTTGCAGTTCACTGGGCTTTTTGGCCGGTTCCACCACACTACAATAGACTCCAAGATGTTCCGGATTCAGGATTTCACTGATGGCCTTCCAAAGCTTGACGGATCTTCAATACGCGGCTTTACAGAAATACATGAATCCGATCTTATTATAAGGCCCGATTCGGCTACGTATGCAACAGTTCCTTGGATTGGGACGCCTACTGCAAGGTTGATATGCGATATTTTGAGCGGAGGGAGCAAACGTGAAACATTTCCACGAGACCCCCGCGGTGTTGCAAAAAAAGCAGAAAGGTATCTTATAGATCAAGGCTTTGACACTTCTTACTGGGGACCAGAAGTGGAATTCTTTGTCTTCGATAAGCTTGAGGTTAACACTATGACTCCATACCAAGGTCAGAGCTACCACATTGCATCAAGAGAAGCACCTTGGTCTACCGACAGTGTGGGCTATGCACTTAGGCTCAAGGAGGGGTACCTTCCAAGCGCGCCGGGCGACACGCTCATGGAATACCGAAACGAATGCGTGGATGTACTTACGAATAATTTCGGCATAGTGTGTGATGCTCATCATCATGAAGTAGCGACCGCCGGTCAGTGCGAGATTGATATTCGATTTGATACCTTAGTTAATGCAGCTGATGCCGTTCAAAGTTATAAGTATATCGTCAAGAACATTGCCAAAAAACAAAACATGATTGCGACGATGATGCCAAAGCCGATAGCGCTAGACAATGGCTCCGGCATGCATGTTAATATCAGCCTTTGGAATAAGGGCAAGAATCTATTCTACGATTCTGCTGACGAATACGCAGAAATATCGCAGACCGCGCGCTATTTTTGTGGAGGCATAATAGAACATGCTCGAGCACTTGCAGGAATCGTTGCGCCTACTACCAACTCTTATAGGAGGCTTGTACCCGGTTACGAGGCGCCAGTGTATGTGGCATGGAGTACCGGCAATCGATCTGCAATAATCAGGATCCCAGCGCATTATAAAGGAACCAAGTTCGCTCATCTGAAGCGCATCGAGTTTAGAGCTCCTGATCCTTCATGCAATCCCTATCTTGCGTTTTCAGCCATTCTTGCAGGTGGACTAGATGGCATCAAAAAGAAAAAGGACATAAGCGACCCAGTGAATGAGGATATATTTAGGATGACCTCAGAGAGGAGGCGCCAGCTCGGGATAACGCAACTGCCGGCAAGCTTGAGAGATGCATACGAGGAGCTTAGAAGTGATAACGTATTCTTAAAGCCGATATTTGACAGTGAGATCATAGATAGAATAATAGAGCACGAGGAAAATGAACACGTAGAGTTGGCGGTGAGACCTCATCCCCATGAGTTTTCAATGTATGCTGATGTCTAGCCTCTTTTTTGCATAATGAATCTTGCGGCTCTAAGATAGAGAATCTCACCTTTTTCTTTCGTCAGATAATAAGAGGCAGCACTGCAAATATCATCTCAAGCCTAGTAGTAGTAGTAGTAGTAGTAGTGAACATAAGCGAGATTGTGTAATTATTGTCAAGTGAGAATCTATCGTCTAAACTAGTGGATGATACAGAACATAACGATACTCAGACCGTACCTCGAAGCAATTATCATCATGAATTTTCCTATGTTTATGCCTTTTTCTCCAAAAAGAGATGGCTGCCTTTAACACGTTCATGCAGCCTAGATGGCAGGAAGCGCAAGAGACTGTATAGATGTCACGACATAAACTCAATTTCCTTACTGATCGATCACTAGCTGATCTTGAATCAAGTTACAGATTCAATCTTTGCCTTGTATTCAGACGATATGAATAACAACAATAATAATATGCAGCAAACAAATGCAATTGTCCCGCTCGATTACCAAAACTTATCAAGAAGTACTTCTAAGATCGAATTCTATATCTCATACGTAAAAGATATAGAAGAGAATCACATAAGATTGTGTAACCGTTATAAACGGCTTCTTTTCATAAAAGCTCATTATAACATAGCATAGTATAAGATCATATAAGAATATAGGGTCACAAATACACAAGCATATTTTCGAAATCATGATATAAGCGCAGTCGGTAGTTGAGATAAAATGTTGGACGATGATTCCTCTTTGTCATCTTCT
>DATMWK010000018.1:0-14380 GCA_035562555.1 Nitrososphaera sp. | reverse complement strand
ATCTGCATGCTTTTCTACTATCTGATATAACTCCTCAATGTATTGAAGGTAGCGTGTTATTACCTTTGACATGGCTACATTATGCTCTGTCTTATCAGAAAACATGATATCTCTTGCCCTGTGATGAATCTCTGGCAGATTCCTAGGCAAAACATCTATGTGCTTGGGATAGTTCTCGACCAAAAATATCCGCTTGTCATTTACTGGAGACGCATCTATTGCCTCTCTCAGTGGAGTATTACTTAACAAACTGCCATCCCACCCGTATACACCTTTTTCCACCTCTACCCAAGGAAAATTGTATGACGGGTAACCGCTTGCAGCAAGGATGTGTTTGGGAGCTATCTGCTGCTTTGAACTATCAAAAACTAGAGCCTCTGCAGTCAGTACATTTGTAGCCGTTATTATTAGGCGTGCATTTGGCTTTCCATTAGGGTTTAATTTCTTAAAATCAACATATTTATCCAAGGTTTTTGCTAAGGGTGAGTGGTCATATATATAGGTCCATTTTTCCGGCGTAAAGTATTCAGGATCTGAAATTGCATACTCTGGTTTCCATCTTGGTATGAACATTTAATCATTTCCGAAAATAGCAGAGCTATAGAAAGATTTTAGCTGTTTGATCTTCCTTATTTTTTCGTTTGCGCTTATAGCTTGATGATTTTCAACTTCATTTTTTCTTCCGTAGAAAGAATATGGGTAATAGCTATCCAAACTACGCGACAGTTGTTCTGCAAACCCAGGGCTCAAAAGATAAGAGAAAGAAGTAGGGGCATTCAATTCTACAAAGCCATCAGATAATTCCAACCAGAACTGTTCAAGTGATTGCTCAGGGGAATCTCCATTTTTGGCACCTGCTATAATGACAGCATTTACTGCGCCAATAGATGTGCCAGCAACAATATCGATCTTGATATTTCTTTTTGCAAGCGCCTTGTACACCCCACATCCAAAAGCTCCCAATGATCCGCCGCCTTGAAGTATCAGTACATTTTCTATTGTCTTAGTAGTCTTGTCTATTGATGATGATGATGGCAATGTAATTGATAGTTTACTGTCATCATTTCTTTTGCTTTTTTCTTTACCCAAATCCTTATTGTTGTTAGTAGTTTCAGTCATCCTTCTATTTTTCTTAACCACCAAGTATATTCCCCATCCTCCGCCCTTGTGTCTTGTAAAGAAGATGCATGAAGCTTTTCTTACTCCACATATGGACCATGAACCAATTGATCGTAGAATCTAACTGATTTGATATTGACAAATTCAAGCATACCGTATCTTGATAATTCTCTACCAAATCCACTATTTTTTATACCGCCAAATGGAACACGAGGATCAGATATCACGACATTATTTACCGTAACCATTCCATGTTCCATCTTGGATGATAATTCTTCTGCCTTCTCTAAGTTTTGTGTCCAGATGCTAGCTCCAAGACCAAATTTTGAATCATTTGCAATCTTTATTGCTTCCTTTTCATCATCAGCTAGAATTATTGGTGCGACAGGACCAAACACTTCCTCTTGAGCCACCTCCATGACAGGAGTAACATTAGAAAGAATAGTTGGCCTGTAAAAATAGCCTTTGCCTTCAATCCTTTCGCCGCCTGTGAGAATTTCTGCTCCCTCCTTTACAGATCTTTTCACGATTCCTTCCATATTTTCAAGGCTCTTGGCACTAACTACTGGGCCCAAATCTGTATCGTCTTCAAGCGGATTGCCAACTTTGAGCTTTTCAGTCTTTTGAACAAATTGTTCAGTAAACCCCTTTGCAATATCCTTAACAACTATGAATCTCTTGGATGCTATGCAACTCTGTCCGCAGTTAACGAATCTACCTTTGACTGCACCTGACGAGGCCTTCTCAATATCTGCATCACCGCAAACAATGAAGGGGTCGCTCCCTCCTAACTCCAATACAGTTTTTTTCAGTTTAGAGGTAGCCCTCTGCGCCACTTTAGCCCCTACAGGCACACTTCCTGTGAATGTTACCGCATTAACTCCCACTGAATCTATAAGTGACTCTGCACTTTTTGAATCTGCAACCAATGTTTGAAAAACGCCTTCTGGTACACTAGCCTTTTGGAAAGTCTTTTCAATTTCGATCCCACATTGCATTGTCGCGCTTGCTGGTTTCAATACAATAGTATTTCCAATCATCAATGAAGGAGCTGCAAACCTCAGTCCCTGCCAGTAAGGAAAATTCCATGGCATTATACTGGCTATAACTCCAAGTGGTTCAAATGTTACTATACTTTTTCTTGCATCTGTGTTAATGACTTCGCCTGATGAGAATAGTTTTGCGTTATCCGCAAAGTATTCAACTGTCCATGCACATTTATCAATTTCAGCTCTAGATTCTTTTATTGATTTTCCCATCTCCTGCGTCGCGGTTCTTGCAAGACTTTCTTTGTTTTTCCTCAGTTCATGGGCAAATGAATACAGATGATCAGCTCTTCTGTCAATATCCTTTTTCCATTCTGCAAACGCATCCCTTGCCCTTCTTACAGATTCATTTATCTGTTTCTCATCAATTATTTCATACTCTTTCAGTAGATCTTCTGTTGCAGGATTTATTGTTTTGATTCTTCTTTTCGATTGGGGCTGAGTATCATTACCTCTAGTTGTCAAGGATTCATTATACACCTCTTCCCACGATTTTTCGATCTTTTAGCATCTCTAAAGCTTCTATAGCCTGACATAGTTTAAATTGATTTGAAATCAATACTCTAATTATTCTCCTTTTTGAAAGTAAGACAGACAATTTTTAGACTTCCTTTCTGTTACATCACATTACTTGCCATTTTAACTCACACTCTTTTTCATATGGAAGTAAGAAATCAGATTGTATATGTTTGTCTCTCAAGAAAAAAACAATGACAAAAAGAGGGCGTTCCAGCTCTTATGCTTGAAGGTTAAACATGCATGAAATGTTGCCCCTCTCAACTGAAACGCGCTACGCAAAGCCTCCATTAACGCGCAGGACCTGACCGTTTACCCAGCCACCATCAGGGCCGACAAGGAAGGATACCACCTTGGAGATATCCTCCGGTTGGCCGAGGCGTTCCAGCGGCGACTGTTTTCGCAGCTGTTCGATCTGAGCATCTGTCTTACCTGTAAGGAACAGCTCTGTCGCCACTGGGCCAGGGGCCACAGCGTTTACAGTGATATCCCGACCATGTAGCTCATTGGCAAGCACACGGACCAGCCCCTCAACGCCTGCCTTGGAAGCGATATAAGGGCCATAGGTCGGGAACGCTTTGGCAATGACACTGCTCGAGAAAGCAATGATGCGCCCCCCTGACGAAACCTGTCGAGCAGCTTGCCCTAGAACCACAAAAGTACCGCGGAGGTTGGTTGCGATCACCTTGTCAAAAACCTCCAAGTCGCCTTCAGCGATGGTTGAAAGCGGCATAATGCCTGCACAGTTCACTATTACATTTATTCCACCGAAGGTGTCGACTGCCTCTTTGAAGAGACGCTCCACATCGGCCGCGTTTGCCACATCTGCCTGCACGGCAATGGCTTGTCCTCTAGCGGACTTGATTTCGGCTACGACTTCTTCGGCTTTGGTGGCGTTGCCGGCATAGTTTACTACTACAGCGAACCCATCGCTTGCCAGCCTCCTCGCTACAGCGCGTCCTATGCCGCGCGACGATCCAGTGACAATCACGCTCTTTCTTGCTGATAGATTTGTCGTTAATCCTTCACCTCAATTTGCTGATGCGCTGCCATTCTTCTTATTAGCATCAACGCAAATCCTACTGAGACTGCTGACAGTAATCCTGCTGTAAGGAACACTAGATTGTACGACCCAGGTGATGGATATGACCCTTCCACTTCTGCAACAGTCTCATGATTACCCATGTACACGCCTGCCAATGCTGGGCCTATTGCCATTCCTATAAACAACAAGAGAGCACCCACTCCTACTGATATGCCAGTGAACTCTTTTGGCGCTGACGATACGACCATGTTCCATGTTGCGGTTACTGTGAGCGATAGACCGGAGGCAATTACTGCTAGGTTTGTAGATACTGCAAGTTCTGACGAATGAAACATCAGCAATCCTAGTGCACCGATTAGGCTGACTATGCCACCAATGACGGTTGGCTTGATACTTCCTATTCTATTTATGATAAATGGTGTGACGCTTGCAAATATCAAGAACATTATCATGAAAGGCAGCTGAACGTTTGCAGCATCTACTGCATCCCCTCCGAACCCCAGTGGTATTGGGCTCCTAACCAGCTGTACTATGGTTGGATATATCATGAACATCGTAATCCCGGTGGCTATAAGCAAGATATATGATGGTAGAAGGATCTTGTGTCTTAGCAATCCCAAGTCAAGAAAAGGTGGTACGATCCTTCTCTCCAGAATAACAAAGACAGACAATGAAATTGCTGATGCTACGAATGCAGTTGCAATTTGTGGCAGGTTTTCAGAGGTTATACCAGTCTGTATAAGTGTTAGTGCCATTAGAAATGAGGTTATAGTAGCAGAAAGAGCTAGTACACCCTTGATGTCTATGGAAAATGATACTCGCTTTTTGTCTGAAGTAACTTTTGGAACCTTGGCAGGACTTGACTGATCTTGCTCTCTGTTGTTTTCTTTTACGAATTTGTAAATCATGAGCGTTACCAAGGCCGAAAATGGAACTATAGCTAAGAAAGTTGCATGCCATCCAAAGTTCTGGATAACGCTAGCTCCTGCTAAGAGGCCAACTACTGAGCCTGCAGAGTATGCCGATCCAAATACTCCTACGGCTATGGCAAGTTTGGCTGGGGGAAACGTATCTCTAAGAAGACTGAAGGCTGCAGGAACTGCTGCCAAACCGAAGCCTTGAATTATCCTGGTTGCGAGCAGAAATGATATATTATCTGCAAATCCTCCAGCAGCGAGTCCGGCTATGTATATTGTAAGTAATATAAGCAATACTTTCTTCTTCCCATAAAGATCAGACAGTCTGCCTGCGACAGGAGTCATTACGGCAGCTACAATCAGGTACGCGCTGAATATCCATGCAGCCGTTGCGTACGGTATGTTAAAGTTCTGTATGATCTCTGGGATAGCGGGTAGAAGCATGGTCTCTGAGAAAAAGACCGTCAGAAGAGTGCTGCTAAGTATCGCTAGAGTTAACCATGCGTGGCGGCTAACGGTAACTGCTATCTTGTCTTCAACTTCCATACGATCTCCTTTTGCTTGCTGTAAGTTCTCATTGTGGCGCAACAATAGCTCTTTCTCATTTTTTTCCTGTTTTCTTTGGTTGTGATCTTCCATTTTTAAAATCACTAATTATCACTAAGTAACGAAAGGTAAGTATATAAATTGGTAAGTAATGATATGGAAAGTAGGTGAGCTTTTAGTTACTTGCTGAAACAAGAAAGCATTGAATGGATGGAACACAACATGAAGGAGTGTCCAATCAACCACACCTTCAAGCTCGTGGGCAAGAAATTCACAATGCTGATAATACGAAACATGATTCATCATGACCACAAGAGGTTCAACCAATTTCTGGAAATCGAAGAGATCAACGCGAAAGTGCTTTCTGCCAGATTGAAGGAAATGGAGAAGGACGGGTTGATAGAGAGAAAGATCTATCCTGATACTCCGGTCAGAATTGAATACACAATTACCGAAAAGGGCAGGGCGCTTGAGCCAATACTTGATCAAATGTCCGCATTCTCTATGAAGTACTGTGCAAAAGATATATTCAAGGACGGAAAGACAAGAAAGCTTGAGCAAGTATACGGTTACGAACATTCCAAGAAAGGTAGATGATTCTTATCTGACTAGGTAAAATTTTATAGCGAGACCGTTGAGGGCTCTTTCTTATTAATAATATACCTCCATGGGGAGTAGTTTTAGTGGGTCCAGAAGGATGCGATAGAAAAACAATGGGCCCAAGGGTCCCCGTGCTTTTAGTAGCGCTATAAAGGAGGTTACAATTTAGATGTATGCAAAGGTAGCCAAAAAGTTTTTGTTCACGAGCAGCAGCCGCCCTAGTGGGCCGTAAAGTGGTATCGTCCTTGGAAGTGGGATGATGTTATTAATTAAAGCTCAAGCTAAAAGTCTTCGCAACTCCTAAATCGGCGAGATTGGATTGGGACTGATGATATATCCATTGCTGAAGTTAGTTCATAGATCAATACAAGTGTCAGTTAGAGTTCTATCAGGATAGTGTTTTTTTCCAGGTTGGGGCATTTTATCTTGAATTTAGTAGTATTTGCATGCCTTAGACGGTTCTGCAGAGGGAGGAACCTTTCTTATCACTAAAGAGGTATAGTGTTTCTGATTTCTCTCGTTCATAGGTGCTGGTTGTTACATGCCTTATGGAACCAAAAAGTTGTTATCATCAATGATCCAGTACTGCATTAGCAGTTAATGGAGAAACCTGAATCAATTATTGTAATAGATCAATCTGGAAAAGATTTGATGTCTGATCCTACCTTGAACAAGGGGACGGCCTTTACCGAGGAGGAGCGAACCGAGTTCGACCTACATGGGTTGTTGCCCCCAGTAGTCGAGACATTAGAACAACAATGTGTGCGAGCATATGAAGCATATAAGAGAAAGGATGACGACTTGGAGCGGCACATATTTTTGCGGGCGCTACAGGACACAAATGAGACCCTTTTTTACGCTCTTCTTTATCGCCATATTGGTGAAATGGCCCCAATTATTTATACACCAGTTGTGGCACAGAGCTCTATCAATTTTTCACATATTTACCGTCGTCCTCGCGGTCTATTTTTGTCATATCCGCTTGCAGACAAGATGGACGAAATAATAGAAAACCGCCCCTACCGTGACGTGGATGTAATAGTTGTAACGGATGGCGAACGAGTGTTAGGAATAGGTGACCAAGGAGCTGGAGGTATGAGCATCCCCATTGGCAAGCTTTCACTTTATACGGTGATTGGTGGGATTGACCCTAAGCGAACGCTTCCAATTTTGCTTGATGTTGGTACAAACAATCAGGAACGATTGCACGACCCAGAATATATCGGATGGCGTCATGAAAGAATAACAGGTGAGCCTTACTGGGATTTTGTGGATAAGTTTGTATCATGCATCAAGCGAAAGCTTCCGAACGTCTTGCTGCAGTGGGAGGACTTTGCAAAATCACATGCCCGTCCAATCCTTGACAAATATCGTGATAGCCTCTGCACCTTCAATGACGACATTCAGGGCACTGCTGCAGTTACGCTAGGCGCAATATACAAGGCTCTGAAAATTACGGGAAAGAAATTCTCAGATCAGCAGATTGTTATTCTAGGTGCCGGGAGTGCGGGGACTGGAATTGCAGAGTACGTTTTGCATTCAATGATAGCTGAAGGAATGGATGAGGATAAAGCTCGGCGCCATTTCTTTATCTTGGATAGCCGGGGACTTTTGCAGACGAGGCGTACAAACCTGTCAGAGGTTCAACAAAAGTTTGCACAGCCTTCTGAACTGGCTTTGAGTTGGAGGGCAAGAGAAGGGGAGATAGGACTGGCTGAGGTTATCAAGAATATCTCTGCAAGCATCCTCATAGGCGTTTCAAGCCAGCCCAATCAATTTGCCGAGTCGATTGTCAGAGAAATGGCAAGCAAAGTTGACAGGCCCATTATCTTTCCCTTATCAAATCCATCTGATCGTGCAGAAGCTGCTCCAAAAGATCTCATTCAATGGACAGAGGGTCATGCCCTAATAGCCACAGGAACTGAGTTTCCGCCGGTCTCATTTAACGGCAAGATATTCAAAATAGCTCAATGCAACAACTTTTACATATTTCCTGCTATCGGTCTGGCAGTGGTCGCTTCTGAAGCAAAGAGGGTCACCGACAAGATGATGATAGCAGCAGCGAGGGCTTTGGGTAATTTTCAAGGTGCCAAAGGCAACAATGATGGCGGTGGTGATACTGAATCACAGTTGCTACCCCCAATAGAGAACATGAAAGATATTGCTATTCATATTGCAATAAAGGTTGCACTCCAGGCTCAACAAGACGGCGTCGCGCCAAAAATGAGTGAGCAAAAAGTATCGGATCAAGTTCAAAAAAAATTCTGGATTGCAGAATATCGCGCAATTACAAAGTCGCAAAGAAGTAAGTCTCAAATCAGATGATTAATCAACAAAAGAAGTTTGGCTTGAAAGAGAGCCAAGGCTCTAGAGGATAATAAATTGAAATAGTTTCTCAATAGTCGTCGTAAGCATAAATGAACATGAAAGAAAATAGTTACATGAACAGGTTTGTCCTGGCTAGATCCACGACTTCATCTCCTTTGCCGTTCAGTATCGCCTTTATCATATAGAGTGTGAAGCCCTTGATCTGCTCTAGATTAATGCTTGGGGGCACCAGTAACTCTTGCCTGTTCACCGCTACATCCACCAAGGCTGGACCTTCATGCTCTAAAGCTTGGTTTAAGATAGTCTTTACCTGCTCTGGTCTTTCAGCTCGCAACCCCAAGATTCCAACCGCTTCAGCCAGCTTTGAGAAATCGGTTTCTACCAGGTCAGTCGCATGGGCGAGGAACCCAGCTGCCTTCATTTCAAGTTCTACAAAACTCAGAGAGCTATTGTTAAAGACAATTACTTTGATGGGCAGCTTTAATTGCTTTAATGACAGAAAGTCTCCCATGAGCATAGAGAACCCCCCGTCTCCAGAGAGACAAATCACCTGACGATCTGGAAAAGTCTCCTGTGCTCCAATTGCTTGTGGCAGAGCATTTGCCATCGAACCATGTGAAAAAGACCCTAGCAACCTACGCTTACCATTCATGTGCAAGTAACGCGCAGCCCAGATGGTAGGAGTACCAACATCGCAGGTAAAGATCGCGTCAAGCGACGCCGTCTCGTCAATTAGCTTTGCCACGTACTGAGGATGTATTGGCTTATGTCCTGACTTGCCGATTGCATACGAGTCTAAATCCTTTCGTGCCTTGCCGTAGTGTTCAAGTGATTTCTTGAGATGACCTTTGTCTGTTTTTTGGTTAAGCAGCGGTATCAATGCTGTCAATGTTTCGCGTACATCTCCAACCAATCCCAAATCGATTTTTGTACGCCTGCCTATCTGTTCACCTCGAATATCTATCTGAACAATGTAGGAGTGAGGAGGATAGAACTGTTGATACGGAAAGTCAGTGCCAAGCATAAGAAGCAAGTCGGAATTCATCATAGCATAGTATCCTGAAGAAAATCCAAGTAATCCAGTCATTCCTACATCGTACGGATTTTCATATTCAATGAACTCCTTTCCCCTCATAGCATGGACTATTGGAGCCTGCAGAATGCTAGCAACCTCGATCAGCTCTGAATGTGCTCCAGCACAGCCTGCACCGCCAAGGATAGTCACCTTTTCTGCTGAGTTGAGAACATCTGCAAGCTTCGCAATTTCTTTCTTACTGGGACTGACTACTGCCTTAGATTGTTCTACTGATGTGATGGGTCTATTAGATACAGCCTCTTGCAACGCCACATCGCCAGGAAGGACAATAACAGAAACTCCAGAGAATGAAAGGGCAGTTCGCATAGCAATATCAAGAATACGCTGAATCTGATCTGCGTGTGAGACAAGCTCGCAGTAGTGACTGCACTCGTTGAACAAAAGTTCAGGGTGGGTTTCTTGAAAGTATGAACTTCCAATTTCTCTGCTTGGTATCTGAGCAGCTATTGCTAGGACGGGTACTCTGTTGCGATAACAATCGTAAAGTCCGTTGATCAAATGCATATTTCCTGGTCCGCAGCTGCCCGCACATGCAGCTAGCTTTCCAGCAAGATGAGCTTCGGCTCCGGCTGCAAAACCAGCTGTTTCCTCATGGCGAACATGAATCCAAGAGATGTCTTTGCCCCGTTCCCTGACGGCATCTGTAATGCCATTTAAAGAATCTCCAGCTACTCCGTATATCCTCTTAACTCTCGATGCCATTAATGAGTCGACTATAATATCGGCGACTTTCTTAGCCAAGATTATCGATCCTTTATCTTAGTATGCCTAGAGATTGATAAAGATTTGACTTTTAATTTGAAATCAGTTCCTCGAGCCAAATTCAATCTTCAGGCTTCTTGGTTGTGACAGTCAGGGGTCAAAGTCTTGCCATAGAAGGCATTGATATTGATGAAACAAAGATAGCCGATACAGGACAGAGGGACGCCATAAGTGTAATTGACGGACAATCAATCTATGGAATTGTACCAAGATAGAGAGAGATATACGTTAGTAGGAATTCTCCTCTAATAATTACAGTTGCTGTATAGGGGAATCAGCATATAGTTTTATCATACTTTTTGGAAATATAGACTGTCAATTAGCGCTCGACTGCGGCTCAAAAAATATCTGACAGTTTTTGCCGACACTATCGCAGATGCCCCGGCTACGGCCAACGTAAACATGGCAGTAGTAAATGGCAATATTGCAGGGAGTGCAACTAGTGTGACTGCCATAACGCCTGCAGCTGCTCCCACAACAATAACTAAAAGTCTGCTGCGAACCCTTCTGCATGCTACGAAACCAACAGGCCAAAGGTACACAGCACCGATGAGTGCGCTTGCAATAGCACCAGCTAAAATGCTGCCCGCCTCGCCTCCCAGTACGGCGTACCCCTTTTCAGCAGTCACGAGTATTCCAAACAGAGGGTTCAATGCCATTTTCACCATACCTTGAAGCCAGGGTTGCCCTCTCTCATACTCTGCAACTTGCGGGCTGAACGAATAGTAGACAGAATTAAAGGTATTCATAAATGCTGAACCAGATGCAGTTGACAAGATGTAGCGGTCTCGAAAGTGCCGCAAATACTTTACCTGTGGAGTTAATTCAGAGCCAAATGCAGCCGTTGCAATAAGGCATTGGGATTGAGTCGGCTGTGTCTGCGCGCTACTTGTTGTATTGCCACCGCTTCCTTGAAGCACAGCTAGATCAATCCTGGCGCTTTCACCATGCTTATTGATGTTGTTTGCAGCCAATGTAACCGTTCCTGCCTTTGGGAAGGTATATTCGTAAGAATAAGTACCAAATTCGGATGACAGGTGGTCACTTTGAATTTCATTGCCATCCTGTATGAAGACAAGATCAAATGACGATCCCCTGACTAGGTTCCCTGTAGCTGGATCTTGGATATTCATGACAAATGTCGTTGGAATACCTGTCTCAATTATGTCCGGGCCCCATGACAGCTGGAAGAGGAATTTTTCGTTTGGCAGTGATAGTATATCAAGTGGAAATTTCGGCTTCTCTGACGGTTGCAATGTAAAGGCAGCAGTAGTCTTGTTGTCGTCATCATTTATCATCTCAGCAAACCGGCTCAACATTGCGTTGGAGACAACAAAATGCACTATGCGGTTTTGTTCAGAGGTATAGTCGTCAATAACTACCGCTTGCGCCTCAAGCTCTCTACCATTTAGCGTCCCATGGTAGCTATTGGTTTGTAACTCTTCAAGCGTTTTTGGGAACTGAACTTCCATATGGAGTACTGGAACCTGCACAACATAGGCGCTATCCCATGTAAACGGCGTTTCAAATGAAATGGTCTTATTAGAATAGTCAAAATTGGTTATTTCGTCATAATATGTTTTTACTACCACAGTCTGATTTTGTCCCTGCTGAGTATCAATGTCAAATGTGTATGAGTCACCGACGCTGATATACAGGTCAAACTTTTGATCCGCCTGTAGTGAAATGCCAGTGCTGCTCTTTTCAATTGTTATCACAAGATGGTACAATCCACCAGCTGAAAGGATCTTGCTTCTTAATTCAACTGGATTGCTCTGGCTCACTTCTATTTGTTGTTGCTCCCTTGGCATAGCTTGACCATTTATCTCCCAGCCTTCAATATCGCCATCTGGGATCAGATTCGCCTTTACAACACCGTCAGAAGACTGAAAGCGCTGATCAAGCAGAGTCTCATTTCTAAGCTCGATTGCTATCCTGTAATCTATGCCCGCTATGGTGATGTTGTTGTTCTCATCATGAGCCCTTATTACAAGGGTCGGCTTTGAAGAATTTGCAAGCGGCAGAAAAGAAGGGTCTATCACTCCTTCCACGGTTACCTGCTTTCCTTGAATAGTAACAGGTGGTGCTTGATCTTGGCCGAGGCCATGACCGTATGTGCTTACCATAAAAGAAGGGGAAGATGCAAGAAGCAAGAGCAACACTAATGAAGCAAGATAGTGCTTCTGCACGATGTTGATCAGGTATGTATAATCAAAATAAAGATTTGGGTTTGGTAGACAAAGAGTGAGTATGTGTCCCCGTGACCTATTACAATCATAGAAATCCAAATGCAAAGCTGACAGCCATAGCAGCTAATACCAACGCACTAATCTTTGGCAGGTATTTTGTATAAGAAATTACTCTGTCTTGAATATGCATGTATACTTTAACTGCCAAGACAGTTATACCTATGAGTGCTATTGCAACAGAAGAAGCATACGCGACCATCAGTAGTATTGGATTAACGCCACCTACAGCGAGAGAGAGAATAACAAATTCTTCTTCGTGTGCGAAGCCAAGCACTAGTGCAAAACCTGCAATTGCTGCAAGCGTCGGCCTTACCATTTGCTTATGGATATGCTCATGTGTATGGTAACCAATTTCCTTATGCCAGTGAGAGTGTTCATGATCGATATGATCTAGATTCTCCTGGTGAAGGTGCCCGTGCTGATCTTTCTCCAAGTCTTCAGATTTTTCTCTCCAGAATACGAATGCTAATACACCTAATGCAATGGCTACTGCATAATTCATGTAAGTTTGCGGTATCTGTATCAACATACTTACGAAGATGAATGCTAATACTACAGCAACCGAGGATAGAAAGTGTGCACCTGCTATTATACCAGAGCTAGCAATACTACTAAATAGGGGTCTTTTGCTTCGTATCGAATACAGAACTGCCACCGTCCAGCCATGAGATGGATTTACTCCATGCAGCAGACCAAAAGCTATTACGCCTAGCATTACTGGTGTAAGCTCTACCAAACTATACATCGAATAGATACAAAAGTACTAATGAACCTTACAATGGTATCATGTACGTCAGGCATCTTTATGTGAACTAAAATCAGAGTTTAGAACATTGTATACAACAACCATCTATCTCTCACAGAATTTCAATAATCATTTCGGTAGTTGCTCCAATCTACTTATCTAGATGATAAATTGATCTAGACGTGCTACTACGTCTCCCCCTTCTTTCTCTTCACCAAGACCAGTAGCGACCTTGTGCTTTATTCTTTGATTCTCTCCCCAGTTACAGGGCTGTTCAATGCGTAAACGAACAGCCTATAAGGATCCGATATTGTTGCATTGTAATCGCCATCGTTGTTGTATCGTTCTTGTTCTCTTACGTTTGATATCTTGCTTTCTCACCTTTTGTTTTGTGAACCCGCAATTAAGCACATTTAAAATAGTGGGCCCAAGGGGGTTTGAGTAGTGTAAGCCAGTAAAGTAAAAACACCTATCTCTTATTTCCAGAGACATTATGTTTCTATGTTTCTACGCTTTTTGACTAATTAATTTCCACTATAGCGTTAGATAGGAGGTGGGCTAACTCATTTGATATCTCTTGTTTCAATTGTCGTTAATTCTCGATCCTTGACTTAGTTCTTATTGTATCTACTGAAAAATCCACATTCTCATAAAGGAACGGAAATCACAAACTGGTATGTTAGAAAATATCGGCCCAGAGGGACTCGACAGAAAAAACTTCAAAATTTGGACTCAATGAGTATAGCTTACAAAATGAAAAATTAGCTTGCACCTATATTCACAAATCTGTATTAATTATAGATTGCCATTGGCACGGGTCCGGTGGAACCCAAGATAGATTTGACCTAATAATTCCACCCACAAGAATAGCCAATACGTTAGTGGATTAATTGACAGGCTGATATCGGTTCTTTGAAAAGGTTCTGTGTTAATAGATATAGGGCTAGCTAAAAAGTTTTTGTTCCTAAGCGGGCCCGTCGGGCTGTGAAGTGATATCGCTTCAATGAATGGATCCTTTGCTAGTCTTGTTGAATATAAGGGGGAAGCTAAAAAGGTTGTGAGATACTAGACTAGAGAGATTCGATAGAAAACCTTTGGAATTAGAGGTCTTTAATTATCAATCATGCCTCTATGTACGGTCTTGATAAAAAATTCTCCTTCCTTTGGCTGCTGAAGCCCTTTGATCCCCCAGCTCCACGATACCGATGGAGTTATCTTCAGATATTTGCGATGACCAAACATCCCGTTATGTTCTACAATCTCCGCAGTACCGTTTATCTTCATTGCCCGAGGTTTCCATGGCTGTACAGATTCTAGGTCATCAATTACCAGAGCCACTTCTTTATTTCCATCTCTAACATTTTTGTATTTCCTTGTTGAAAGGAAAATATCCTGACTGTGGCTGCCAATA
>DATMWK010000017.1:0-2875 GCA_035562555.1 Nitrososphaera sp. | reverse complement strand
CCCTCAGTCCGTGATACTTTTCAGTGACCTCTATTGCTTCTTCTATTTCTGGAAGAGAATATGTGTGGGTAACAATTGAGGAGAGGTCAATCGTTTTTTCTGATGCAATTCTTGTAGCCTCCCTTAGCATTTTCGGCGTAGAGCTAAAGGTACCAGTGATAGAGATCTGGTTATAGTGTAGCCAATTGGCATCCAATAAAAATGTCTGGCCACCTGGCATGCCGGCGAAGATATTTATCTTGGAGTTCCTAGCAGAGACCTTTGTCGCAAGTTCAAAGGCAACAGGGTTGCTCGTCGCAATCACTATAACTTCTGCACCTGAAGAAGAGGAGGAGTCTCCAGCAAAATTAAGAACATCAGGAACCGTTTCACGGGAATAAGCAAAGACTGCATCAGCGCCCATCGCTCTTGCTTTTTCCATTCTTAACGGAACCTTTCCAACAATTGCTACTCTCGAGCTCGATAATAACCTCTTGAACAGCTGAAGGTGAAGAAGCCCCATGGGTCCATCCCCTATTATCACAATAGAGCTTTCCTTTGCAATAGGAAGCATGCGATAATAGCTGTTCAGGCAGCATGCAAGAGGCTCTAAGAGGGCAGCTTCTTCATCAGTTAGGTTGTCTGGCACTGGCACCAGACCGCCGATTCTAACCAACTGATCTGGTATTGTGATATATTGTGCGAACCCACCATCTGACGTAGAGCCTATCTCCCTCAAGTCGACGCAAAGGTTGTAATCACCAATTTTGCAATATGGGCACTGAAGGCAAGGGACCAAGGGGCAAACGGCAACCCTAGAACCTGCATTTATAGTAGTTAAACCGTCCCCTGCTATAATCTCATTTTGTATCTCTCCACAAAGCTCGTGGCCTAAAATCACCGGCGGGCGAACCTTTCGGTGACCATTTCTAAAGACGCGGGCGTCATACCCGCAGACTGCGCAGGCGTTCACCTTGAGCATGGCTTTCCTGCGCCGGATAGGTACTTGTTGCACAACGATGTTATTAGGTGCGTGGAAAACGGCAGCCAGCATATTCTGTTGTTACTGTAAATTTGTTCTACAACCTAAAAAACGTTACAATGCGCAGCTGTCATAAATGGAGATATGATATATGACTAGGCTATTTGAACCCCACATCCATATGTATTCTCGCACCACTGACGACTATGAGGCAATGTCTAAGGCTGGAATAGAGGTAATAGTCCAGCCATCATTTTGGTTAGGCAGCCCACGGACATCGGTTGGAACATTTGAGGACTATTGGGAACATATGATAACTTTTGAAACAAAGCGGGCAAGAGACTTTGCAATAGAGCACTTTGTTTGCATTTCTGTAAACCCCAAGGAGGCAATGGAACGGCCGCTAGCCTTAGACGCTATGGAAGCTATGAAGAAATATTTAGACAGGGAACGCGTAGTGGCTATCGGAGAACTTGGATACAATCTCATAAATGATCTGGAAGAGGAGGTATTTGTAAAGCAGATGGATATTGCGGCAGAAAAGAATATGCTCATGACAGTTCACCTACCGCACACTAACAAGCCGGAAGGCATGCGACGAATTGAGCTGATATTAAATAGCGAGCATGGGAAGCGCTACAATAGGCACAAAATTTTGATAGACCATAATGTAGAAGAAACAATTCAAAAGACGCTCGAGTTTGGGATGTGGGCTGGACTTTCTGTGTATCCCGTGTCAAAGTTGTCACCAGAACGTGCAATGAACATCATCAAAAAATATGGTACTGAAAGAATAATGATTCATAGTGCGGCTGACTGGGGTGCATCAGACCCGCTTAGCGTCCCCCTTGTAGCAAGAGAGATGAGAAAAGCCGGCTTTAGCACTAGTGAAATCGAGCGTGTAACATTCTACAACGCCTACGATTTCTTCAAGCAATCGCCACGATTTACCTGGAAGCCATAGTTAGTAATAATAAAAAATGATCAAGCTGGCATTTAGCACTAATGCCTTCAAGCGATACTCACTTGAAGATTCGATAAGAGAGATCGCAAAGGTAGGCTACAGTGCCGTTGAGATCCTGTGTGATATCCCGCATGCATACCCACCTACTTTTACAGACGATCAGGTTAGATCGTTAAAGAAAACTCTTGTATCGTCCAACATGCAAATCTCAAACCTCAATGCATTTACCCTATACGCAATTGGAGATACATACCATCCTTCTTGGATAGGGGATAGCAGAGAGATGCGTATAGAGCATACGATTGAATGCATAAGGCTTGCAAAAAAAATCGGAGCAAAGCACCTGTCTACAGAGCCAGGTGGCCCATTGCCACCACCACCACCACAACCATCCTCCTCCTCCTCATCATCACCACCACCACACCAACAACAATACCCGGGTTTAAGCCAGCTTGAAAAAATATTTCTTGATGGTGTGACAACGGTATCAAAAATAGCGGAACAAGAAGACATAAAAGTGCTAATCGAGCCAGAACCAGGCCTTCTCATTGAAAATTCAAGGCAGTTCAAGAACTTTATGACAAAAATTATTAGCTCTAAGTACATTAGGCTCAACTTTGACATCGGCCACTTTTATTGCGTAAATGAAGATCCAGCCAAAGTCGTCTACGAATTATCCGATTATATCGAGCATTTTCACTTAGCGGACATAGCACCCACCAGAATTCACAACCACTTGATCCCCGGCAAGGGCTCGATCGATTTTCGTTCAGTCTTTGATGCAATTGATGACATCGGTTACCAGGGATTTGTTACTGTCGAGCTCTATCCATACCAAGATAAGCCCGTAGACGCAGCAAAAGAGGCGTACGACTACCTTTGCAGCATAACGTAAGCCAACGCCTCAAAGAATACCTTCTGCTAATTAGGCTACCCAACGTATTCACTGC
>DATMWK010000016.1:0-3295 GCA_035562555.1 Nitrososphaera sp. | reverse complement strand
TCCACTTGCACTTGAAAACTTTAAGCTAAGAATGCCTGTCGCAGCATTTGAGATAAACCTACTTGCGATCATAAAAGACAAATATAACACCATATGGAAGGTACATACCACCCCGTCAAAGAGCACGTAGAGGACACAGCTGATGGCTAACCAGTGACAGCGTGTGAGTCAGAGGCGGGGCACATATCATTTTTATAACCAATAGACCACCAATGGAACGATGTCACAGCAAGATGGTAATGAGTCGCCCGGAGAAAAAAAGCCAAAGGCAGTTGCATTGCTGTCTGGGGGGCTTGACAGCAGCCTAGCTGTTAGGATGATGTTGGAGCAGGGCGTCGACATAGAAGCGGTTGCTGTTAAGACACCATTTTGCGATTTCGACTGTGGTAAGGGCTGTGGCCAACGAGTCAAAGAGGTAGCCGACGAACTTGGAATCAATCTAAGGACCGTATACTTTGGCGAAGAGTACCTCCGTATGTTAAAGAACCCTAAATACGGCTATGGCTCGTGTATTAACCCTTGTATCGATTGTAGGGGCATGATGTACAACGCCGCCAAGGAGCACATGGAAAAGACAAATGCTGATTTTGTAATAACAGGCGAGGTGCTGCTTCAGCGCCCCATGAGCCAAAACAGCCGCGCATTACGTATCATTGAAAAAGAGACAGGCATGGAACGAAAGATTTTACGCCCGTTATCTGCAAAGCACCTCGAGCAAACAGATGCAGAAAAGATGGGATTGATAAACCGTAAAAAGATGGGAGATATTAAGGGGAGGTCAAGGAAAGGCCAGTTGATGCTGGCAAAACACTTTGGCATATCTGAACCACCAAATGCGGCAGGGGGCTGTCTATTAACAGATCCCAGCTTCTCAAAGCGTGTCAAGGATATTTTGGATCACTGTGACGACATACCAACCCTTAACGATATTGAACTTTTGAAGGTTGGCAGACATTTCCGGATTACGCGTGAAGCTAAGTTTGTAGTTGGCAGGAATAAGGAAGAAAACGAAGTTATAAAGGCGCTTGTGGTTGGAGGGGACATTATTATAGAAGTCAAGGACTATGTTGGGCCAACCTGTATACTTCGTTGCAAAAACCACGATGATTCGTCAGTGACAACAACATGTGCTGCAATAGCGGCACGTTACTCTGATGCTCCTAGGCATAACCTCTGCAAGGTCTCGATAACCGTTAACGGAGATAAAAGTGAAGTTGTAGTCATGCCAGCTGACATCGCAACGATAGAGATGATGCGCATATAAACAAAAATAATGATAATAATATTAATAATAATTATATTGTAGCCTATGAACAGAAGCCAGCCTGCATTACTATCATTCAGCTAAAATCAACTACTCGGTTAATGAGAATTGACCAGCATGACTATTGAATATACATGGCAAGCTCAACTGCAATCCGCAGAAGATAGATAGAAGATGCAGACACAGAAAACACCGGTTTATTTGAAGGCAATTACGCTGCGAGACAAGTCTGACGTCGCTGCAGTAAAGGAAGATATCAAAAAACAATTGATCCTGATTATCAGGGTGACGCCGCTTGCGCAAAAAGACTTGGAAGAATTGCGTAAAGCTGTTGAGGATCTATATTCCTATACACAGTCAGCTGGCGGCGACATTGCAAGGCTTGGAGAAGAGCGTATTGTGGTTACTCCTCCAGGCGTCAAGATCTGGCGTGGCATATACGATCTAAAGTAGCTTTATTGCTTCCTGCACCAATGGGTGCTGCGACTGTATTCTAAATTGCTTGTTTATCATACTTGCTAAGTTCTGCGCCTTCGATCGCTCACCGTGGTTGACGAGGACTCGCCTAAGCTTGGGACGAAGTCGCATAATATATGCCATAAGCTGGTTGTAGTCGCTGTGGCTGCCAAGACCATCGATCCTTTCGACTTGGCACTCGAGTTTGATCGTTTCGCCCCCAATTGCAATTTGTCTGCTACCATCTAGTATTGCTCTGCCAGGAGTTTCAAGCGATTGATATGATAGCATGATGAGCATGTTTTTTGGGTCATTTGCTATTTGCCTGAGATATCCAACAGATGGCCCTCCGATGAGCATTGATGAAGGAGCAAGGACTACTACAGGCTCACTAGGATCAAGGGTTTCCGATTCAACTATTGAGAATTGTGAGCCAAAATAGCCTGTTTCCGATTCAAGCATAAATTTGGCTAGCTCTTTTGAAAGAAATTCCGGATATGCCTCATAGACGGTTGTTGCTTCTGAGATTATCTTTTCCACAAGCACTTTGGTCTGAAGCCTGCCCCCCTTTGCAAACCTGTCAAGTACAAGAATCAGCTCTTGGGAAATCCCAACTGCTGGCACAGGTAACAGCACGTGACCACCTGCCGCAATTGTCCTTTCAACTGCGCTGGCAAGATTGGCCTCGGCCTGCTCTCGTGGGCACATTATATCCTCCTTGCCACCATATGTGCTTTCAATTATCATCGTTTCAACCCTTGGAAAATTCCAAGAAGCGTTTTCAAGTGTAAGCGACTTGCCGAATTTCATGTCACTTGTGTATACAAGGTTGTGCTGGCCGCTACCAATGTGCATATGAATTGAAGTTGATCCTATAATGTGTCCCGAGTTTGAAAGCACAACCTTGACATCTGGCGAAATATCAGTTACTATGCCATACATCAATGTTATCGCGTGTGTTACAGCGCTGTTGATATCTTGCTCAGAATATAATGCGTCATTCCCAGAATGTCTAATATAATCGCGCTGAAGCATACTCATTAGCAAGAGAGTTGGCTCTGTGCAGTAGACCGGACCGTCATACCCATATTTGAAAAGCGCTGGTAGAAAGCCAGTGTGATCAAGATGTGCATGGCTGAGAACCACTGCGTCCACATCTTCCATGCCTATTCCTGCAATGTCAAATCGAGGTGTGGCTGCCAGGGGGTCCTTCGCTGACACATTGAGTCCACAGTCAAGTATAATCTTACTTTCGCGCGTTTCTAGTAGCATACACGACCTGCCTATCTCTGCAAATCCCCCTAGCGTAAGAAGGCTCGCTTCGGCCTGCTCAGTCAATTTAGCCCTAAATATCTTATTTCCCACTTCTCTATAGAACTTGATGCGCTGGCTCACTGTGCCACCTAATATCTTATAAAGCGTTTCAATTGGCAGCATGTTTTGTGGAGCTTTTCTGACTCGGACTTTCCAGCCCATCTTTTCTGTAAGATTAAAATCGCCACCTTCGTGCAAAACAGTCCAGGGCTTCTTAGCAAATATTACCGCTTCGCCTAAGGCAGCGTCAAAGAATGTGCC
>DATMWK010000015.1:0-9094 GCA_035562555.1 Nitrososphaera sp. | reverse complement strand
GAGCAGGTACACCTCTACCTCGGAGAGCTGATCGGAAAGAGGCTAATCGCACAGGATGTATCTCCTGATGGAGTGGTGTATAGAACAACAGAAAAGGGAAGGGAATTTCTACTATACTACACGCGTTTAGTGGATTTCCTTGAAGGAGAGCCCGAAGTTGAGTTAAGTGCGCCTTACATCAGCAAATAGTCAAAAAAAGAATGTCAGATGAGAACAGGGAGAATGAGGAGGCATAAAAAAGACCTGACAATACGGCCTCGTATATACATAGAACGACTTCTAAAAGAAGAAAAAGCCAAGCAAGAGGCTGTACAGAATTTTAAAACCTACAAGGGGTTTTGTGTTTACAGACACAATTCACGGCGGCACATTCATACAACAATGGAGGAGGATCGAATCGCTTCCTACAAGCCAATGGTCGTGGAGTTTATCTCGATCGTTTGCGAACATATTCCTCTTCCTATAGAAGTAGCTGCAGAGCGCTTTGATTCTAGTAGTGTTAGTGGTGTAGAGATTCCCGCCGCAATCGAGCTTCCTAAATCTATGACTATCCAACGCGTTCGCATACCGCGTAATACAAACCAACAGGACATAGAGAATGTGGGCCGTAAAATACAGATAGCTGTAGCGGGTCTAGATGTTCATGAAATCCAAGCAGAAGAGAATATGCTATCTCAGTTATTACCTATAGGCAAGTGGCACTATGTAAAGAGCACATTAAAACTCATCAATTCTGAAAAGGATTGTATTTATGAGGAGTATAGTCCCGAGCCATGCTGTATGCCAAGCTGTCCAATATGCATGACAGTCGTGGCCAAGAAGGGAAAAGAAAATCGACTAGAGCATGAGATACAAAAACATGTCCGAAAACGGGAGCCGTTGCAGGTGCGCACTTCATAATTTTTCAATTGTGCAAAAGATTATTAGAACAAGATGCAATAATTTTCCCTACTTTTGAACAAGGCTATACTAGCCGTGTCAATTATCATGGCTGCTGTTGTAATATTGTTTGTATATTCGCAGTTCCAAGATGTTAATGATTTAGCTGGCAATGTGCCATTTCTGGGTAATCTCGTGCAAAGAACAACAGAAGGAAGGAGAGGCCTTAGCAATAATGCCTTTCAGATAGGCCAAGTAGGCGTTGTAAAAGCTTCTGATACAGAACTGCCCCTGCCAGGTCTTTTCCAGAAGGTAGAAGGGTCTGTCGTTCAAATAACTGACAGCAGTGAAACAGATGTCTTTGAATCCCGGCTCGGATCGGGCTTTGTATATGACGACAATGGTCACATCATTACAAATTATCATGTTGTCAGTGGCGGAGGTAATAGGTTGGACGTAACGTTCCCAGATGGTACTGTATATCGCGCTTCCCTAATAGGCTCAGACCCTGCTGCCGATATTGCGATCCTCTATGTAGAGGGGGCGCCAAAGGAAAAACTCCTCCCACTGTCGCTTGCAGACTCGTCTAAGGTAAGAGTAGGCGAGCGTGTGGCTGCAATTGGCAATCCTTTTGGGCTTTCTGGTTCTATGAGCACCGGCATCGTCAGTGGAGTAGGCAGGCAGATCCCTGCGCAGGAAGAGGAAGGTTTCACGATACCTGATATTATCCAGACTGATGCCCCCATCAATCCTGGCAACTCCGGTGGCCCGCTGCTCAATATGAGAGGTGAGGTGATAGGCATTAACTCTGCCATATATTCAACGACAGGCCAGTTTGCTGGTGTCGGCTTTGCTATTCCGTCAAACACAATAGCTCAAGTCGTGCCATCGCTTATCACCATAGGATCGTACCAGCATCCATGGCTTGGGGTCGCAGGTAGGGATATGACACCCGGCATAGCTGAGCTCCTCGGTATTGATGAGCCACGCGGTTTTTTGGTTATGGATGTGGTAGCTGGAAGTCCTGCCGAAAAGGCTGGACTCAAAAGAGGTAACGAAGATACGGTCATTGATGGCATACCCATGAAGCTGGGCGGCGATGTAATAATTGCAGTCGATAACAATACCGTAAGAAAGATCGACGATATCTTGGCCTACATGGAAATAGAAAAGTCAGTAGGTGATGATCTGCAACTAACGATCCTGCGTGAAGGGCAGACTATAGAAGTTATTGCAACTCTGGCGGCCAGACCTAGCCAGCAGGAGTCTCCTTAGCGGTAATATTGTTTATTAGTGATGCACACTTTCCATTACTGCTGCATTTGCTCATTAATCATGCTGTTGTCGAGATGCTCCACCATGCCTTGGACTCAGGGGTAACTAATAGTGAAGCAGATCGATTGATGGCAGAATGTCCGACTGATGTGCTGTTAATGGCCGCAGGCAGGATAAGGGACAGGTCAAAGCCCGATATAATCACCTATTCAAGAAAAGTATTCATTAACCTTGTAAATCTCTGCCGTGACACATGCACTTACTGCACCTACAAAAAGGAACCTGGTAATTCAATGCTTTCTATGCTGAACCCTAGTCAGGTTCTTGCGATAGCAGAGGCTGGCAAAAAGCTTTGCTGCACAGAAGCGTTGTTTGTAACAGGCGAGCGACCGGAGCAAAAATATGAACAGGCAAGGACTTGGCTTCATTCGCTTGGTTATTCATCAACTGTTGAATACATCTGCAGCATGAGTGAACTTGTTCTTGAGAAAACGGGATTGCTTCCGCACACAAATGCTGGCAGCATGACCAAAAAGGAAATGTCAATGCTGCAAGACACCAACGTAAGCCTTGGACTGATGCTTGAAACGTCAAGTGAGCGGCTGATGGAAAAGGGGATGCCCCACGAAGATGCACCAAGTAAGAACCCAAAGGTAAGAATAAAGGCGCTTAAGAGTGCCGGTGAACTCCGGCTCCCTATTACTACTGGTCTGCTAGTAGGCATAGGTGAAACACAAGAAGATCTGATCGATTCGCTGTTTGTCATAAGGGAATTGCACGAAAAGTATGGCCACATACAGGAAGTAATAATGCAGAACTTTGCCCCCAAACCGGAGACCGATATGGCTAAGTTTCCACCAGCATCACCGGAGTATTTTCTTCGATCAGTTGCTATGGCAAGGATCGCAATGCCGGACATGAATATTCAAGTACCACCGAACCTCAACCCTGATATTTTTGGCCGCTACATATCTGCTGGCATAAATGATTGGGGTGGCATATCACCAGTCACAATTGATCATGTTAATCCCGAGTTTCCTTGGCCTTCTATTGGCCTAGTGAGAAAAACGACTGAAAGTAACGGCCGCAAGCTCAGAGCACGTCTCCCTGTCTATCCTGAATTCTTCAAAGGTGGATTTATTACATCGGAGCGACTGCAAAAGTATACAAGTTTGGTTGCTGACAGCTCAGGATTAGTAAAGGAGGATCATTATGTCAATGATTGATTCGCTACTTAAAAATGCCGACCCTATAGTGGCGTCAGCCCTTGACAAGGCGCTTAGTGGTAAGGACATATCAGTAGACGAGGCAGTCAAACTTTTTGATTCTACTGGACTTGAACTGAACCTTTCAGTATTGGTGGCAGACGAACTCCGCAAAAGAACTTTGGGTGATTATGCAACGTACGTGGTTAACAGAAACATCAACTTTACAAACGTCTGCATCAAGCAGTGCGGCTTTTGCGCGTTTAGTAGAGACTTTCGTGAAGAGGAAGGTTACTTTCTTCCTACTGAGGAGATTGTGAAAAGGGCGCAGGAAGCTGCGAGCTTTGGCGCAACGGAGGTGTGTATACAGGCTGGTCTACCACCCAAGATGAATGGGCATATCTACATCGACATCTGCAAGGCAGTTAAGAAGGAACTGCCCGACATACATATCCACGCGTTTTCCCCTGAAGAAGTGGCATATGGAGCAGTAAGATCTGAAACGTCTGTGCCAGAATACCTCAAAATGCTAAAAGAGGCTGGAGTCGGGAGCTTACCTGGTACTGCAGCAGAGATTCTCGACCAGGGCCTTCGAGATATGATATCGCCGGGCAGGATTTCAGTGAAAGACTGGATTGCAGTCATCAAGCAAGCTCATGCTCTAGGAATACCTACTACTTCAACCATAATGTATGGACACATTGAAACATCCCGCCATAAGGCAGAGCACATTGACCTTTTACGTAACATCCAAAAGGAGACACATGGCTTTACAGAATTTGTGCCGCTCAGCTTTGTACACACTGAAGCGCCAATGTACAACCGCAAGACCGTTCCAAGACTGAGACCGGGGGCAGACGGCAACGAGGTCGTCAAGATGCACGCAGTGGCAAGGATAATGCTGAACAATCATATTCCCAACATCCAAGTCTCATGGGTTAAGGAGGGGGCGAAGATATCACAGCTGTTGCTTGCAGCTGGCGTAAACGACTTTGGCGGCACTCTGATCAACGAGAGTATATCTACAGCTGCAGGTGCGCCTCATGGACAGCTCATGAGACCAAAAGAGATCCGACAGTTGATAAGAGCCGCTGGCATGATACCGGTGCAACGCTCTACCACATATCGTACACTGAAGGTGTTTGTTGATGAAAACGAGGATCGGGATTCATTGCTTGACAGCATCGACAGCTCGCAGTTTGGGTCGTATCATCAGTTGATCAAGCTAGACAAATTCAGGTACAAGGATGCCAAAAGCAATGGTAGTATTTGAGGTAGGCAGGTAAGATTCCTGCTGTATATAAATTCCAAAGGTCCGTTTTTTATAGAATAAAGATCGTCTGGCTTATGATTTTAAGAATTCTTAAAAGTCTCAGACTACTTGTATGCATGTCAGCTGTACGTTCCAGTATTCTGAAATAACGTACCGGTGGAGCGTATATGGAGTATTTATTACCTGCCTACAAATCAATAATGTTAAGAGACTTTTTCTGTCAACCAGTACGCGCTGTACCTATCTAATTTGCCAATGTAGCGAATATGATGATAGTAGAGCATCCATCGAATTATCATATGGTTGCACAGGTGATGCGCCAGTAAACTGAACGCCTGAAAATACGAACAGTCCTGCAAGTAGTACCGTAAGAGCTGAAACTGAAAGCATCATGCCTCTGTATCTAATTGTGGAATAAGAGTACCTTATCATCAAAAATGATGCTACAATTGTAGCTATACTTGCTATGGATGCTATGACGCCTGCATTTAGAAAGAAGGCCTGCCAGTCTGTAAGTAGACCTACAGCAGCAAATGCGATGGCTGTCAGCACTACTCCCAAAAATACATAGTGGCGGACACCTAAGTAGCGTGGCCGGCTGATGGTTTCTTCCGATGTGCCAGAGCCTTCTGGCTGTACCTGCTCTTCTGTTCTCTTAAGTGAGGCAGCGCCTGCATATTTCGGATCGACTTCACGCAAAAGTTGCAGACCTTCTTCTGTGATCACGTAATATTTAGAGCTTTTACTGACATAGTTGCCCATGCGCTCAAGATGGTAGTAGATAGACCCCGTAGAAAGTCCTGTGGAAAGCTTGATGTCTGAGAAACCGGCCGCACCATTTTTGTCTGCTATGGCCTTGAGAATCTTTATTCTAGTCCTTCTTGCACGTAGCTGGGTTTCGCCTGTCAACAATTAGTGATAGCGAGTAAAATTTTTTATTAATTTCGAAATGGGCTCATAGAAGATAATAGTAGAATATTAATTTAAGTTAATTGTTAAATCTAATCATTGTATAAGTAGATCGCTGATTGTTGATTCGTTATGGCTGTCTAGTCTGTTGTGTGCTTTTACTGTTGCTGTCCAATCCAATATTTGTCAATGATCCCAAGACAGAATATGCAGATGCACAGAGAACTGAGAAGACAGTAACATTTACGCAGGCTGGCTGGGATATATTCGAAAGCCAATCAGATATAATGACAGTCACGCCTTCAATACCTGCAGAGGATATTTCTGCTCCTAATGATTGGTGGAGTGCAAAAAGTGCTGAATCAAGCACAGTTGCTTTCATGCTGGTTGAAAATATAGACAAGCTGTCCAAATTCTTAATAGATGCAAACTCAAACGAGGATATAATCTACAGCAGTAGCTACCAACTTGCACCTAACGATACGGGTGACAGCGGTAGAACAGAGTCGCAAGCTCCAAAGGAGAGTCGCTTTGTTAAATGGATGGACTCAAAAGAAAAAGCCGCAACTACATTCATCCCTGAAGGTTGGAGCGCAGATCTTCAGATAATCCGGCCATATAAATCCATGACGGGCTTTGTATTCTTTGCAAGAGGAGATGAAAACACGCTTGTATATGTCTTCCAGCCATTCATGCCTTTGTACATTCTCCCAAGCAGGTCACTTTGCGAAACCGATAGTATTTGTTTCAGTTCTATAATATCCGCAGAGAAGGTCCGGGAAATGTCCCTTGGAAACGCTCCAATAGCTGTTTCTAACTTTAAAACGCCAGAACAGTACTTCACAAGTGAAGTCTTGCCGATATTGACCAGGAATCTAAATGCATACACTGTTGACTCAGCAGAGTCAGTTTACGCACCTATATATGGCGATGGCAATTCCACTGATATTGTGCCAGCCTATGATGTAGATTACAATTTTAACGTCGAAAATAAGAAAATTTCCGGAAAGGCGATGGTGTTTACACGTAATTACACCACCAATGAGACCGGCATTTGGAATGGCTTTATAGTTGGAGTCGAGTCCTCAGAAAATAATTTCGACAGAGCATTACACCAGGCTGCCGTGACTCTATTGAATTTACAGTTTGAAGAACAGTGGCTTAATAGCGAGAGGACCATACTGCTTCAAAATGCAAACACTAGTCAGGCACTTAGCACAATTCCGGAATTGATGGCAAACAGTACACTAGACGACTTTTACCTCATTGTTCCTACAGCAGCCAACTATCTGGTAACGTCGCAGAACAATACTATGGTAACAGACTATCTCGATAAAGATAACGACAAAGAATTGCATCTACCGCTATTTCCTGAGTTGCAGTATTGGTACCTTAATGGTGATCAGCTTGTCGGCCAAGATCTCAGAAGGGATTGATGAATGCAAGTTCGCTTGAACCTCTGTTCTAGCAAGACTTATACAGACATCCTCATTCTATCCATAGCACGATGCTAGCTTAGTGGGGTCGTAGCGAAGCCAGGCATCGCAACGGGCTCCAGATCTAACATAAGGGCTAAATTAGCAGCAAAAAGAAGAAGAAACCCGTGGATCAAGGGTTCAATTGATTGTGGCGACAGCCGCATCAGGACAGATCCCTTCGACCCCACTAATTCGACCCTAATTGGCTATACCCTCTTCTTATTCGCCGAATAAGGCAAAATACAAGCATATCTTGTATAACTAGCTGCAAAACTTGTTGGTCAATATTATAATGTTTTTTAATAATAATACGCTAACGTCTGAAGTCTGGTACTTGTCATATCAATTTATTATCAAGAATTGATCCACACAAATCAGGACGTTTACCTGACAAAATTCTTATCTATGGATATCAAGCTCTATCGATTGTGCGCCGGATGAGAAAACGTAGCTCGACAGAAATGCAAAGCTTTGGAGTTTCAAAGAGGGAAGGTCATGATTCTTCAAGATTCTATAGCCGTAAACTTTACAGACAAAACACCACAAATAACGGGGAAAGTAATGGTGATAGTAGATATGGAGAGAATCATATTGAGCCCAAAAACTTGAACAAACTGTTTTGCAAAAGCAGCGAAAAGATGGATGAGCTACCTGATTATAGTGTTCATCTTATGGTCACCTCCCCACCATACAATGTTGGCAAGGATTACGACCAAGATTTGAGCGTAAAGGAATATCGAAACTTGCTGAAGCAAGTTTTTAAAGAGACATTTCGTGTCCTTGTATACGGTGGGAGAGCATGCATCAATGTTGCAAATTTGGGAAGAAAACCCTACATTCCATTACACAGCTACATAATTGAAGATATGTATGAATTAGGCTTTCTTATGCGCGGTGAGATAATTTGGAACAAGGCTGCAAGCTCTGGAGTTTCTACTGCGTGGGGAAGTTGGCAATCTGCATCTAATCCTACATTGAGAGATGTACATGAATATGTGTTAGTCTTCTCTAAAGGAAGTTTTTATCGCAGCTCGCATAACAAAGAAAATACAATAACAAAAGGTGAATTTCTTACATTTACGAAGAGCACTTGGGATTTTCCTGCAGAATCTGCAACTCGTGTTGGTCATCCGGCTCCTTTTCCAATCGAGCTTCCATACCGTTGCATACAGCTTTATACATTCAAAGGCGAAGTTGTGCTCGATCCATTTTGTGGTATAGGTTCCACGTGTATTGCAGCCATAAAAAGCGGAAGGCAGTTTGTAGGATATGATACAAACAAGGAATACGTTAAAATAGCAAATAGTAGAGTTAATCAATTGCTACTACATTAGGGGCATCTTAAACTGTAACTAATCCTGTAGTCATCTTTTGTATATCCCAATCTTTTCGGTTGACGGAGCCCTTTATTAATACACTTAAGAAAATAAGATCAAGAATCAGTCTTGACAGATAGAATCTTCTAGTCTAGAAGAGAAAGTGGCTTTATGGAGTTTGGGAGGGTTTATGCACCAGTCAAAATGCTCAATAATATTCGTACAGTCAGCAATGTACAAACAGTGTAGGAGAATAGCAAGAAAGTAGTTAATCGCCTTGTAAATTCCTGCGAAACAATAAGAAGAGAAAGGTAGAAAAGAGCCTTCCTTTGAATTATGAACAGTATAATAAATGCCAATCACAGATGCCGCAAAGAAACAGATCGCACAGCAGCGCAGGTTGTTCTTCAAGATATGCTTCAAGTGTGGAGCCAAGAATCCTATCTCTGCTACAAGGTGCAGAAAGTGCCACGGCAGCCAAATGAGGCTAAAGAACAGGACGCTGGGTGCCAAGAAGTAAGCAAGCATGAATATCTTTCGGCTCTTTTGTAGAACAATTATTAGTTGACACCTCAGATTCTATTGTAAACAATATCTTCCATATTTGGCTAGAAATTTTATGCCATCAATATCTGTATTCTATAATTGTTTATGTCATATATTCAAGGAACTGTCTCGGGTTACCCAGATAGAAATATGTTACTTTTGACGAGGGATAAATAGACTGTGGGATTTGAACCCATGACCTCAGCATCAAAA
>DATMWK010000014.1:0-13518 GCA_035562555.1 Nitrososphaera sp. | reverse complement strand
ATATGCAGATTTGACCTCTTCGTTCTCTAAAGCCTCTTTGGATCCGCCAGGCCCCCATACAAAATGAAAATGCTCCCCGTCTGCGTGCTGGTGCTTGCCAATTGGCTGATGATTTTTTGGAAAGTCTGGATCTATTGGCATGTTGATATACCTAGGTAAGACACATTACTAATATGGGTTACATAGACAAGGCGGCTCATACTTTGAAATTGCTTTTGATTCAGGTATATATTGATCGATGATCCCTATCGAACATAGCTGAATGTCTGAAAGTACGATCTTTAAGAATAAATCGAAATTGTCTCCACGCTACTTACCAGAAGAGCTACCTCATCGCCAAGCCCAGATTCAGCAAATAGTGCATATATTCTCTGATGCTCCAAACGATCCTGACCTATTTCCTCTTGCTGTTTTACAAGTAATAGGTGTTGCAGGGATCGGCAAGACCTCGACTGTCCTCAGATCCTCTAAGATAATCGAAGAACTTTTTGCAAAAAATAGGTTGACATTAAAAAGTGTATACATTAACATGAAGTTGCAGGGAGGCAACAAATTTGCAATCTATAGATTTCTGCTTGAGCGCATTGCACCCGAGCTACCTGCCCAAGGGCTCAGCGCAGAGGAAATGCTGCGTTACCTTTTGCAATATTTGAGACAAAATCACCAGTATGCTTTGATCATCGTAGACGAAATCGATTACCTAATAAAAAGTAGTAGAGATTCCAGTATCATTTACGATCTGACACGCTTAAATGAGTATGAGCTTGATAAGCCATGTTATGTTAAGGGAGTAATATTCATCGCCAGGAGCATGGAATTTTATAATAAACTTGATGCAGCAGAGCTGAGCACGCTTGGGAGGGTTCCAATGGAATTTCATCCGTATACAATGCAGCAGGTCAGCGACATACTAGAGAGTCGGGCTGCCGAAGCGTTCAATCCAAAGGCAATAGGTTCAGATGTTATTGACAAAGTTGCTAGCATTACAACCTCAGCTGATGTAAATAGTGACGTAAGATATGCTCTTGATCTGCTATTGTACGCGGGCAACCTTGCTGAATCCGATGGCTCTGGCAGGGTTATGCTTGATCACATCCGGAAAGTCCACGGCCAGATCCATCCATCAATAACTACAGAAGAGATCGAGCAACTATCAAAGAACCATCTGATAAGCCTGATGGCTCTGGCACGTGCGCTCAGGACCAAGAAAAGACCCTACGTCGGGCTCAAGGAAGTACGCCTGTACGCTTCTGAACTTGCAGACCAACTAGGCATGAAAAAGATTGACATTGAAGACTACCTTGACGATCTAAGTGCAAGGAAGCTGGTGGATATCAAATCGCTTAAAGCAATAGGACTACATGGCACGTCCCTTGCAGAACTAGAATCCGTATTGATGAGGAAGGTCAAGGGTGAAAAATAGCATAGTGTCACAAGAGATGAGCAGTAAGCAAATAATAGAGATAGGACTTGGCAGCATCGGTAAGATTAAGATAATAAAAGCCCTAGCTGAAGAGAACAAGTTAGCGACAGTCTATGTGCTTCATAAAAAAACTCATTTGAAGCGTGAAGACATCAAGAATAACATTAGCGACCTCGTAAAGATAGGGTGGGTCACTCAGAGTAAATATGCTAATATGATGTACGGGATAAACAAAGACAACAAGTATGTTAGCGAATTATTAGAGTTCTTTAACGATGTCGGATACATGGGTCAGGAATAAAAATCAAAAATACACAAAAGCATTCAGACCATGAAAGTTAAGCGTTTATATACTTTTTTTCCGTTCAATGCTAATTTACGGTATGCCATTGCAAGTGAAATAAATATGTGGGAGTAGGCTTCTTAGTTGATGGAATAAGAAGAACAATCTTTCTATCCATAGAAACTGATGTATCTGTCATCCCTGTCCTGATTGTTACCTGCTCGCAGTGCTCTAAATAAAGCATCGATTGCTGCAGGTTCACTTAGCCTACCCTTGGCCACCTGATTCGCAGCTCCCGAGATATCCAGGTAGCGAAGTCGGTCTGCTATCGCATCGCTTCTTATTCCTCTTTCTGCGCATCGCCTTGCAACAGCCGCAAACAATCTGTCAACATGGTAGTTCAGGTGTATCTCTGCAGCCTCGTCGCCGTCTACTCCGTAAAGATCAGATATCATTAGATCGAGCCTTGCTTCATCTTCGCCGGTAACACCGCCATGAGCAGCTTGTATAGCAGAACGGCCTCGTGGCCTTTTAGCATCACTCTCCTGCATTTTTTAAGAACAATTAAAGTAAGATCTTTTCTTCTTATTAATATAACGCTGAAGAACCCAAAAAGGAATAAAAAGGTGACTGTCCAAACGCAGATGTGCAGTCGGGGACCCAGATTCATCCTAAATTCATTTTCATCACAGGTGGAGTAATGTCGGGTCTAGGCAAGGGTGTGACTACATCTTCAACAGCAAAGCTTCTTCAGCTTGCAGGATATAAGGTATCATGCGTCAAAATAGATCCATATGTAAACTATGATGCCGGGACTATGAATCCAGTTGCTCATGGCGAAGTCTTTGTTACAGATGATGGTGGTGAGTGCGACATGGACATCGGCAATTACGAGCGCTTTATCGATGTTGCAATGACTAAACAGCATAACATAACGACCGGCAGAGTATACATGGATGTCATTAAGGCTGAGCGCGAGGGTAAGTACCTAGGCCAATGCGTTCAGATAATTCCACATGTTACTGATGCAATAAAAAATGCAGTTTACAAGATTGCAAATGACGAAAAGCTCGACATTTTGGTGGTCGAGTGCGGAGGAACAGTTGGAGACATTGAGAGCTTGCCATTTCTCGAAGCCTTCAGACAGATGGAATTGGAGCTTGGTCATTCAAACACACTTTTCATTCACGTAACATTGGCACCAATGCTTGATGTTGTGGGGGAGCAAAAGACAAAACCTACTCAACATAGTGTCCAGGAGCTAAGAAGGATAGGGATTCAGCCAGATATCCTTGCGATTAGATGTAAGACGCCACTAAGAGATGAAGCCAGGCGCAAGATTTCACTTTTTGCAAGCGTAGAACAAAATGGCGTAATCTCTTGTCATGATGCACCTTCAATATACAAAGTACCCGAAATGCTCGAAAAACAGGGTATGCTCAAGTCAATAGCAGCGCGACTTGGACTCCAAAGGAGCACACCGCAATGGGGTGATTGGAAGGCAATAGCAGAATCTTTCTCAAAGCATGAGGGTTCGATCAAAATCGCAGTCGTAGGCAAATATGTAAAGCTTCCAGACAGCTACGTCAGTATTTATCACGCACTATTGCATGCTGGTGCAAGCATTGGCAAAAAGGTTGACGTATACTGGATCGATTCAGAAAAATTTGAAAATCACAACGAGCAGGATGTTTCGATGTTGAAAAACTTTGAAGGGATACTGGCACCTGGTGGCTTTGGTATAAGGGGAAGTGAGGGAATCATAAGTGCGGCCAATTTTGCAAGGACAAACAACATTCCATACCTTGGGATCTGCTTTGGATTCCAGATGGCAATTGTTGCATTTGCAAGGCATGTTTGTAAATTGACTGGCGCAAATTCTACAGAGCTCGAGCCCCATGCAAAGAATCCTATCATTGATTTCATGCCGGAGCAGCTTGATGTCCACAATATGGGAGGTACGATGCGCCTCGGAAAGCATGAAATAGCCATAATGCCAAAAACGCTTGCGGCTGGTATATATCGCTCGAGCTCGATAAGCAGGCGACACAGGCACCGGTTTGAATTTAATCAAAAGTATCTTAATATTGTAACAAAAAATGGTCTTGTCATGTCAGCTCATTCTGACAGTGGCAGACGAATGGAAATACTAGAAATACTCAACCATAAGTTTTTCTTTGCTGTACAGTACCACGCAGAATTTAACAGCAGGCCGGGAAGGCCTGAGCAGGCCTTTGAGGCCTTTGTCAAGGCCGCTGCGAAGTATTAGAACTTTAATTCATATATCCTCTGCCGGGCGTCACGGAGCGAAGTTTTCTTTTTTACGTACCCTTGGTTGATAAGGTGGCTGAGTGATAGCCGAATAGTGCGTTCTGGAAGCATTGTCCGAGTCGCTAAGTCCTTTTGGCTTAATGATCCTTCATACTCTAGTGTCTTCAATATGAGTTTGGCGCTCGGAGGCATCTTTAGCATGTCTTCGGCAAGCTTAACTTTCTTTGCCATAAGTGATGCAGCAGAAGAATGATCACCAAGCCTTAGAAGGCGTGCAGGAAAAGCATGTTTGCTGCACTCAAGTGTGTTCTTTATCTGTATCCTGTGGCCCCCGTCAAGCACCACCTCGCAGTGATATCGACTAATGATGTCAGTGATTTCAAGCATGCTTTGGTTTGGAACAATAAGTGGTCTTCTGGTGTTGTCAAGTGAGTTTACAGAAACGATCAAAAATACTAGTGCCTTTTGCAGTACCATAGGTCCGCCGGCCGACATTGAATATGCGGTGGAGCCTGTGGGAGTTGAAATTATGACGCCGTCGCTCTTATCATGCCAAATGTCATTGGCATCTATCCGCAAGACATGCTCCATGAGAGTTGCACTCTTACTTGGGAAAACTGCCACATCATTTAGTACGGGGTCTGCCTGCTTGCCGTCCACTCTAACAGCAAGCCGAAAGACTTCCTCAACTGAATAGTTGCCTCGCTTTAGCTCATATGTTGCAGACTCCAGTTCTTTTACATCTACCTGGGCGAGAAAGCCCGTCGAGTCGGTCTCATAGATGCCAAGAACCGGAGGCGAGTCATATTCAATCTTATGGAAATAATCAAGGATACCTCTATCGCCTCCGGCTACCAGGATGAGATCTACTTCTCTTGCAGTATGATAGTCAACATTTCTCATTACTTGTGTCCCGACGCTCAGTAATTCTAACGTCTTTTTTATTTTGGAAAGGAGCGCTCCATCTCGCATATCGCTGCCTGAAATCGCAACTTTCATTGTTATTTACTATATTTTGTTATTCCATAGTCGAATTTAAAGCTAAGAAAGTCGCTGAAATCCAATGCCATTGTAAAAATAGGAGGCCATCTCTTCTATCTTAGACCTGGAGGGAATTTTGGCGAGGCCAACATGACTTGTTTCAAGCGCCGCCTTAACTGCACCAGCTCCAAAGCAAATTGCCCATATTGGATCTTTTTCTTTCAGGTAAGCGCAGGAAAATGACGCACATAGTATATCGCCTAGGCCTGTAGAATCCACCGTGTCAACGTTATCTAGGCTCAGCCAGTAATGCATTCTCTCGTGAAGTAAATGTATAGCTTCGCGCTCTGTATGGATTACAAATTCTATCCCTTTTGACTGCAATGTCTCCATACCACCTATGCTTTGCAAACCACCTGTAAGCGCTGCCATTTCCTGATTGTCTACCTTTATCGCATTTATGCCCGAAAGATCTAATTCTAATTTTTCCTTCAACGTCACAGAGCCTTTATAGTTGACTAAGCGGAGGTAGCCTTGGGGATCGAGCATTACGAAATTTTTTTTTCCTCTATTCTGCTTTATTGCTGTAAGCACATCTTGGGGCAATTCGTCTATTACGGGGCTCGCCAACCAACAGTCGACTTTCATCTCTTGAACGTCCTCCACAGTGATCGGTTTGCACTTATCGGTCAGCCATAGCTGTCGCGGATCCCCTTGAGCATCGATCTGAAATTTAGTGGTCGGAGCATCTACCCTCATGTTGTCGCCCAAAATTATGTCATTATTCCGTAGTATACTGAACAATTCTTTTGGAAAATCGTTTCCCACTTTTGACACGAGGCTGACATCAAACCCAAATCTCCTGCTTGTAAAGCCGCAATAGCAGGCGGGCCCTCCGATGCTTTCTATGACCTTACCATCAGCACTCTTTATTGTATCAAGCACAATATGTGAGGCGATAGCTATTCTCAAGGTAGTTTAGCTGCATATAAGTTCTTTTAGGTTGATAATAAAAGGGCTTGTATGCGCAGCCCATGACCGAGGATTGGGATGGCGGCGTGGGCGTGCGCTTGTGCCCTTTGCACCTGTGTTTGTAATCTACCGGAGCTATAAGGGTTGTGGTCGATTCTGTCACGATATTTTTGTATAGTATTTTTCTGTAGAGCGTGGCGACTTGATCAGACAAGAATTCCCTAATGGGACTATATGCTGTGACAAGAACCTAGTAGCAAATGAACTCTACTTTTTTCATGGCAAAAGAAGAATAAACTTTCATTATTATTAAAGACACATGGCCGATGCACCGTTCTATACCAACAGGCTCTGCGGTTAGTAACAAAATAATTATGTGGGAAGGAAAATTAGGTTGACAGAACTTTCCGGAAAATAATAGAATGAATGAATTGAACCGTACTGAAGGAAATTTAAGTGATACGTAGGGTGGAATGGATTTCTATAATTCTTACTATTTCTGCTATCTAGAATATAAAATCCTTCTATAAAAGATATGACCTTTTTTCCTGGAATTTATCATGGTTAGTCGGAAAACCACGGAATAGTGAATTTCAAACACAAGACTTAAAGGCTACCAGACAATTCTTACGCAATATATGCCAAAGAAGAGAGCAAGCAGAGGAAGGTCAAAGGGAGGAAAGGGCAGTTCAGGCGCAGTACATTGCAGCCAATGTGGCGCTCTGGTTCCTCGAGATAAGGCCAAGAAAGTGACAGGGAGGATCACCCTTGTGGAACCTACGCTTGCAAAAGAATTGAGAGCATCTGGGGCGTACATACCAATGTCTACGGATGTCAAGTTTTATTGTGTTTCATGTGCAGTCCATAGGGGCGTGGTGAAGGTAAGATCAGAATCAGATAGACGCACAGCGGCTAAGCTTCGGTAGAGGATAATTTCCTAACAGTCACCGCCATCCTTTGAGCTAATGTAATACCTGCTACTATGGAAACAATTATCATTGCCCATTGCATAGCTTCTCTCACAGGCATCATGCCTATGACCGCAATGATTAGTAGTCTTTCTGCACGCTCGCCTATCCCTATGCCCTTGAGTATCCCTCCAAGGGATTCGGCCCTTGCTCTTGTATAGCTCACAAGAAGGGACAATCCTAAGGCGACTAGGCACCAGAACGAGTCCGCAAGTTGCCCTAACGCAATGCCGCCAAAAATAATTACTTCGGCTATCTTGTCGAATACGGAGTCAAGGAATGCACCCCTTTTTGATATCTGCTTTGTGATACGCGCTACGCTGCCATCCACAATATCAAAAAAACCGGAAACCAAGAGAAAGACTCCGCCTATAACAGAAGCGTAATTCCAAGGGGTCCATTCAGTACCGAGGAATGCATTTGAGGTATAGGCAATTGCTGCTAGCGCAGACAGTGCAAAACCTAATCCAGTCCAAAAGTTAGCCGAGAGGCCTGTAGAGGCAAATATGACACCAATTTTTGTGAGTATAGGTTCTAACAGTCTTCTGAACTTGTTCAGCAATGACTTCCTGCAACATAATTCTTATATAAGAATATGTATCGTGTAATAAAAATTAGACGACTTTTTTTGACCCGATAGCCGTTTTAGGTTCTATTTTCGGCTTTTTATCCTCTCGTCATGGTTTTGTAGCAGGATTTCACTATATCCTCTCTATTGTTTATAGTGGCCGCTGTATTGCATTTCTTGGAGACATTATATTCCCTTTTTCTCACCATGGCCATGGCTATTGCAGTCTCGTTATCTGATGCATAAGATTGGAAAGTGGTTCTGAGAAGATTTTTATGGTTATCAACGCCGTTATAGAAAAACATAATTCCTTAATAGCATTTTTAACCTACAGATTTGTAACCTCACATATGTCAGAATTGGATGTAGTCTCTGCTCTTTCGAACCTTGGAGTCGACTTTGAGTTAGAGGGTAGCAACATAAGGGTGCATGACATTGCTTCCATTGATAACGCAACCGAGAACGACCTTGCGTTTTGCTGGTATGTCGGCCAAAAAGGAGTATCATACATTTCCGGTTCAAAGGCAGGCGTAATAGTGTGTAAGAAAGAAATGCAAGGCGTGGTACATCCGATTGGCGGCAGGCAATTGTTAGTATTTACGGATAGTCCTCGCCTGACATTTGTTCGACTGACCAAGGAAATGAGGCGTCAAGAGCAATTGGTTGGAATATCACCGAGGGCAGTTATTTCGGAGAAATCCAAGATAGGAGAGGGGTGCTATATTGGGGACTACGCGGTGATAGGCGAGAATTGTTCAGTGGGCGATAACACAGTCGTTTACGATAGAGTGTCGCTGGTGCAAAACTGCATAATTGGTAAAAATTGCGTGATTCAGTCAGGAGCTTCTTTAGGCTCTGATGGCTTTGCTTTTGAGCGGTATGAAGGTGGTGAGCTCGAAAAATTCCCTCACAAGGGGCACGTAAGACTAGGAAACAGTGTTGAGATATATACCAACTGCTCTATCGCACGTGGATCACTCTCTGACACTTGCATAGGTGACGGAACAAAGCTTGATGCACTTGTCCATATTGCTCACAATGTAGATGTTGGAAAGAATTGTGAACTGACGGCTGGAACAATTATTGGAGGGAGCACAAGCGTAGGAGACATTAGTTGGACAGGTCTTAATTCAACACTGAAGAACAACATCAAAATAGGCAGAAACGTCATTGTCGCCTCAGGTGCTTCTGTTATACATGATATTCCTGACGGCGATATCGTTGCCGGCGTCCCAGCTAGGTCAATCAAACACAAGGTGAATACAGACGAGGTATTCCTAATGGCAGGACAAAAGAAAGCGACTACAACCTAAACTTAAGTGCTTATTGACTCGATAACCTCTTTTGGCATTTTCTCATGTGCTGCTCTACTTACATTTTCCTGCGGGACATTCATGAGCTTGAACTCTTTGCCAAAAAACAGCTTTTGCACTTCAAAAGCTTCCACACATGTTACTGAATTATTGAATCTGCTTTGCAAGGCACGGTACTGTGCAAGGCCGCGAATGGCATTCGACTGGAGGAATGACTTGCTTCTCTGCGACCAGAATATGTTGATAAGTTGAATCTTACCATCCATGACATCCGAAATATCATAATAGACCTGCGGCTTGAAGTCGCGAGTTACTGGGATTTCATAAGCTAGTATATTGGGGACGAATCTTCCAGCCTCCATTGTGGAGGCAGCTATTGCGCGGTGATCATGGTGTGTATCGCCAAGCGAGTGCGTAAGCACGATATCGGGATCGGCTTTTTTTATAAAAAACTCAATGTGATTGATAAGATCGCTTGAAAGCGATAGCTTGGTATCTTCGAAATTGTCGATCCACAATCTCCTTGCTCCTATGAATTTGGCAGATCTCATAAGTTCCTTAGTCCGCTCCTCAGGATCGCCGGAGGCTCCTCCTCGAGTCAAGGTATACATGAAAATATTATGGTGATCCTGCCTGGAAGCCTTTAGCAAAAGACCACCACATCCAAGTTCAATGTCATCAGGATGCGCCCCGATGGCAAGAATATTCATCGAAAAGGGTGGGACCCACGCTTATTTATATAGTTGGAAATCCCTCTCTGTCATAATATCATATATGATTTATCGGCCATTACTCATTACTCTAAATTTCTAATATTGCGAGGTTATATTACAGGGTATCACACTAGCAGATATGCATGTAAAGCAATGACTTTTAAATTGTTTAATGCTAATTATCGTCAATTGAAGGAACTCGCTGTTGCTTTTTTGTTACTCATACTAACAGTGTCAGTTGGAAGATATGCTAGCGCACAATCAATCCCAATGCTGCCTCCTCCATTTCCTGAAAGTGGTCAAGAACAACAGAGAATAGCTGAAAATGATAGGTCGCCGCCTCAGGTAGAGATACTTACCACGGAGTTGCATGAGGGAAAGAATGTCTTTAAGGTTAAGATAACGGATGAGTCAAGCTTGACAACAAGAGAGGTCAAATATGTGCATAATGGTCAGCTGAGAATCGATGGGCTCTTCCGAGACCAAAACGATGTGTATAAGGCATTAATAGATATTCATCCACCCTCACGGGTAGTAATGGTCACTGCAGGGGACGCAAATGGGAATATCATCTCAGACTTTAGAGAATATGAAATCACCAAGTCTCAGGACATATTCACAGAGATATTCACACAGGTTATGGATAGACTGTCGCAGACCCTCAATTACTTGCGGAATCTGTTTGGTTGGTAATATCTTTTAGAGACTAGGGTAATAAATAAATGCCAATACAGCACCATGGATCAATAACGCTGTGGTCTTAGCTCATTATGGTAGGTGTAAATGATTGGCCGAGAAAGTATGGATCGCATTCTTTTTTATTGTAATTGCATTATGGGCTCTGGTGCTCACAGCGTCAATATACCCTCGAATTTACGGCATTGAAATTCTAGTAGACAGCGATTTTGACCTAACTTACTTTACATTGCCAATACTGGGATTTAACCTAATCTACGTGTTCATGCTAATCATGATATTCTTATTATATCTCGGCGGCTACGGCAGAGTCACAAGCTACCAGCTAAAGATGAAGGAAAGGGTCTCTGAAAGGTTCCGTGACCAGAAAGAGCTGTGCAGTATCGTGATCCCTGCTAGAAACGAAGAAAGTGTCATTAAAAGAACTATACTTGATTGCCTTAAGCAGACCTATCAAAAAATTGAAGTCATCGTGATATGCCATAATTGCTCTGATAGAACGTTTGACGAAGCCAAGGTTAACGATCCAAGGGTGAAGGTATTTGATCTTCATACAAAGGAGGCGGGCAAGGGCATCGCATTGAATTTCGGAGTTGAGAAATCAACTGGCAATTACATAATGGTTCTGGACAGTGATGGACTGCTGACACGAGATTTCATCGAGAAAGCATTACCTCTTTTTGACGGAGATTACTGTGCGGTTCAAGGCAGATACATTCCAAGCAATAGAAGCTTTAACTTCGTAACTAGGATGCTTGCACTAGAAGGTGATCTGTGGTCTACTCCATTTATGACGATAAGGACATGTATAGGCCGCCGATGTCCACTTGGAGGCACGGGCTATATTATCAGAAAAGATATCTTGTCAAAGGTAGGCATGTTTGCTAATCATCTTGTGGATGATTACGAATTAACCTTCCGATTATTAAAGAAGGGCTACCGGATAGCGTTTGCACCGCTGTCAATAAATTATGATGAAAAACCACCGACACTTGACTTTATGCTGAGGCAGAGAGCTAGATGGGCTAAAGGGTTTATCGACTTGCTTGGGACTAGAGTTGCGGACCGCTCAGATATCATCGGCCACATCTTCTGGCTAAATCCGATTGCTGCGGTAACTGGCTTTATCATGCTCATGATCCCTGCTTTTGGAGCTCTTCACTACCTAGTGTATGATTACTATCCTTATACCTACGCATTTATGCCATTAACTACATGGTTTATACTGATAGGTGTCCTCTTTACACTACAAGCTGCAGTATTGGTTAAAGAATATGGCTGGCGTGGTTTTGGCTATGCAGCTCAGGTACCCCTTTTCCTTCCGTTTTCACAGTACTGGTTTGTCAGCTTCATTAGGGCCTTCACAATCAAGTCGTGGGCAAGCACCAAGACTGAACATGGATTTATGAAGGAAAAAAGAGCAGAAAACAAGTGGCAGATGCAGCATGATTCTATACCCTGAAATACAATGAAGACACGTGATAATCCGTTAAAAATGCAAGTAGAAAAAAATGTCGTGGACATAGTTACGATAGCCGGTACAAGACCAGAAATCATTAAGCTCGCAGATCTAGTACAATTGCTAGATGGCCAGGGCAACCATGCCCTCATCTACACAGGACAGCATTATTCTGATAACATGAAGAGCATCTTTTTTGATGAATTAAAGATCAAACCTGATTATGACCTCCGCTGTGATACATCGGACGTTGCTACGTTGAAGGAAAACATGCTCAAATTCCTCAGGGAGATTAGGCCACCGCACATTCTAGTGTATGGTGACACAAATTCGAGCCTAGCAGGTGCACTAGCAGCAAAGGAGGTTGGCTCCACGCTTGTACACATTGAAGCAGGCCTCCGGTGCTTTGATCTTAGCGTGCCGGAAGAAAGGGCAAGGATAAAGATCGATTCTATATCGGATTACTTATTTCCTCCAACTGAACTTGCTAGAACCTTTCTATCTTATGAGGAAATAGATAAAAATGTCACAGTAACTGGTAACCTTGTCGTCGATGTCTGCAAGAGACTTGCAAAGGTTGCAGACGAATACGGTAGGCATTATGACCTGCCCGATAAGTATTTGTTGCTTACTATGCACAGGCAAGAAAATGTCGACGAACGTGAGAGGCTTGAGATGTTAAGAAAGCACCTATCGGGTATAGAGCACAAAATAGTCTTCCCCATCCACCCTAGGACTAAAAACAACCTAGCTCGTTATGGCATCACCCTGCCTCCAAACGTCATTGCAATAGAGCCAGCAGGTTACTTGGAATTTCTTTATCTGTTGAAAAACTGCCGACTTGTGATGACTGATTCAGGTGGAGTTCAGGAAGAAGCTATTGTACTAAGGCGGCCGTGTGTTACCCTGAGACATGTCTCGGAGCGTTGGGAGACTCTGCTCTTAAAGGCAAATGTGCTTTTTCCATTGCATCGGCGCGACCCGTTGAGCGATGTTATCGAAATGATGCTTGATGCTAAGATCGAGCGCAACCCTTATGGAGAAAATGTTGCAGGAAGAATGCTCCAGCTTATAAAGGAAATCACACAATAAATTTGCCCGTGAGTTTCTTATTTTACTAATAGAAACAGAACCCCTAGCCCACCTGTTACCAACAGTGTGTCTTAACGATTAAATTATTTTTCATAATGTTATTTTTTATGAAGCGCTATTTCAGTGCCTTCTCTATTGCTGTCACTATTATGCTTATAGTACACACGACTTTCTTAGCCTACGCACAGAAATCTTCAGATGAGCTTTTTGGATGCCAGCAATATGGCCGCGCTATACATTGCGACCTTCTACTAAATGAAATTCAGGTAAATGAGGTCAGGGCAAATTCCTCGCTTGTCGATCCATTAACCACTAGTCATCTGCAATTTGTCAACGGGAAGTCCGGTCAAGCATTGGAAATGCGAGCTGAATATAGAGAGTCAATAGAGATAATGAATTCTCCTGAGCTTAATCCAAAGCAATTTTCTATTTCGTTTTGGATGCAGCCTACAACTATAGAGCCGTACGGACATATCGTCTCCCATAGCAACAGAAATCAATCAGCTGGCTGGCAACTTGACGTTTTTAGGAGTGGCGGCGGCCAACCTGGTTCCGAAAACGCCACACTTCGTTTCGGTGTTTTTAACACTAATGGGACTCTCTTTTCTCCTCCGCAAATTCAAGTCCCAACAGAGAAATTTACACTCATAACCGGCACTTTTGATGGTTCAAGTGTAAAACTGTACATGGACGGAATGCTTGTTGGCCAAACGCAGTTTCTAGGAGAGTATCGTCCGGATCCGGGCTTGCCGTTAAGGATTGGATCTGCAGCCTACTGT
>DATMWK010000013.1:0-13144 GCA_035562555.1 Nitrososphaera sp. | reverse complement strand
AATGACATACAGCACTGCTTCTGCTCCAAATGAAGCAAGAAGTGGGTACCTCATTTCAACAGCTACTAATGCAACAGCTCCTAACTTAGGAGTGACAAAGGGCTATACTGTCTTTTATGAAGGCAGTTCTGTTTCTGCTGCAGAGCTAGCGTTAGGATTTGGCAGTTTACGACAACTACCGCCAGCAGTCAAGCAGGTATTTGATTCCTTTGAGTTGATTGCAGCACCAGAAGTAACACAAGCGTTAGCAGAACAAGCAGCAACAGCAGAAGAAGAAGAAGCAGCCCAAACCGTGGAAGGTGGGGGGGATGATGGTGATGGCCCAGCGGGTGGAGTTGAGGACGATGATGATGGAGATGAGGACAATTAGGGAGTACAAGGCGGCGAAGAAGTGACATAAAAGCTACAACAGTGGTTTCGACAAAGATCATGAGGAGCAGCAGATCAGTAGCATATAGCAGAGGAGGTTTATGGTCCCTCCAATGAGTAATAATACAGCAGCAATCTCTGCTGCCATACCGGCTATACTGCTACTACTTTTGTTTTCATTCTCATCATCACCGTCTGTAATAATGGCTCAACAAATGACAAGAACAGTACCACTACCATCATCAACAGCAATAACACCGGCACAACCATTAACACCACAAGAGCTAGAGCAGCAAAACCGACTCCAAAATGTAATAGCTGCTACAACTAGAAACTTAGAGCAAGGACAAAAACAGGTAGATGGAGTTGTATATACTCCAAGATGGTCTTCAAATCCTGTATGGGTTGAACCTGACTCTTTATCCATACTCTTTGTATATTGTCTACCTGGTGAATTTGCAGACTCTGGACAAGAGATTCTTGGCGGCTCTGATCTGGAAGTCTTGCAGTCTTATTCTCTAGCTGTAACTAGTAACCTTACAGGATGGTTGATGGTAGTAGAAAATGAAGATGAAAACATCAGACTTCCAGCTGCAGCAGGTGTAATCTGCTCATCAGATGCAAATGATGCTCAAAGTCGTATCTTAAGTCCTGGAGAACAGCAGGAGATAAACAACATAATCTCACAGTTTGTCACTATTCAGAATACTCAGGTAACCAACATTGACCAAGTGATTAACATCATAAATAATGTTACTACCAATAATACTACCACTACCACTACTCCTCAGAATGAGACAGGAGGAGGAATAGCCGAACCACCAACAACAGAAGAACAGCCTCTGACAGTTGAAATCATTCCAAATGCAACGGAAGGAATCTACCCAATTACTTTTGACTTTGAAGCAGACGCAACAGGCGGTACAGAGCCTTACTCCTATAGCTGGGGCACTAGTTATAGTGCTATAAGTGGTATTGACATAAGAGGTAACGAAAAAGCCTTTGAGTTAGCAAATCCGATCCCTGGCATATACAATGTTACTGTTACTGTCACAGACAGCAAGAACCAGACTGCATCTGATAGTGTACAAATTACTGTCGAACCACCAGAGCCTCCTACAGTTGAAATCATTTCAAATGGAACAGAAGGAGTTGCACCCGCAACTTTTAGGTTTGAAATGAATGTAAACGAAGGCTCAAAGCCCCTTATATGGCAATGGAACTTTGGTGACGGCGAATATATCGAACAAAGGCTAGAGCGAACCGTTGAGCACACATTTGAAGAAGCTGGCACATATAATGTTGTTGTTCGGCTCTTAGCCGCTGGCGGTATTGCATCTGATAATGTAGTAATCATCGTTGAAGAACGTGGACCACAAGGAGGAGTAACAGTAGGACCAACAGAAGACTCATCAACAACAGAAGAAGGGCTAGAACAGTCATTCTTCTAAGTATCTGGATAATTGGCACAACCACTTCAAGAATGCAACATGGGCACATCTATTTCGAATAAGAGAGAGGGCAATACTACCATGATGGCTTCCCATAGAACCTCTGACTAGCAATTCAGGCTTATGTGAAGCAAGCGCAGGTTATTATCTTCCCAATTTGAATTTGCAACTTAAGGGTACGCCGTAGAGAAGATATTTTTGCCTTGTTAGACACTGACGATGGTACGGTACCTAGCAAAGCCAGCAGCAAGACAGAGAGAGATATATATACATCAATCAGTTTGCCATATCAGCTATTCCATAAAGTCATTCTTGAGAAGCTATTCGTGAAAGCATAATTCTTGGTGTTAAGAGAAAATCTGACGATACAAAGTTAACAGAGCTTACTTGCGTACATATACTTTATTGGTTGATCTCTTTTTAAGCTCTAAACATTCTAAATGGGACTTTTCTTATTTGTCCACTGTCAATTGTTGTTGTATAATTATTATTACTGTTACTCTTGCCATTCGTCACAGCACTTGTCATCTTCTGTATATCTTCCATTTTCATATTACCATTATTCTTATGGGTATCAGAGGCAAATCTTCTTTCTTCCAAAGGCGATATTGGCACTGGGTGCTCATACATCTTGTGCCGCTCTACTTCTGACTGGCTCATGAAATCCTTACCACATTTGTCACATCTTTCTATCGCCATGTTTTTTCTTTCTTTCTTATCTCTTTTTCTTATCTCTTTTTCTTTATTATTCTCCTAAGCGATCCTTATTTGTCTCACTACTGTTTCCCTCATCATCTTCTAATCTCAAATCACTTAGACTCTCCATAAATTTGAGCATACCCTGCTGCCCAAGCCACGCTCTTGGTATATCCATTTCTACCACTGGGAGCCTAACTATTGGATCGTGTTCAACTGCTGGAATACCCTTTATTGCTTGATGCATGTAAGCAAATTCGTCAATATTCAAAACTGGAGAGCACCTGAAATTGATCATTGACGGATGATGGAGCCTAACGAATGACTGCCATCCAATAAAGCCCAGAGCTATAAGACTGCCAATTATTCCATATAGGCTATTTGTTGTAAATGATCCCCACATTGACATTAAAGCTGTCAGAGCGATGGTGCCAAGCGCAGCTGTTGTCGCATCAGTAAATGTCTTTACATTATGTTTTACATTTCTAGAAAGCTTAACGCCTACTTGTCTACTGCATTTCTTGTCTATCTTGTCTAATAGCTCTTGGTATTGGTTCCATCTAGCTATCTGTTGTTCATAGTCTATGTCGGCTACTCCTTGGCTTGCTACAGCCTTGAGTTGTCGAAAAATGTTTCCTGCAATACTACTACTGTTGCCATTAATGGCGTTATCAAGAAAAAGATTGAGGTGATACCCTTCACTCTCTCTTTTTATCATATGCAATTGCAAGATCGTTGAAATCCTAGTTATGGATTTGGTAACAATTACCCCGTAAAAAAACTAAAAAACAATCTCCTCTAGTAATAATGTATATGATATTGAAAGAATTTTGCCATTTTGCTAATTTTTCCTTGGTCATGCATATGAATAGCATATTGTGTCTATTAAAACTCGAGTTGTTAAGTCCCCTATCTATATTCTTAAAGCTCAACTTCCAGGGAATAGCGGGTATGTGTGGTGATAAAATATGTTTATGGTTGTCAGAAGAGGAAAATTTGCTCTGAGCTGACGTTTGTCCTACAATCACTGAGCAAGATTAGGACTAATAGGCATATAGTTTCTCAATTTTTCACCATAAGCATCTATTTGAGTTGATATCTTGGTCACCTTGTCTACTTTGTTCCCTTGCCAGTATGGCGCCGCTGTGCTGTTTCTAAGAAAGGTCAGTAACCTAGCCAATTGCCTTGACAGGAAGATACAAAATAAGAGGTAAATTACACAAAATAGAGGAGCAATTAGTAGACCCATTATATATACAAAGGCAGGAGACGCAACAGAAAACATGATTTTCTTCTCATTCTTACAATATGATTGCAAGCTGCTTCTTTAACATAAGTTCTTGTTAGAAAAAGGCTTTAATTGAAATTCGGATAAAGAAGATATGTTGTAGTCATGACTATGCGATCTATTCCTCCTGTTGTCATTGCCCTTGTAGCAATTAGTAGATGCAGCTGCGATCCCCCTTTGGCGATCCACAATTCCTCGACAGGGCTATAGCTCTTGAGCTCTCGTTCATTACACTAGCTATTGTTATTCTTTTAGGTAGCAGGCTGACTGTTAATAGAGTACCGCTTGCAATTATTATAATGGTGGGGAGTTCAGCAGCATCGCCCTACGTTGAGATCATGACAACAACATTTTCAAAACTGTTTAATGCTGCAATGCTAATTATTGGTGGTTATGTCTTGCAGGGAACACTAATTGGCACAACCATTTTGCAGCTCGTAAGAACGCGCCAAGGCATTGTTCAAAACCAAAAGAACTAGATGTCAGCACCACCAAGTATATTTTCTTTTGATAACACCTTGTCAATCTGTTCCTTTGTCATCAATCCTTTGCTCAGAACCAGCTCCCGAATGCTCTTGTTGGTCTTAAGCGACTCTTTGTATATTTCTGCTGCCTTTAGGTAGCCGATATAGGGGTTTAGCAATGTAACCAATACGGGGCTTTTCTCTATGTATGATTCCAATCGGTCCTTATTTGCTTCAATTCCATCCACCAAGTTGGCTGCAAATATCGGCAAGAAGTTCTTCAGCATGTCAGTCGAATCAAGGACACATCTCAGCATCCCCGGTAGCATGACATTTAATTCAAACTGGCCTGCCTGGGCTGCCATTGCAACTGAAACATCATTTCCTATTATGTTAAAGCATATCATGTTAAGACATTCTGCCAAGGACGGATTCACTTTGCCCGGCATTATCGATGAGCCTGCATGCACTGCCGGGATCAGAATTTCTGCAAAGCCAGCAGTTGGCCCCGAGGCCATCATTCGAATATCATTTGCCATCTTGTTGAGATCTATTGCAAGATTGCGTAAAGCTGATGAACAATTCGCCACATCGTACTTACTTTGTAGGAAGTAGAAAATGTTCTCAGAGGGCTTTAAGTCCAGTCCTGAAACTTTTGATAGGTGTCGAATGACAAGCTGTCTGTAGCCTCTTGGAGTATTGGCACCAGTTCCCACCGCAGTGCCACCAAGGCCGATATATTCTAGGCCATCCATTGCATGAACAAGTCTTGCCCTTGCCTGCTTGAGTGAATAAGCATACTGTTCAAACTCTGCACCAAGTGTAACTGGAATTGCGTCCATCAAATGAGTCCGGCCAATCTTGATGAGTCCGGCAAATTCCCTCCCCTTCTTTTGCAAAGAAGCAATCAATTTATCAAGCGAAGCAATGGTTTCCATTGTGTTTAGCAAGATCGAGACATGCATGGCGGTTGGAAAGGTGTCATTGCTTGACTGCGACATATTCACATGGTCGTTTGGGCTGATGATTTCATATTCGCCTTTTCTCTTGCCAAGCATCTCTAGTGCTCTATTTGCAATTACTTCATTGGTATTCATGTTAAACGCAGTTCCAGCGCCTGAGTTGATCGTCTCTACTACGAACTCATCGATTAGATCGCCTGCCAATATTTCATCACACGCCTTTACTATCGCCTGTGCCTTGTCATCATCAAGCGCCTTGAGCTCGTTGTTTGCAAGTGCGGCTGAGCGCTTGATCATGACATAAGCTCTTATCAGGTTGATATGGGCCTTTTGGCCGGTCACCTTGTACTGGTTGATTGCGCGAGCGGTAAAAGGACCGTAGTAAGCGCTAGACGGAACCTTGACTTCGCCAAGAGAATCTTTGTCAATCCTGAACGACATATCCAAATGCGCAATACTAAAAAATCGGCAGTAATAAATTAATCGACAAGAATGACTCACTATACTATTAGCCTTGCCCTTGCAAGCCGCTCAATTTGAAGAGCATCAGAGTGCAGCAGACTGGCGCCGTGCAGCCCCAGAATATTCTGGCCTGCAACAGATGTATCCTCCAGTGCGACTGAAGGATAGAATCGCACCAATTTGGCAAACTCAATTTTGCCATAATAGTTGTTTTCAAGACATATCTTTTTCTCGTCTTCCATTAGCTCGCCAATTGATACAAACCTATCAATTATGCCAGAGCCAATGAATGCAGTGTTTCTGATAAACAATAGCTTTGTATTACGTAGCCAGTCGCGTTTTATGCTGACATAGAGTACATGTTGGCCATAGAGTTGTCTTTCAAGCTCATCTCTTTGTATTCGCAGAATATAGCTTGGTCCTTTGCTGCCTATCATGATAATAGTAGCCACAATTTAAGTAGAAGTACTTCAAAGATATAGTTTTAGGAGTTCGCCAAGGCTTCCTTCGAAAGCATTATAATAATGAGATGCCTTTCTGAGACACTAGTTGCTTTATTTAGAAGATAACCTGGAGCAAAAGTATTTGCAGGTCTAATCATCACTACAGCTATATATTTAAAAAATGTAAAATCCTTAACCAAAAACAATTACAAATATTTTCATAGGCAATAAACAATATATTAGCACTAAAATTCTCAAGGTCCGTGCAAGTCAGCGGCAAAGTGCTAGTTTGTGACTCTATTGATCAGGTTGGGATCGACAGCATGAAGCATGCAGGGCTCACAGTCCACTATAAACCCGACATCAAACCAGCCGAGTTGGTATCATCAGTTAAGGATTACGATGTTCTAGTAGTAAGGAGCAGAACGAAGGTCACAAAGGAGGTAGTCGATGCCGCTGTCCAAGCCAAAATAATTGCTCGAGTAGGAGTCGGGCTTGACAATGTTGATATCAAGGCCGCTGAAACGAAAAACATCAGAGTAATTAATGCACCTGAAGCTGCCTCTATAGCAGTGGCCGAGCTTGTTATCGGATTGATGATATCTCTCGCAAGGAGCATACCAAAGGCAGATGCAGAGACCAAACGCGGCAACTGGATAAAAAAAGACCTTATGGGCACACAATTGTCAGGCAAGTATCTTGGCATTGTAGGTGTTGGAAACATCGGACGCAATATCGGTAGGATGGCAAAAGCGCTGCGGATGAACTTAATAGGCTACGACCCATTCCCAATTACTCGAGAATTTATCAGCGAAACTGGCATGATAGTTACAGATTTGAGTACACTTCTGCAAAGCGCCGACTTTGTAACATGCCACGTACCAGCAACTCCGGAAACAAAGCATATGTTTAATTCAGAGAGGCTGGCCAAAATGAAACCAACAGCGTACCTGATCAACACTTCACGAGGCGACGTAATTGATGAAAATGCACTTTACGAAGTGCTAAGGAGTGGCAGGCTAGCAGGCGCTGCACTTGATGTATTTGAGGTGGAACCGCCTACCAACAAGCAGTTGATGAATCTAACAAATGTCATATGCACACCGCACATTGGCGCACAGACAAAAGAAGCACAAGAGCTTGCCTCTAGGGTTATTGCAGAAAAGGTGATTCAAATTCTGCGTGGCGTAATATGACATATAAAGGGGCCAAATTAGGAGAAATGATATAATGCGTAGTTACATGGCCCAAACATGGCGTAGAATGTGGAAGGAGAATTCTGATGAGCTTAAATTCAAGGCAATTGCCTGGAGAGCAGAGCCAACTATCCACAGGATAGAGAGACCAAACAGGCTTGACAGAGCTAGGAGATTGGGCTATAAGGCAAAACAGGGCGTCATTATCGTCCGAGCTCGTGTAGGTAGAGGTGGCATGAGAAAGCAGCGCGCGGTTGCGGGTAGAAGGCCTAAACACATAGGTGTAGTTCGCATCAAGCAGGGCATCAGCATGCGCAAGGTTGCTGAGCGAAGAGTGGGCGAAAAGTTCCCGAATCTTGAAGTGCTTGGCTCATACTTTCTCCACAAGGACGGCATGAATATTTGGTATGAAGTCATACTTGCAGACCCAAATCATCCAGCCATTTCTAAAGACAGAGAGATGAGAGGCAAGCTTAAAGCGTTTGCAAAGTAGAGAAAAATGACAACTGTCAAGACCCTTAAAGTATTGCAAAAGAGTTAACTCTTTTTACTGTCAGACAGATACTAACGCTCATAATTTGGTATTTAGGAAGCGTTCAAGCTTGTCCATTGCTTTTTCAAGTATTCCTTCTGGCGGCAGATAGACGATCCTGAAGTGGTCTGATCCATAAGTGGAGCCAAAACCGGAGCCATGCACGGTTAGCACGCCAGTATTATTGAGTAGGTCGATTACAAAGTGCTGATCGTCCTTCCAGCGGCCTTTAGTGTTTATTTGTGGGAAAATATAAAATGCCCCGCGCGGAACTTTGCATTGGATGCCCATTGCGTTCAGGCGCTTGACCACATAATCGCGCCTTGTTCTCAGCTTGTTAACCATTGTAGAGATGTGTGCCTGAGATCCTCGAAGCGCTTGCACTGCTGCTATCTGGACAGGCAGATTGGCCGCTATTCGCACTCTTGCAAGCTTGGGTATATCCTCATGCAATCCTTCAAGCTTTTTAGAGCTATTGTTAAGACAAATATAGCCACAGCGCCAGCCAGTCATGAGATAGGCCTTTGAAAAGCCGTTGAGCAATATAACAGGCGCATCTTTGGCCACCTTGCCTATACCAGTGAAATTGGAATCAAAAACTATCTTATCATATATTTCATCGCAAATGACATAAAGGTCATGTTCGGTAGCAATGTCTATTAACTGTTGAAGGCTCTTTTTATCAAAGACTTCCCCCGTGGGGTTGTTTGGACTAATGATACACAGTGCTCGTGAGCGTGGGGTTATCTTGCTCCGTAGATCTTCAAGGTTTGGCTTTCCATCTTCATGAAGCTTGAATTCAATAGGCTTACCGCCATAAAATTTCGTATATGAAGCATATGGGGGATAATATGGGCCAGGCATCAACACTTCAGTGCTAGGGTCAACGATAGAAGCCATGGTCATGTCAAGTCCTTCTGATACCCCATTAGTGACAATGACGTCTTCTACTGCAACATTGAGTCCTTTTTCAGACTCTTTTTCCGTGATTGCTTGTCGAAGCTCAAGCAGTCCTTCAGAATCAGTGTAATAATTTTCATCATGAGCAACGGCATCCATAAGGGCTCTCTTGATGTGGTCGGGCGTCTTGAAGTCGAACCTGACAGGATCTCCTATGTTAAGGTAGATTATCTCCTTGCCGGATTCCTGGTATTTGCGGGCGTAAATGATAATGTCTCGGATAGCATACTCTACCCCATGTGTCCTATCTGATACCTTCAATCTAAAACCTAGGAAATGTGACTGAGATAAAATGTTATGTCTTTACAAATGATATATGCTCTTGGCATAAAACATAGGCATAAACTTAAAGCCTCTCAGAGATTTCTGCTTCTTGCAGATGGTCGGTAATTATGATGACATAATGAAACTAGCACTCGAGCGAGGGTTCTATTTTCCAAGTTGTGAGATTTACTCAGATGCGCCTGCTGGCTTTTGGGAATATGGGCCCACAGGCGTCAACATGAAAAATAAGTTTATCGAGCTATGGCGGCGTGAGCTTGTACGGCGTGATAGCATGCTGGAGATTGACGGATGCCAGATAATGAGCAAGAGCGTCTTTGTTGCATCAGGTCATATTGGCAACTTTACCGACCCTGTAGTAAAATGCACAAAGTGTGGATCTTCCTTCCGGGCAGACCGCTTCATCACAGAGAAAACAGGTGAGAATGTGTTAGAGAGAATGGCAGAAGAAGAGATCAAAGCGCTAATGGAAAAACACAATCTGCGATGCCCAAATTGCAATGGCGAGTTTGGCGAGGTAAGCAACTTCAACATGATGTTCCCTATTGGCATCGGCCCTGAGGCAGAGGAAGCATATCTACGTCCAGAAACCTGCCAGACGATATTTGTAGACTTTGCACGTGTATTTAAGACAATGAGGGGTCACCTTCCCCTTGCCATAGCACAGGTGGGCAAGAGCTTCAGAAACGAAATTGCGCCAAGGCAGAGCCTTCTGCGCTTAAGGGAATTTTACCAAGCAGAGATAGAAGTCTTTTGCAACCCAGACCGACTGGATGAAATGCCAAAGTTTGAAGAAGTCAAAAATACAATACTTCGATTATCGGATGGTTCATCCATAATCGAAGTAACTGCAGAGGAGGCAATTAGAAAAGGATTGACACCGAATAAGCTTATCACATACTACCTGGCACTTCTCATAGAGTTTTATGACAAGACCGGCATAGATGTAAAACGTAGTCGATTCAGGAAGCTATCAGCTGATGAAAAAGCTTTCTATGCTTCTGTTGCATTTGACTTTGAAGTTGAGACGAGCATTGGATGGCTCGAGCTTGTGGCATGTAACTATCGATCTGACTATGACCTAAAGGGGCATGCGGTTACAAGCAAGCAGAGCCTCGAAGTATTAGACTCTTCAACCCAAAGCAAGGTGCTACCGCATGTCTTTGAGTTGTCAATGGGTATCGATAGAAGCATCTATGCAATTTTGGAGCACTGTTACTATGAAGACAAGCAGCATGATGACAGAGTAGTGCTTCGCCTAAAGCCTTACCTTGCACCAATTTTGGTCGGGATATTGCCGCTAATGACCAAAGACGGACTTGACCAAAAAGCGCGCCGGATCAATTCTGAGCTAAAATATGACTTTGACACCTTCTACGATGAATCTGGATCTATCGGCAGGCGCTACCGCAGGCTTGAGGAGATAGGGGCGCCATTTGCTGTGACTGTAGATAAGACAACAATGCAGGATGATACTGTAACGATAAGATATAGGGACACAATGCAGCAGGAAAGGATCAATATCTCTGATCTACACCAGTATTTGCATAAGGCACTTGGACGCCGCTAGATTCACAGACATCTTTTTGGCGTTCATTTAGTAAGAATGAAAAATTTTTGATATGTGGCCTCAAATTTACCAAGTAATAGAAGAAGAAGCTCTGCTTCTTTATATCACTTATCTGATCCAAAAAATTGATAATCTAATACAATCGAAAGAAATTAAAATGTAACATTCATGAAATACCATGAAAAGGTCACGGGCAACAGGAAAAGTATAGCATCTGATAATGATGTGCCTTTAGAAAAGTGGCTTGTCTGCTATCGGAATCCTGCTTCAAAAAAATATCCTGATGGCTCTATATTTATTCGTCAATTCTATGCGGCTGGCTTTTACGAAGCTTATGATACTGTTCTGACGTACGCTGAAAATATGAACATAGATGTTATGTGGTTCCGCGAAAAGCGTTCCTGCGACCCCTTTCTTAACTACGACTTTCCTGAACTTGAAACGGTTTGCACATACTGCAACAAGAAATTCAATGACCTTGAGCCGATGCCGTGCAAGCATGAGGGTTGCAAGGCCGAGTTTTGCTCAAGAGGCTGCATGGCAAATCATCTTACACTGCGTCATAAAGTCAGGGATAATTCAACATGCATTTAGCCTGTTGTTCTTTGGAGCATATTTTTGTCTGGTTTGCGCAATCTAGTCTATTACAGAATGCAAATCTATACTAACTATTCTCCATAAGCAGATCTTATTATCAAAAGGCGGTTAACTTACTCCTCAATCGCATTTAGTTATGCCGCCGCGTATATACCACCATGACTGCAAGTGAAGAGTTTTGTTATCTTACGACGGGCTATATCCATTCTCGGTGTGCGTACGTTTCTGGTGGTGCTGCAGTGAACAACAAAAGAAAGTATACAAAGTATAACCAAGAAAAATGAAAAATTTTCTATCATAACTGATGGTATTCTATTATAAAACGGTCCTTAGCATATTAGATGAGGATCATTAAGACGCGGCTGTAACTGAAATTTTGATCGCTGCTTCAACAGATCAAGGGTAATTATACGTATACGCTCTGGGTCTCCACTGAACTGCTTGATGCATCGCGATACGTATTGTCTTGGTGCACCTTCCTGCTGACCTGCTAGTGTAAACCCCAGTGAGGTGAAGCAGGACTTAAGCCAATCAGTCCATGCCAAATACCGATCGTCGCTTATAGGCTGCAATAACTCGTCGGTTAATTCTGTAACAATTTGGAGTCGCCCTCCATTTTTTAGCTTGTAGTAGACAGACTTGTAGAACAGCTTCCATTGCTGTTCCCTTTTCTCATCAATGAATAGTGGATCAGGTAACACTGCTATGAATTGATCAATAGATTCATCTTGGAATGTCGGAACAAGGTCTTCAAATGACTTATTTGCGATAATAACATTGGAAAGAATGATTCTCGACCGCGCCTGCATGCACTGCTCATTGTTAAGCTCAATTCCAATGTATATCGAATTGCAATCTTGCTTGGCAAGGGTTTCGAGAAGTGTGCCATCGCCCATGCCAAGCTCTACAATTAGCCTAGGCAAAAAAGGGAAAAAGATACATCTCCAGCATTAAGCCTTCAAAAGCTCTGCCTCAAGCAACTGCTGCAGTAGCTGAACTGCTTCTTGCTCGACCTGCTGCCTTGGCAAGCCAAGCTTGGCTGAGAATTGGTCAGTAATCTGGTTTATGGTCTTGGTTCCATCGCACACGTTCCAAAATTCTATGATTGCTTCATTAACCATGAATCCTTGATCCTTATTGTTTACAAGTATTAGCGATCCGTCATCCTGCTTTGAAAGCCTTCCCATTCTCGTAGGTTTACTGTTTTCATAGTCGATCTGGAATCTTAGCTTTGGCTTCCCAAATCCAATTTTCTCCCGCACATCTTGATTCATTTTTTCAAGACTCCAAGGAGGATCCCATACTATGTTGACGTTAACATTGCCAACTCCGTTTACCTTTCCTACATAGCGCTTAACATCACTAACTAGGGTATCGTGAAGGGGGCAGCCTCTGGTAGTCATTGTCATCTTGATGTCTACGTCTTTACCGTCAGCAACCTTGACTCCATAAATGAGTCCAAGGTCTACTATATTGACTGGTATCTCAGGGTCCATGCACTTTTTCAATGCTGCATAAACTTGTTCTTCAGTGACCGTTTGCTGTGTCGACATGGCTCTTCCTACTATTATATATGCTTCACACAAAACATGATAAAAACTTTTTCAGCCAAGCAAGGCTTTAAGATTCTTCTCAAAAGGCGGCTTGAGTACGCCTTTCTCGGTAATGATGCCTGTGATAAGCTCCGGTGGCGTCATGTCAAAGGCAGGGTTGAAGACCCTTACTCCCTTAGGTGCAATCCTCTTCCTGCCTATCTTGACCACCTCGTCTACGGATCTGTCTTCAATTATCACATCATCGGGATTACTTTCAAAATCAAATGTTGACAAAGGGGCTGCGACGTAAAATGGCACATTATGTTTGTTGGCAAGA